>CAXTTN010000132.1:0-16952 GCA_964247105.1 uncultured Pseudonocardia sp.
AGCAGCACCGGCGCGCAGGTCGGGCAGGCCAGCAGTCCGGGGGCCCAGACGGCGGCGTAGGCGACGCCCGGCCCGGCGGCGAGGTGTGGGCAGGCGCGGACGGCGGCGCGGGAGAGGGCATCTCGGAGGGCGTCCAGATGGTCGGAGAGCCAGCCGGGGATGGGACCTGGGGTGATGGGCGCGGCCAGTTCGGCGGCGAGGGCGGTCAGGTGGGCGCGGGCGTCGCGGGTGGCGGCGTCGAGTTGGTCGGTGGCGGCGGTCGGGTCGGTGATGGGCAGCATCAGCGGGTGTCCTCGGGTGCGGTCCGGCGAGCGGGGCGGGTAGTGCGGCGGCGGGGCGCAATGGCGCCAGTGGCGCCAGTCGCGCCAGCGGCGCCAGGCTGGGGGGTGGGCGGCGCGACTGGCGCCACTGAAGGCGCCGGGTCGGTCGCCGGGTCGGCTGGTGGCGCCAGCGGCGCCACCGGGTCCCTGTGCCTGGCGGGACTGGCGCCACTGGCGCCACTGGCGCCACTGGGACTGTCGGCCGGGTCGTCGTGTGGGGTGGGCAGGGTCCAGACGGTGATGCGGGGGAAGCCCTCGGATCGGGCGGTGACGTGCAGGGACCGGGCGGCGCGTTCGATGGTGCGTTCGGAGAACCCGGCCGTTCGTCCGGCCTTCTTGACGTGCGCGGACGGGATCGGGCCGTCAGCAGCGGTGAGGTAGTCGGCCAGCCACCCGGCCGCCTCGCCGCGTGCGGTGAGCCCTCCGACGGCGGTTTCGGCGCTGTCGGCGCCGCTGTCGGCCTCGCGGAGGATGTCGTCGACGTGGCGGTCGGTCTCGCCGAGCATGACCAGCCGTCCCCACACGGCCGGGCCCTCGGGGGTGTCGAGCTCCACCGGCTCCACCCGGTAGCGCAGCGAGGGCAGATCGAGCGGGCCGAGGTTGTTCTTGGCCTGGGAGATCACGCACGACCCGTCCTCGGCGTCGGGGTCGCGGGCGAAGGCGATGGCGGCGCGGGCGACGGCGGCGAACGCCCGGGACCCGGTGATCCGGGACAGGACGTCGGTGCCGCCGGCCTTGTTGAAGTGGGCGAGTCCGAACACGGCGGCGCCGGTGCGGTCGGCGAGCGCGGCGAGGGGTTCGAGGGCGCCGCGTAACTCTTCCTGGTTGACGTTGATCCGTGAGTCCACGGCGGAGATGAGCGGATCGAGCACCAACAGCGCGACGTCGGCGTCGGCCATGGCGTCGGCCAGGTCGTCACAGTCGCGTGGCAGCGACAGCGGGAGGGTGACGACGCCGTCGGCGGCGAGGTGGTGGACGTCGACCCGGAACACGCGGGCCATGTCCGCCCCGGCCGCCACGAGGCGTCCGGCGATGGTGCGTTCCCACGAGTCCTCGGTCGCGGCATAGACGACGCCGCGCGGGGTGCCGTGGTGCAGCCCGGTGAGGGTGCCGGTGGTGACGCGGGCGGTGAGCCAGGCGCAGAACAGGGACTTGCCGATGCCCTCGCGGCCGGGTCCGAGCACGATCGCTCCGGCGGGGATGCGGTCGGTCCACAGCCAGCGCGTGGGCCGCAGCACGATCGAGGTCGCGGGGACCAGGGTCAGGCGTCGCACCCCGGGCGCGGGTGGCTCGACAGGCGCCGTGAGCGCCGGGGCGGGTTCGTGAGCCGTCGCGTCCAGCTCGACACGACCCCGGTCGTGAACCGCGTCCGGGCCGTCCTCGTGAGCGCGGTCGGTGTCGTGGTCAGTGGTGCGTTCGTGACGTGGTTGAGCTGGGGTTTCGTCGGTCACGGTGGTGGGTGTGACGGCCCGCAGACGGGGCCGTCGCGGCGGGCGGGGATCGGGGGTGGACACGGTGGGGGAACCTCCCGGGAACAGCAGGAACGCGGGCGGGTGGTTGGTGGCGGATCGGGGCTGGGACCGGGGGTCGACCGGCCCCGACCCGCAGTTCAGGAACCGCTGAGCGGCGGCGTGTCGCGCCCACGCAGGGGCAGCACGCGCGCCCCGGCCTCACCGTCGGCCGGGCCGTCCTCGCGGTCGGTGGCGGCGGTGTAGGCGAGTGCGGGCGCGCCGTGCGGAGTGGCCGACTGCGGCCCGAACAGCGCCGTGACGTGCCCGCGGACCCGCGCCCGGAGCGCGGCCTCGCCCGGGGTGCGTGCGGGGCGGGCCAGCAGCTCCCGGACGTCAGAGAGCGCGCCCAGGCCCTCCCACAGCAGCACCGCGAGGACGTACCCGGCGTCCACGTCACCCCAGTCGGGCAGGTCGGGCCAGACGTCGGCGGCGAGGATGCGCCAGGCGGCGGCGTCGAGGTCGGCGCGGTCGAGCGGGAACACCAGGGCGGCGGCCAGCTCGGCGGGGGCATCTCGGCCCTCGCGGTGCGGGGCGTCGAAGGTGACGCGGACGTCGCCGATGATCCCGTAGCCCTGCTCCGGGCGGCCGGTCACACCATCACCGCCACCGGCCGGGCCGCCACGGTCACGGCGTCGGCCGCGTCGGCCGCGTCGGCGGAGCGGACGCACACCGCGCACCGACGGCTGTCGGGGTCGGCCGGGTCCATGCCGGACAGGGCGTGCCCGCACCGGGTGCGGTGCGCGACCTCGCCCGTCCAGCTCGGCAGGTGCGCGACCCTGCCCGCACGGCCGTACCAGGACGCCGGGGCCGGGGCGGGCGCGATCAGCGTGGCCACCACGGCGCGGACCTGCTCCCGCAGCTCGTAACCGGGATGCCCCGGCCGCACCTCGTCCAGGGCGGCGCGGGCGTCGGTGAAGGTGTGGGTGCTCTCGTGGGCCAGCGCCTCGCACAGGTAGAACACCGCCACCGTGGGGTTGGTCAGCTCGTCGAGGCGGACGCCGCTGTCGATCAGCCACCAGAGCACGGCTTCGACGTCGACGGCGGCGAGCGGGATGGTCAGCGTGACCGTGGTGACGGCCGGGGTCGGGTCACCGTCGCGCAGCACCGACGGGAAGCTGACGGTGTGGGCGCCCATCTGGCCGGTGGCCAGCGTCGCGGCGTTCATCGGGTCACCGCCCCGGCCGCTGTGGTGTCGTCCTCGACGTCGTCGGCCGGGATGCCGGCCAGGACGTGGGTGGCGTAGCCGTCCTGCGCGCACTGCTCCAGCCACGCGGCCAGCGCCGGTCCGGGGACCCGCAGGGCCTTCCCGATCCGCAGCACGTCCAGCGCGCCGGACTCGATCGCGCGGTAGACGGTCGAGACCGACACGTCCACCAGCTCGGCTACGGCATTGACCCGGTACATCCGGGTACGGTCGACCTGCATCGTTCCTCCGTGGGTTCGGTGCTCCGCCCCGGCCAGCGCTGCAACGCTGGTCGGGGCTTTCGTGTCGGCTACCGGAGCGGTAGCCACGAGAGCGAAGATAGACCTCTTAGACATGCTAGGCAAGATAGAAACAGCTAGCCTGCCTAGATGGTCGGGCGTAGCCTGTCCGATGTGCAGAAACTTGATCCGGACGACCCGCGTCCTCAGTACCTTCAGGTGGTTGATGCCATCCGGGGCGATGTCGAGCGCGGCGAGCTGAGCCCAGGGGAGCGGCTGCCAAGCCACGCCGACGTGGCGGCCGGCTACGGCGTCTCGGTCGGCACCGTCAAGCGGGCGTTCGGCGTCCTGCAAGAACAGGGCGTCATCGTCAGTCGGCAGGGCCAGCCGGCCCACGTCCGAGCCGACCAGGCGCGGCAAGTCGACCGATACGTCCCGGCCGATGCCGACGTGCGCGCCGCGCTCGCTGCGCTCGATCGACGTCTGTCCGCTGTAGAAGAGCAGCTCTCGCAGTCGCCCCGGTGACTCCTTGGGAGGTCTCTCGTGTCTCATGCCCCCCAATCTGCGGACTTACCACTGGATGAGGACACGGTGAAAAGCGATCACGTCGCGTTCATTCCATTCACACCTCACTCGAGGCGGAGATAACGGATCATGACGGCAGACGAATCCGCTGGCCAGCGTGCGCGTTCGGAGTTCGTGGCCGAACTGCGGCATTGGCGGGAAGTCGCGGGCTACTCGCAGAAGGCATTGGCCGCCGCAGTCGGCTACACCCCGTCGTACGTGAGCAAGGTCGAGACCGGCGCAGTGATCCCGAGTCGGAGCTTCGCCGAGAGCGCGGACAGGCAGCTACGGGCGGGTAGGGCACTGTTCCGGCGCTGGAAGGCTGTTCAGGACGCTGTGAGCGACCTGCCCCCGGTTGACTCGCGGCCGGTAACCAAGCCGGTCGTGGATGACCCGCAGTCGGCTCCGAGCGCGGCGCTCGTCGTCGAGCACGAGCATGCCGAACTGACCTACATCGACGGGGTGTTCCGGAGCCAGGTCCGCAGGCAGCTACGGAACACTGGTACCGATCCCGTTACTCAGTACCTGATCAGGATCGCAGTCGACCGCTTCCCCGGTGATCCGGACCGCTCCAATCGGCTCTACCGCGAGTCGCCGCTGACCTGGGAGGAGATCGGCCTTGTCGCCACGTGCGGAGACGAGCCGATGACGTGGCGGGTCAAGCACGATCGGGATGCCTTCAAGGAGTTGTGGCTTCTCCTTGAGAACGGTGATGGCCGATTTCCGCTCTACCCGGGTGAAACGACGTGGATTGAGTACGTGTATAGCGTCTCCGCAGAGAAGTGGGGCCCATGGTGGCAACGGGCCATTCGGCTGCCGACACGCCGGTTGAGTATCAAGCTTGACTTTCCTGCCGAGTTGCAACCGGCAGTGTGGGGTATGGAGACGTCGATGACCGCAGAGTCGTCACCGTTCCGGACACCGATCGAGCATTTCGAGGAGGAAGGCCGGATGCTCTTTGTGTGGTCGGCCGACGATCCCGATATGCACGCGCGCTACCGCGTCGAGTGGAAGTTCAAGGCCGATCCAGCAAATATTGGAAGGGACGAGGTGGACGCGACTTCACCATCCGAGACGATGGCAGGAATCGGCATCGTGCAGGAGGGTGATCCGATCCTGGGCGAGCCGGCCGCGCGCTTCGCGCTGCCCGGGGAGGCGGAGGACGCACGCCGAGTCGTCGCCCAGCTCGTGGGCACGATGGAGCGAGTCGGCCAAGTGCACGCGTTCGCGAAGGGCATGGGAATCGCGGCGCCGCAGATCGGCATCGGCCGCTCGGCGGCCGTCGTCCGGACGCCCGACGGCGAGACCGTCACGCTTCTCAACCCACGCGTGATCGACCAGACGAGCGAGACCGATGAGCAGTATGAGGGCTGCCTGAGCTTCTTCGACGTGCGCGGGATGGTCCCCCGTCCGCTGTCGATCGAGGTCGAGCACCAGGACGCCACCGGCGCGACGCACATCACCGCGTTTGAGCACGGGATGGCTCGGCTCGTCAGTCACGAGATCGACCACCTTGACGGACGCCTCTACCGGGCGCGAATGAGGGCAGGTGTCGAGCCGATCCCTGTCGCCCAGTACCGCGGGACGGGGCAAACCTGGGCCTACCGCTGAGGCCAGTCCAGAGACGCGGTGACGGGCGAGCTAACTGCCTCACTCGCTAACTAATCGCAGGTCAACGAGGGTAGGCGGACGGATGCCGGGTGAGTGAGAAAGCTAACCCACCCCGACCGACCTAACTCGCTGACCTCACTCCGATCACGACCCACTGCCCGTGCCCGCCGCGTGCCCGTTGGGTAGGGGACTGGCGGGGAATCAGGGGGACTCGACGATGGAGCGGAGACGAGAGAGCGACGTCGTGGAGGCCAGAAACTCGCCGGGCCGGTGACGATTCTCCTTTGCAAGGCGGGGGTTAGGGGTTCGATTCCCCTCGTCTCCACCCGTCTGACCAGCACAGACCCGCTCGATCTGGCTTAGTGCTCGCGCCGACGGCACCGACTACCCTGTCAGCACGGCCGGGGGCGGTGCCACGAGGCACTGACGCGGCATGATTCGTCGCCGTGGCGGCTCGTTCCGGGTCATCGTCTACGCCGGCAAGGACCTGCTGACTGGTCGCGATCTGAAGCTGCGCGAGTCGATCACCGACGAGCGCGAGGTCGAGCGGATCCTGCGTCGGCTCGTTGCGCAGGTGGACGCGGAGAGCCACGCCGAGACCAACGCGTCGTTCCGCGTGACGATGGAGTCCGGGTTGCGGACCCACGAGGTGGAACAGACGACGCGGGCGGGTTACGAGCAGTACGCCCGCAACACCTCTACCCCGCGTTCGGCGACGAGCCCGTCGGCCGGATCACGGCGCGGCTGCTGGAGGAGTTCTGCGTCGAGCTGCGCCGATGCGGAGCGCGCTGCGACGGCCGCCCCTTCGTCGAGCACCGCATCGACGGTGCGCATGAGTGCCGCGTCGTGATGCAACAAGCGCCGGCCAGGTCGACCACCGGCAGCCGGCTACCCACCGCACGACTGCGCGGAGACCGGCTGCACGTCGTGCAACGCCCGCCGCACGTCTGCAGGTCGTTGTCGGCGGCGACGATCCGCCGCATCCACTTCACGATCCGCGGCGTGCTGTCCACGGCCGAGCGGTGGGGCTGGATCACCAGCAACCCGGCCGCGGTGGCGCGCGAGCTGCGGGTGCCGGTTCCCCAGGCCGCCCCCCGACGTCGGGGCAGGCCGCTCGGATCGTCGAGGCGGCGTGGGGCGAGGACGAGCAGTGGGGCACGCTCGTGTGGTTGGTGACGGTGACCGGGCTCCGGCGGGCCGAGCTCGTGCGCTGCGCTGGTCGGACGTCGACCTGTTCCTCTTCTCCCACAGACCCGAGAACGATCGGCCATTCGACCCGAGCGGTGTGACCCATCGACACGCCCGGATGTGCTCACGCCTCGGTTTCGACAGTCACCTGCATGCTTTACGGCAGCTACCTGCCATCTCCGAGACCGGCCGCCCGGCGAGGGTCAAGCTCTGCTACGTGACATCGTCCCCTGAAGTCCAAGATGCCATTTCCTGTTGGAGTTCTGCCTGCAATTCGATTACGCCTTCCACGGTCCCGCGTACTCCATCGGATTGAAGGTCGGTCTCCAGTCTCATGCCCTCACCACGATGGAGGATCCCGGTGTCGGTGGCCGCGTCGAACTCCGGTTCGGTAGGGGCGCATCCGGTCGTCGCGCACCGGGGATCCGTAGCGGAACCCGGCCACCATCACGTATACATCTGCCCCGCCACAGCTCGTGACCGGCGGCAGTTGTCTCGGCTGCGTTGGTGACCGGGAGGAGACGAACGACGAAGCTGTTCGTGGCCATGGGTGGAGCGACTACCGGTGACGGTGACCTGGGGCTGAGATCGGGGGAACAGGCCCCTGGCCCCGGCACGGCGGAGGGGTCCCCCGAGCGGCGCCCTGTTCGACCGCGACACGCTGCCACTTCCCACTCGCGCACAACGTTCCGGACTTCGTCGTACTCCGTAACGCCGTCGAGAGCCGAAGACCCGACATCCTTACGGCGATGTCTGAGCACACGGCCCATGCCGGACGGAGAAGGCACCACCGATGAGAAGAACCCTCGTGCTCGCTCTGGCGGCCGTGTCGACCCTGGTCGCGGTGGCGTCCGGAACGGCGTACGCCGGCGATCCGCCCGTGACCTGCAGGCGATACGAGGTCAGCGGCCCCGTCAAGAAGGACGACGGTGCGACGGTGGAGCAATACACGGCGGTCCTCACGGTGGACGCCTGTTCCGACGGCCATCGGGTGAACAAGATCTCGGGCGCGCACATGGATGTCGTCGCGGGGATGCTGGCCAATCGCGGCTGGAATGTCGTCAAGAAGAAGGCGTACATTCTGACGCCGTATCTAACCAGAGGCGCCGTCAACAACGACGGTTGGACGGTCGAGGGATCGGCGAACCTGTTGTTCGGGATATGGACGATTGCCGGCACGCAGCGTGACGTGTCCTCCGCCTCACTCAGAATGAAAGTCCAAGTGGACGGCCGGTGCATGGGCGGTGCAGGGGATGACATGTCCGAGCCGTGCAAGCGCACGACCCTCACGTACCGCTCGTGACGGGTGCGCAGCCGGCGGCCCCGGGACCGGCCGAAAGGAGTCGGTTCACGCCGCGATCTCCGCAACCTGCTCGATCGGATCGGCCCCACCGAGCAGAACACGATCCTCACAACCGCGGCATGACCCCGTCCAACCAACGAACTCGACCACTGGTGCGCGGCTCCGAGTGACCTGTCCGCCGGCTGGCGTGTCACGTGGGTCCCCTGAAGGCGTGGCTCGCTGCGTGATCGTGGTCTGATCCATGGCGCCGAGTGTCCTGCTCGTGCGGCGATCCCGGTGCCCAGCGGACGCCCGGCAGAAGCTCGTGACGGTACTGCCCGTCTCGGCCGGCGGAGACGAACACGGCCGGTCGAGCAGCTCGACCGGGCGTTCGCTAAGCGATCACTACTGCGGAATGGGGGAGGTCTTTGCGTGCGAGGTAGCCGGTCACCGCGATCTCGGCGCGCAGCGGAAGGCCCGCGCGAACCCGCTCGGTGGCAGTCCGCTCTGCCGCGTCGTAGAAGGCCTGCTCCCCGACCGCCTTGATCGCCTCGTAGGCGGGTCCGGTCGCGGCCAGGCCACGTGCGTAGGTCTGGGGGTCGGCGAACTCCATCGCGAACGGTACGGCGACCCGCTGGACGTCGACGAAGCCCGCCCTCGTCAGCAGCTCCTCGCCCGCACCCGGCCTGCCCAGCGCGACCATCGCAGCCTGGTTCGCGACGGCGGGCGGGTCGGCGAGCCGGAACGGACTCAGCGCCCAGGCACCTGGGGAGGCCTTGATGTGTCCCCAGACGGTGAGGCCCAGGCGCCCGCCGGGGGTGAGGACCCGGTGGATCTCGGTGACCGCGTCCGGCGTGGTGCCCCACACCCCGCGGAAGCTGGTGACCACGTCGAACGACCCCGCGTCCCAGGGCAGCGCGAGCATGTCTCCGACCCGGATGTCGGCGTCGGGGCTTCGGTCTCGCGCGACCGCGATGAGCCGGGCCGAGGCATCGATGCCTGCGCAGACCGCTCCTCGGAGCCCGGCGAGCTCGACGGCGAGCCCGGAACCACAGGCGACGTCGAGTAACCGGTCTCCCTCGCCCACCTCGAGCCGGTGGTGGACGCTGACGTACTCACGGCAGTTGGCCGGTTCGGACAACGTCGCGAAGTCGACCGCCGCCCGGCCCCAACCTTCGTCGACGCCGCGCCAACCCTCGGTCTCCGTGGGGACTGTCATGCGGCTTCCTTCCGTGTGCGGAGGTGTTCCAGGAGATGTTCGCTCAGCAAGCGGGCGTCCGCTCCGACACCGGCCAGCAGGTTCGAACCGCGTCGCCGGAGGAACGGCAGCCCGAGCACGTACATCCCCGGCACGTCGAGCACCCCGCCCTCGTGGCGGACCGCGCCGCGGTGGTCGAGCAAGGCCGGGTCGAGCCAGGGGTAGCGGGGCCGGTGCCCGGTGGCCCACACGACGGCGGAGAACCGGCTCAGGTCCAGCTCGGTCACGAGCGCGGGCAGGGGTGTCGGAGCCGGACGGTCCGGCGGCCCGACCAGGTCCTGCAGGTCGTCCTCCTCGACGTGAGCGTCGATGCGTTCCAGCAGCCGGGCCTGCTTGAGATCGGCCGCCTTGACCAGGTTGGCCAGCGACCCCGAGAACAGGGCGCGGCCACGGGCCACCCCGACGAAGCGGCCGGTGAGCTCGACACCCGCAGTGGAGAGCGCCGCGAGATCCAGCGTGCGCCGCTGTGGCGAACCCGCGAGTTGCAGCGACGGCAGGCGCCGTGCCCTGGTCAGGTCCTCCACCTCGTCGTAGCGCTCGTCGAGGATGCCGAGCTCGTCGAGCCACCGGTAGATGTCGCGGCCCCGGTAGGTTCGTGGCACCCGGACGTGGACGCCGACGGCGACGGTCACCTGCCTCCCGGCGCGCTGTAGCTCGTCGGCGATCTGGACCCCCGAGGCGGAGGCGCCGACGACCAGCACGCCGCCCGGCTCGACCTGCCCGGGCTCGCGGTAGCCCAGCGCGGTGATCTGCTGGATCCGTCCGGGCAGGTCCCGGGCGGCCGCGGGCACCCTCGACCCGCCCTCCGTCCCGGTCGCCACGACGACGGCTCGGCAGCGCCACGAGCCGTCGTCGGCGTCCACGCGGAAGCCGGATGCGGTACGCGCCACGCCGAGGACCGTGGTCTGCGGGCGCAACGGCGCGGCGAACGAGCGGGCGAAGGTGTCGAGCATGTCGACCACCTCGCCCGCGCGCTGGTACCCCTCCGGGTCGCCGCCCCCGTACCCGCGGCCGGGCAGCCGGCTCATCCCGTTCGGGGTGAGCAGCCGCAGCGAGTTCCAGCGCCGAGCACGCCAGGACTGGGCGACCGCGCCCCGTTCCAGGACGACGTGATCGACGTCGCTGCGCGTGAGCCACCAGCTCATCGCCAGCCCCGCCTGCCCGCCGCCGATCACGACGACGGTGGTGCGCACCTCAGTCGACCTCGACCGTCACGGCGGTGGGATTGGTCAGGATGTCGTAGACCGCCGACCGCTTCTGCGACTGCGCGACGATGGCCTCGATGTCCGCGCGCGAGGCGTCGGCGTCGATCGCGTAGCGCACCCGCACGCCCGTGAAACCGTTGCGGACGTCGGGGTCGGCCCCGAGGATCCCCCGGACGTCGTGGTCGGCTTCCACGATCGCGTTGACCGAGCGCAGCTGCACGCCCCGGCGGGTGGCGACCGCAGCGATGCCCGCGGTCAGGCAGCCGGCCAGCGCCGCCAGGAGCGTCTCCGTCGGCGTCGGCCCGTTGTCGTCGGACGCGAAGATCTCCGGGTGGTCGCCCTCGAACGTGAACGGCGTGCGGTGGGTGTGCTCGGCGCCCAGACCGAAGAAGTCCTGAACGGTGGTGCGACTGTGCGTGCCCTTGATCCACTCGCACTGGGCCCGCCACCGGAACTGGGCGGCCTCCGGTGCGGCGGCCAGCGCCTCGCGTGCCCCCAGCAGCGCCTCGACGTTGATGCCGTTGTCGACGGCGGGGGTTTCGACCGTGCTCATGATGCCTCCCGATGGGGTGGTTCTTCCCGCAGCCAGCCCGAGGGCCGCTGTCCGTTGCCTCCCACCGTGGTTCGCTGAACCCGATCGGTCTGTCAGGAACTGGACCTCCGGGCATGCAGAAAGACACAGAGAACGACCGACGAGGACTTTCTGTCCATTGTGGACTTCTGGCGCCCCCCGTGGCGTCGAAGGGCGGCCGACGGCATGCAGCTCAGGTCCACCTGACCTGCGACAGCCGTCCGACTCGCCGTCGTGCCGCACGTTCGCAGGGCGGGGTTGGGGGTTCGATTCCCCTCGTCAGGAATGGCCGAGTACCGCTAGTCGGTCGCCTCCTGCTGGGAGCGCTGGGCGGCGCGGACGGTGAGGCGGTGGCTGGTGAGGCCGTAGAAGAGGGGAAGGACGAGCACCAGGACGGCGGCGGTGGTGGGCAGGATGACGGCGAGCAGACCCACGAGGACGTAGCACGCGGCGCCGATCAGAGATCGGGCCTGCTCGCCGTTGAACAGTGTGTGGTCGTCGGGATCGGCGAGCAGATCGGGCCGGCGCCGCAGATGGCGGTAGAGCAGGAACCAGGACAGCGACTGCAGGACCGAGACGGCGGTGTAGAGGACCACCGCTGACGTGCGGTCGGGATCGGTGCCCTCCTCCAGGGCGCGCGCGAGCACCGCGGTGGGGAAGGGCAGCACGCCGCTGGTGCCGAGCACGGCCAGGTTGATCCACAGCAGGGCGGGGTCGACGCGCCCTATCCTCGTGAACGCGACGTGGTGGTTGACCCAGACGACGCCGATGGTGACGAAAGCCGCGAGGTAGGCCAGGTAGGTGGGTGCCTGGTGGAGGAGGTCGTGGCCGAACGAGCCGGGTTCGGCGGGGGTGTGCAGGTCCAGGACCAGCAGGGTGACGGCGATGGCCAGCACCCCGTCGCTGAACGCCTCGACCCGTCCGCTCTCGGTGTTCAGCCCGACCGGGCGGCGCCACCCCGGGGCCGACCCGGTCATGCGCCGGTTCCGGCTGGGAGCGGACCGCCGGGCAGCGGCGGCCCGACGACGGTTGTGGCGTGGCGGGCGTTGACCTCGGCGAGCGCGGCGAGATCGAGTGGTTCGGCGTGCATGAGCGGTGCGGCCTCGTCGAAGAACGCCTTCATGCCGCCGGGCACGAAGGTCAACAGCATGGTGGACGGCCTGTTCAGCGCGTTGGTCCAGGTGTGCGCGACACCGCGGGGGACGAACAGGAACGCACCCGCCTCGGCGAGCACGAGATCGGCGTCGACCGTGAAGCGGAATGCGCCGTCGAGGACGTAGAAGCATTCCTCGACGGCGGCGTGGACGTGCTCGGGCGCCCCTGCGTGCCCGGGCAGGGCCGTGAGCTCGAACTGGTCGAACGATCCCGTGGTGGCGGACGTCGCCTTCCACACGAGGCGTTCGCTCGGGCTGAACTGCAGAACCTCACCCTGTCGCGGTGGGGTGACGATGGGCGTGCCGGCCATCAGGACGTCTTCCTCTCCGCACCTGGTCACATCGAACCCTGACGCAGATGATTCGCTGACGAACTACCTGGGAGGGATTGTGGCACACCGATGAGTGTCACGCCTCCTGGTCGGTGCCGCCCGGATCGCTCTTCCCGGCGCCGTCGTCGTCCAGCCCGGCGAGCACGGCGGCCCACACGGACCCGAGCGTCTCCTTCTGCTCGGTCGTCAGCCGGTCCAGCAGCAGTGCGCGCACCTCGGCGGAGTGCGTGCGGCGGGCTGCCTGCAGACGTGCGCGGCCGGCGGTCGTGAGCGCGGCAACGACCACGCGCCCGTCCTCGGGATCCGGGCGCCGCCGCACCATCCGCTGCGCCTCCAGCACGTCGACGATCCTGGTCAGGCCACTGCGGCTGAGCATGGCGACCGCCGCGAGCTCGGACATCCGCAGCGCCCCTCCCGCCCGGTGCAGCTTGAACAGCACCTCGTACTCCACGAGCGGCATCCCGTGGGAAGCGACGAGGTGGGCGTCGAGCCGGCGCATCAAGAGGGTGTGGACGGCGAGGAACCCGCCCCACGCCGCCAGGTCGACCGGCGACAGCAGCGGCACATCCTGCGCGGTGCCGTCGGTGGCGTTCTGCCATGCGGTGGAACCCTCGGACCGGGACGTCCTCATGTCCGCGATCCTACGGTTTGCCGCCGCTCCTCCAGATCACTTCGTCGATGAAGGAACTACCAGCTCACGGCTGAGCGCTGCAGTACCGGCTCAGCGCCGCGGCGTCCTCTGCGTCACGACCACCGCGCGACGAAGGGGTGGCCACTGCCCGTTCCGGGCGATGGGCGCGACCGGCTGACGGTACGCCGGCTCGGAGGGCGAGCCGAGCGGAACCGCGCCGGCGAGGTAGGCGTCGATCCGGGTGACTCGGCGCGTGCGAGCCACCCGTCGCGAGGGTGTCGACACGCAATGTTCACCCCACGTCATCCGGACGGGGGGCGTCCGGTGGATGTCGTCACAGAGGGTTGTCGGCGAAGGTCAGGCAGGCGGGCCGAGCCGGAGGGACGTTGATCGACGAGGGACCGATGCGTGACGCCGTGAGCTGGCAGCCGTCCCGCTTCGGTCCCTACAACCTGCCGCCGGGGCGCACGTGGGAGTCGTTCCGGTACCTCGTGAACGTCACGCTGGGCGGTGCGATCGTGGTCGACGAGTTCGTCACCGATTCAGCGCAGGTCCTGGACGCGGAGCTCAGGTCGGCTGCGGCGGACGGCTATGACGTGCGTGTGACCACCAGGGACGCCGATGCCTGATCGCTCACGTCCGCGGGCGGCACACGAGGGTGCGGTCGGCATGGTCCACCCGACGCCGCCTCCGCCTGTGTGGTTGCGCCAGGAGCTGATGTCGGGCACGGACAACCGTCACGACGATGCCGGGGCCACCTGGCCCGTCTGGCGCCCGCGTCGGCCTCCACGCTGCGCGTGCAGGGGGGCCCGCTCGACCAGGACGGCGCCGCCGCGTTCGAGGCGAGCCCGTACGCCCGGGATGCGGTGGCGGTGCGTCGATGGGACGGCGCTGCGAAGGACCCGGCCGCTGGTGTCCGGCCGCTGGCGACGTTCGTACCGTTGATCGAGCGGATCGCCCGACCCGGGTGATCGTCGCGCCGTCGACCGGACGGTGAGAAGGCGTGTTCGCGGGTGCCACCCGGGACGAGGCATGCGGTCGGCCCGGCGGTCCCCGGGCCTACGATCGGCGCCGTGACCGATCTCACCAAGGGCGCGAACACGGCGGTTGCGGCCCCGGCGGTGCGGGTGGAGGTCGGCTGGCGCAGCGGGCCGGACCTCGACGCCGCCGCGCTGCTGCTCACCGCGGCCGGCAAGGTCCGCAGCGACGCGGACTTCGTCTTCTACAACCAGCCCGCCTCGCCCGGCCGCGAGGTGCGGCACGAGGGCCGGACCGGCCGCCGCGAGGTTCTCGGTGTCGACCTGGCCGGGCTGCCGCCCCACGTCGAGACGGTCGCGATCACCGCGTCCGCCGACGGTGCCGCGTTCGGGTCGGTGGCAGGGCACCGACACGGCGGGCACCGTGCTGGCTCGCTTCGACGTTCCCCCGGCGGGAGCCGAGACCGCGTTCGTGCTCGGTGAGCTCTACCGTCGCGGGCCCGGGTGGAAGTTCCGCGCCGTCGGCCAGGGCTGGGACAGCGGGCTCCGCGGCCTGGCCACCGACTACGGCATCTCGGTCGACACGGAACAGGACGCTCCTCCGGTGGTGTCGACGACCAAGGCGGTCCGGCTGGAGAAGCAGCTCGCCGGGCAGCCGCGGCAGGTCGTCGACCTCGTCAAGACTGCCGGTGTGTCGCTCCTCGAACACGGCCTGGAGAGTCACCGGGCCCGGGTCGCGCTGTGCCTCGACATCTCCGCCTCGATGAACCGCCTGTTCCGCGACGGCAAGGTGCAGCAGCTGTGCGAGCGCATCCTCGGCCTCGCCGTCCAGCTCGACGACGACGGTCAGGTCGACGTGTTCACGTTCGGCAGCGCCGCGCACGAGGAGACGCCGATCAGCCTGGCCAGCCGCGCCGGTTACACCGAGAACCTGCTGCGGCACCGTCGACTCGAAGGCGGCACCGACTACGCCAGGGCGATGCAGTTGCTGCGCGCGCACTACTTCCCGGACGGTCAGGGCGGCCCGCCGCCGGCCCGCGGCAGGCCGTGCGTCCGGACACGCTGCCGGTCTACGTCATGTTCGTCACCGACGGCGGCACGCAGGACCGCGAGTCGGCGCGGAACCAGGTGCGCTGGTCGTCCTACGAGCCGATCTTCTGGCAGTTCATGGCGATCGGCCGGTCGAGCCGCAACGTGGACCCGTTCGGCGCCCCTCCGCTGTCGAAGAGCCAGAAGAAGCCCCGGGGTCTGCTGGGGCGCCTCGTCGAGTCGGGCTTCACGTTCCTGGAGGAGCTCGACGACATGGGCGGCCGGCTGGTCGACAACGCCGACTTCTTCTCCGTCGCCGACCCCGCGCCGATCCCCGACGACCAGCTCTACGACCTGATGATGACCGAGTACCCGAGCTGGCTGAAGCTCGCGCGGCAGCAGGGCCTGATCCCGGGATAGCAACGAGGGCCTCCGGTCCGCGCGGCGGCGGGGCGCCGCCGCCAGGCGAGGATCTCGTCGGCCACCCCCTGGCTGCGTGAGAACGCAGGCAGAGCTGTTCGGTGAAGATCCAACAGCTCTGCCTGCGTTCTCACGAGGTCACGGCTGGCGATCGGGAGTCCTACCCGGGCGGTCGTGCAGCGCCCGGCGAGGTCAGGCCACCGGCGCGGGCAGGTCCACCGACTCGCCCGCGGCGAAGCCCTTCCGCCCGTCCCGGGTCAACAGCCACGCCGACTGCCGGCCGTGCACCGTCCAGGCCGTGCCGTCCCACAGCACGGCCGTGTCCTCGTCCACGCCGACCACGGACGTGCCGTCGGGCACCTTCATGAGGTAGCGCGAGACGAGGTCGGGGATCCAGCCGGGAAAACGGTCGAAGTGGGGGATCACCCGCACCTGCGGGACGATCCCGAGGCCGGGGTCGGCCGAGCGGGCGGGGTGGCGCAGGTCGGGCACCCAGGACGTCAACGACATCGCGCCCGCGCTGCACCCGGCCAGCGACGCGCCGTCGCGCCAGGCGGCGACGACCGCGTCCCAGACCCGGGTGCCGCGCAGTGTCGACGCGCAGTGCTGCGGGCTGCCGCCCGACAGGTAGACCAGGCCCGCGCCCTCGACGAGCGCGGCCAGCTCCGGGTCGTCGGCGTCGGCGCGGTCGCGGACGACGACCGGCACCGCCTCGACGCCCAGCCGCTCGGCCTGGTCGACGCCCAGCTTCACCCACCGGTTGAGCGAGGAGTCACCCTCCAGGGACGCCGCGGTGGGGATCTGGACGTAACGGGGTGGGCGGCCGTGGAGCAGGAGCGCCTCCACCGGGGCCATGACCGGGAGGTACTCACCACTCCCGACCAGCGCGACGAGTCCGGGCACGGATGGAGTGTTCCACGTGAAACGCTCCCGGCCGCCCGGACCCGGCCGGTCCTGAACCTCCTCGGGCCCGCCGCCGTGATGGGGGTATGGGTGGCAGCGAGAAGGACCGGCCCGCTCGACACCGGACGGGGGGACGGTGTGAGCGGGCCGGAGCCTTCGGGGATCGCGCGGGCGCGGTGGGTCAGCGGGCCGTCCGCCGTTCCACGTCCCGCGCCGTGGCGGTCGTGGCCGGCAGGTCCTCGGTGCGCACGGTGAACGGGCGGCCCGTCACGCACCACAGCTCCAGGTGCTCGAGCGGCCCGTCCGTGCCGTCCAGGACGAACCGGTCGACGATCTCCGCGGGCGCCCGGCACTCGGGGCATCCGACGTACTCCGGCGTGTGTGTCATCTCCGGTCCACCTCCTGGACCGAGCGTGCACCGCGGGGCCGATCCGCGCGCGTTCCGTGGACCTGCCCTTCTGTGTAATAAGAGAGAGACTCTCCGCCCCTACCGATACCAACTGGAGCGGACTGGTGCCCCGCCAAGGAAGGTCCGGCACGGAACTCGGCGGCCCACGCGCCCGCAGGCGGCGTT
>CAXTTN010000133.1:0-16913 GCA_964247105.1 uncultured Pseudonocardia sp.
CGACGCGAGCGTCACGGAGCTCACCGAGGAGCGCGACGCGGTGAAGGGCCTCGGCCTGCTGTAGTCGCGTTCGGGTCCACCTACACCCTCACGGACACCAGGCGCCACCGATCGTCACCAAGTGGCGCCACTCGGTGGACTTCCCTTGTTCACCTGCCCCCGACGGGCGATCATTTCCGTACACCTTCTGGTTGACGGTGGTCACGCTCGGGGAGGAGTCGACGATGTCAGCTGATCACGATCTCGGTGGGGACTACGGCTACGACATGGTGCACGAGGTGCAGGCCGGGCTGCGCACCCCGGTCACGGCGGTGCGAAAGGTCGTGGTGAGTGGCACGGGTCCCGGCCGCGGGCTCGACCAGGACGGCGACTACGGCTACGACCAGGCCCACGACGGCTGACAATCAGGCCAGGGCCACGATCGCGAACGACTCCGGCGGCAGGGCCAGCGCGCCGTCCTCACCCACCACCGGTTCCGACGCGAGCAGGATGCGCCCGATCGCGCCGGTGGTGAACGCAGCGGGCTCGGCCCCGAGGTTGACGGCCACGCGGAGCCGTCCGCGGTGCAGCACGAGGGTGCGGGCTTCCTCGTCGATGTCCACCTCGACCTCGTCGAGCCAGGGGTCCGACAGCTCCGGCCACGCCCGGCGCAGGGCGATCAGCTCCCGGTGCAACATCAACAGGGTGGCGTGCGGCTCCACCGTCGGCTCGTCCCAGTCCAGCTTCGAGTCCTGGAACGTCAGCTCGGCGTTGGGGTCGGGCACCTCGACGTCGCCCCACCCGTGCTCCGCGAACTCGGCGGTGCGTCCCTTCCGTACGGCCTCGCGCAGCCCGGCGTCGGGGAAGTAGGAGAAGAACTGCCACGGCGTGCGCGCGCCCCACTCCTCGCCCATGAACAGCATCGGGGTGAACGGCGAGCAGAGCACCAGGGCCGCACCGCAGGCCAGCAGCCCGGGCGAGAGGGTCTCGCTGAGCCGGTCGCCGGTGGCGCGGTTGCCGATCTGGTCGTGGTTCTGCAGGTAGGCCAGGAACCGGTGGCCCGGGATGGTGCGGGTGTTGACGGGCGCGCCGTGGTTGCGCTGCCGGAAGCTCGACCAGGTGCCCTCGTGCAGGAACGCGCGCGTCATGACGTGGGCCAGCCCGGTCAGCCCCGCCGTCGCGAAGTCGGCGTAGTAGCCCTGGCCCTCGCCGGTGAGCGTGGCGTGCAGGCTGTGGTGGATGTCGTCGGTCCACTGCGCGTGCAGCCCGTAGCCCCCGCCCTCGCGCGCGGTGATCAGCTTCGGGTCGTTGAGATCGGACTCCGCGATCAGCGTCAGCGGCCGCCCGACGTGCGTCGACAGCGACTCCACCTCGACGGCGAGCTGCTCCAGCAGGTGCGTGGCGCGGGTGTCGCGCAGCGCGTGCACGGCGTCGAGGCGCAGGCCGTCGACGTGGAAGTCGCGCAGCCACATCAGCGCGTTGTCGATCACGTAGCGGCGGACGGGCTCGGAGTGGGCGCCGTCCAGGTTGAGCGTCGGGCCCCAGATCGTGCTCCCCGCGAAGTACGGGCCGAACTGGTCGAGGTAGGCGCCCGACGGCCCGAGGTGGTTGTAGACGACGTCGAGTATCACGCCCATGTCGCGCGCGTGGCAGGCGTCGACGAAGTGCTTGAACGCGTCCGGCCCACCGTAGTTCTCGGTGACGGCGTACCAGCCGACACCGTCGTAGCCCCAGTTGCGCGGCCCGTCGACGGCGTTGACCGGGAGCACGTCGACGAGGTCGACGCCCAGCTCGGCGAGGTGGTCCAGCCGCTCGACGGCGGAGGCGAACGTGCCGCCCGGCGTGAACGTGCCGATGTGCAGCTCGTAGACCACGCTGCCGGGGAGCTGCTTGCCGGTCCAGGAGCGGTCGGTCCAGAAGAAGCCGCTCTCGTCGTACACGCGGCCTGGGGCGTGCACCCCGTCGGGCTGCCACCGCGAGCGCGGGTCCGGCAGCGGGGTGTCGTCGTCGTCAAGCAGGAAGGCGTACGGCGTGGCCGGGCTCACGTCGACGGCGGTACGCCACCAGCCGCCGCCGTCGCGCGTCATCGGGTGCGGCGAGCCGTCGACCAGAACCCGGACGTGGTCCCGCTGAGGTGCCCACACGGCGAAGTCAGTCACCCGGCGATACTGCACGGTGTGGCCGTGCCGCGCCCGCCCAACCCCACCCCCGACCGCGAGTCGACCGGGTCGACACGTCGTGATGGCCGATCGAGCACGCCCGAACGGGTGCTCGATCGGCGCATTCGCCGTGCCGAGAAGGTCGACTCGCGCTCAGGCGGGGCGGACGAGCAGGGCCACCGGATAGCGCGCCAGGAGCGTACCGAGGGAGGGGGCGGAGCCGTCGACGGCGGTGTCGGTGACCATGTCGTGCCAGTCGGTGGCGGCGCCGGGCAGGGGCAGGACCGTGTCGGCCCAGCCGCCGCGCTCCGCGAGCCCCACGGGCAGCCGGGTCGCGACCGCCACCAGCGACGGCGAGCGCGAGAACGCCACCGCGTGGGCCGCCGCCGGCCCCTCGGCGGGGACGGGGCGGTAGCCGGTGAACAGCTCCGGCCGGTACCGGCGCAGCCGCAGCCCGCTCAGCGTGACCAGCAGCTTGGCCGCTCCCTCGGCGTCGACGTCGGGGAGCCAGCCGTCGTCGAGCCGCGCGAGGAACGCCTGGCGGGCCGCCCAGTCGACCGGGCGCCGGTTGTCCGGGTCGACCAGCGAGTACTCGAACAGCTCGGTGCCCTGGTAGACGTCCGGCACGCCCGGCCCGGCGAGCTGCAGCAGCTTCTGGCCCAACGAGTTGGACCAGCCCGGCCCCGCGATGCGTGCGACGAACTCCTCGATCTCGGCCACCAGCTCAACGTCGCCCAGCACGGCCGCCGGCCACGCGGCGACGATCTCGTCCACCTCGGGCACCGCATCGACGTGGCTGGTGACCAGCTTGGCCTCCTTGGACGCCTTGCCCAGGTAGGACGCCATGCGCTCGGCGGAGATGGGCCAGGCGCCGATCAGGTTCTGCCAGGCCAGCAGCTCCAGCGAGCGCTCGGGCAGCGGGTGGCGCGCCGACCAGCGCCGCAGCCGGGGCGCCCACTCGCCGGGGATCTCGGCCAGCACGGCGAGCCGGGCGCGGACGTCCTCCGAGCGCTTGGCGTCGTGGGTGGAGAGCGTGGTCATCGTGGCCGGCCAGGACGCCTCGCGGGTGGCGAGCGCCGCGTGGAACCCGGCGGGGGAGACGCCGAACCGCGCGGGGTCGCCGCCCACCTCGTTGAGCGCGACGAACCGGTTCCACCGGTAGAACGTGGTGTCCTCGACGCCCTTGGCCATCACCATCCCCGACGTCTGCTGCACGCGGGTGGCGAGCTCGCCGTGGGGCTCGGCGAGCATCGCGGCACGGATCGCGTCGAGGACGTCGGCCAGGTCGGGGCGGTGGGTACGGGCGACGGAGACGGCGGTGTCGAGCGCGGCCCGCCCCTCCGGGAGGTAGGACCGGTAGACACCGAACCCGCAGAGCAGCTCGGCGACGGCCGGGCGGGTGCGCTCGACCTCGCCCGGCACGAGCCCGGCGATCCGCCGGACCTCCGCGGCCAGGATCGTGTCCGCGACGAAGCGCCGCGCGTCGTGCTCGGCCGCGTGGAGGCTCTGCTTGCTTCCCGTGTGCTCGGCCGCCAGCTGCGTCAGGAGACCGGCGCCGTCGGGGTCGACGAAGATCCCCTGCAGCTCGCGCAGCGCCTCGTAGCCCGACGTGCCGTCCACCGGCCACGACGGCGGCAGCTCCTCGCCGACCCCCAGGATCTTCTCCACCAGCAGCCAGCGGTCCGGGCCGATCGCCGCGCGCAGCCGCCGGGTGTAGGCGCCGGGATCCGACAGGCCGTCGGGATGGTCGACGCGGATGCCGTCGACATCGCCCGCCTCCACCCACCGCAGGATCTCCCGGTGGGTGGCGTCGAAGATCTCCGGGATCTCGACGCGCACCGCGGCCAGCGTGGACACGTCGAAGAAGCGCCGGTAGGTGAGCTCCGCGGCGCCGCGCTTCCAGGACACCAGCCGGTAGTGCTGGCGCTCGTGCACCTCCTGCGGCGACCCGGAGGCGGTGTCCGGGGCGAGCGGGAACGCGTGCTCGTAGTAGCGCAGCTCGTCGGACTCGACCGACAGCTCCGAGAGCGCCTTCTCCTCGTCGGCGTCGAGGATCGGGAGCAGGATCGGCCCGGCCGCCCAGTCGATGTCGAAGTAGGTCGCGTACGGCGAGGCCCGGCCGAGCCTCAGCACGTCCCACCACCACGGGTTGGCCTTCGGTACGTCGACGCCGACGTGGTTGGGCACGATGTCGAGCAGGAAGCCCATGCCGTGCGCGCGCACGGCGTCGACCAGCGCCCGCCGCCCGGCCTCGCCGCCGCGCTCGTCGGACACGCGGGTGGGATCCACCACGTCGTAGCCGTGGTTGGAGCCCGCCCCCGACTCCAGCAGCGGCGACGCGTACAGCGCGCCGATCCCCAGCGCGTCGAGGTAGGGGAGCAGCGCGATCGCGTCGGTGAACGTGGTGTCGCGCGAGAACTGGACGCGGTAGGTCGACGAGGGGATCACGAGGCCGTGCGCATCCGCTGCAGCACCAGCACCGAGCGCGCGGGCGCGGTGAGCACCGACCCGCCCGCGACGGTGGGCGGATCGGCCGCCACCACACCCGGCCCGGTGGACAGGGTGATCACCTCACCGGCCGCGGTGTCGACCACCACGGCCCACTGCGCGCCGTACTCCCGGCCCGGCAGCGTGACCGCGATGTCCTCGTAGTGGGCGTTGAGGCAGAGCAGGAACGAGTCGTCGGTGACGCGGTCGCCGCGGGTGTCCGGCTCGGTGATGCCGTCGCCGTTGAGGAACGCGATGACGCACTTGCCGAAGCCCGAATCCCAGTCGTGCTCGGTCATCTCCTCGCCCGACGGCTGGAACCAGGCGATGTCGGGCAGCGCGTCGCGCCGCCGGGGCGCGATCGGCTTGCCGGCGAAGAAGCGGCGCCGCCGGAACACGGGGTGGCCGCGGCGCAGCGCCGTGACACCCGCCGTGAACCCGATGAGGCCCGCGTTCTTGCCGGCCAGCGACCAGTCGACCCAGGCGGTCTCGTTGTCCTGGCAGTAGACGTTGTTGTTGCCGCCCTGGGTGCGGCCCAGCTCGTCGCCGTGCAGCAGCATCGGGACGCCCTGGGACAGCATCAGGGTGGTGATGAAGTTGCGCTGCTGGCGGGCGCGCAGGTCGTTGACCGCCGCGTCGTCGGTGGGGCCCTCCACCCCGCAGTTCCAGGAGCGGTTGTGGCTCTCGCCGTCGTTGCCGCCCTCTCCGTTGGCGTCGTTGTGCTTGTCGTTGTAGCCGACCAGGTCGGCGAGGGTGAAGCCGTCGTGGGCGGTGACGAAGTTGATCGACGCGAACGGGCGGCGGCCGTCGTCCTGGTAGAGGTCGGAGCTGCCGGTGATGCGGGAGGCGAACTCGCCCAGCGTGCCGGGCTCGCCGCGCCAGAAATCGCGGACGGTGTCGCGGTACTTGCCGTTCCACTCCGTCCACAGTGGCGGGAAGTTGCCCACCTGGTAGCCACCGGGGCCGACGTCCCACGGCTCGGCGATGAGCTTGGCCTGGCTGATCACCGGATCCTGCTGGACGAGGTCGAAGAACACCGACAGCCGGTCGACGTCGTAGAACTCGCGGGCCAGGGTGGAGGCGAGGTCGAAGCGGAAGCCGTCCACGTGCATCTCGGTGACCCAGTATCGCAGCGAGTCCATGATCAGCTGAAGCGTGTGGGGGTTGCGGACGTTGAGCGAGTTGCCGGTGCCCGTGTAGTCCATGTAGTAGCGCGGGTCGGCCTCGACCAGCCGGTAGTAGGCGGCGTTGTCGATGCCGCGCATGGACAGCGTGGGGCCCATCTGGTTGCCCTCGGCCGTGTGGTTGTAGACCACGTCCATGATCACTTCGATGCCGGCGTCGTGCAGGTCGCGCACCATCGCCTTGAACTCCTGCACCTGGTTGCCCGGGCGGCTGCCGGGCATCGCGTAGGCGTGGTGCGGGGCGAGGAAGGCGATCGTGTTGTAGCCCCAGTAGTTGGAGAGGCCCTTCTCCTGCAGGTGGTGGTCGTTGAGGAACTCGTGGCACGGCATGAGCTCGACGGCGGTGATCCCGAGGCTCTTGAAGTGGTCGATCATCACCGGGTGCGCGAGGCCGGTGTAGGTGCCGCGCAGCTGCTCCGGGATCTCCGGGTGGTTGATCGTCAGGCCGCGGACGTGGGCCTCGTAGATCACGCTCTCGTGGTAGGGGATGCGCGGCGAGCGATCGGTGCCCCAGTCGAAGAACGGGTTGACGACAACGGACTTCGGCACGAACGGGGCCGAATCACGATCGCTGCGCTGATCGGGCGACCCGAAGGGGTAGCCGAAGACGGCCTCGTCCCAGGCCACCGGGCCGTCGACGGCCTTCGCGTACGGGTCGATCAGCAGCTTGGCCGGGTTGCACCGCAGGCCCTTCGCGGGGTCGTACGGGCCCGTGACGCGGTACCCGTACCGCTGGCCGGGCTCGATCCCCGCCAGGTAGCCGTGCCACACGAAGCCGTCGACCTCGGTGAGCGGGACGCGCGACTCCTTGCCCCGCTGCGTGAACAGGCACAGATCCACGCGCTCCGCGACCTCGGAGAAGAGAGCGAAGTTGGTACCGGACCCGTCGTAGGTGGCGCCCAGGGGATAGGCGTGACCCGGCCACGGCCGCATGTGCGTTCCTCACTTCGTCTCGTGCAACGTGCCCGGGCGGCACCCCGCCCCGGCCGGAAGAGGTTACCGGGGGCGACCGACACTCCGCCCGGCCCGGCTCAGCCCAGCCGGGCCGGGAACCCGCCCGTCGCGATCGGCCCCCACCGGCTCGGCGTGATCCGGATCAGGGCTTTGCCCTGGTCGCTCATGGCCTGCCGGTACTCGGCCCAGTCGGGGTGCTCGCCGGAGACCGAGCGGAAGTACTCGACGAGCGGGTCGAGCGCGTCGGGCAGCCTGAGCAGCTCCGCATCGCCCTCGACCTGCACCCACGGGCCGTCGAAGTCGTCGGACAGGACGATCACCGCCGCCTTCCCGTGCCGGGCCACGTTCGCCGCCTTGGCCCGCTCCGGGTAGGTCGAGACGACGATCCGGCCCTGCGCGTCGACCCCGGACGTGACGGGCGAGCCCTGCCAGCCGCCGTCGCTCCGCGGGGTCAGCAGGATCACATGGTGACGGGGTCGCAGGAACGCGGTGAGCTGGTCGCGGTCGACGGCGGTGCTGGTGGCTAGGGTGCGCGGCATGGCCACAGTGTTCACGAGGATCATCGACGGGGAGCTGCCCGGCCGGTTCGTCTGGTCCGACGACGTCGCGGTCGGCTTCCTGTCGGTCAACCCGCTCGGGCCCGGGCACACCCTGGTGGTGCCGCGCGCCGAGGTCGACCAGTGGGTCGACGCCGATCCCGGCCTGCTCGCCCACCTCACCGCGGTCTCGCACGCGATCGGCGCCGCCGTGCGCAGCGTGTGGCAGCCGCCGCGCGTCGGGTGGCTGGTGGCCGGGTTCGAGGTCCCCCACCTGCACGTGCACGTCTTCCCGGCCTGGGGGATGGGCGCGTTCGACTTCGCCAACGCCGCGACGACGGTCGACGCCGCCGAGCAGGACGCGCACCGCGACGCGCTGCGCCGGGCGCTGCACGAGGCGGGCCACGACGCCTCGGTCCCGGCCTGACGTGCAGCTCGTGCTCGTGCGGCACGCCCTGCCCGAGCTCGTCCGGGGATCGGCGGGGCCGGCCGACCCGCCGCTGACCGAGCTCGGCGAGCGGCAGGCCGCGCGGCTCGTCGACGCGGTCGGTCCGGACGTCGCGGCGCTCTACGCGAGCCCGATGGCCCGCGCCCGCGGCACGGCGGCCCCGCTGGCCGCGGCGCTCGGGATCGAGCCGGAGATCGTCCCGGACCTGCGCGAGTACGACGCCGACGCCGCGCACTACGTGCCCGTCCACGACATGGCCCGGCTCGACCCGGCCGGGTGGGAGCGGATCCGCGCCGGGCTGCTGCCCGCCCACGTCGACGTGCCGGCGTTCGGCGCCCGGGTCGACACGGCGCTGGAGCGGATCGTGGCCGCCCACCCGGGCCGGGCCACGGCCGTCGTCGTCGCCCACGCCGGGGTGATCAACACCTGGCTGGCGCGCCAGCTGGGCATCGCCCGGCCGCTGGCCTTCCCCCTCGACTACGCCGGGATCACCCGCGTCCTCGCCGGGCGTGACGGCCGCCGGATGGTCCGGACGGTGAACGAGATCGGGCACGTCATCACCCTCCTGAGACCCACCGCCACCTGATCGGCCCACCGGCTGCGTCGATCGGGCGATGCGTCGCCGTTCGGGTCAACAGGACGCGTTCGTGTGACTACGCTCGGTGCACGTCGATGTCGGGGGCAGGTGAATGGTGAGGCACGCGGAACGGGTTCTGGCCCGTCGCGAGTTCCGTGCGGTCTGGGCGGCGGATCTCCTCTCGGTGCTGGGGGATCAGTTCACGCGGGTGGCGCTGGCCGTGCTGGTGTTCGCCCGCACCGACTCCGCGGCCTGGGCGGCCGGCACGTACGCGCTGACGTTCCTGCCCGCGATCGTCGGCGGCGTGGCGCTGTCCGGGCTGGCCGATCGCTTCCGGCGCCGGGAGGTCCTGCTCGCCTGCGACGTCCTGCGGGCCGGGCCGGTGGCGCTGATGGCGGCGCCCGGCGTGCCGTTGCCGGTGCTGTGCGGCCTGGTGGTGGTCGTGGTGCTGCTCGGCGCGCCGCACGCCGCGGCCCGGGGCGCGCTGCTGCCCGACATCCTGCCCGGTGATCTCTACGAGCGCGGGCTCGCCGTCGTGCAGATCTCGGGCCAGATGGCCCAGACGGCCGGTTTCGCGGCAGGCGGGCTGCTGGTCGCCGCGCTCGGCCCGAGCCCGGCCCTGCTGCTCGACGCGGTGACGTTCCTGCTGGCCGCCGCCGTCGTGCGGGCCGGCCTCGCCGACCGGCCCGCGGCGCGCCCGGCGGGCCCGCGGCGGGGTGGCCACTGGCGCGACACCGTCGTCGGCATCACCGACATCGCCGCCGACCCGCGCCGGCGCGCGCTCGTCGTCCTCGCCTGGACGATCGGTTGCTTCGTCGTGCCGGAGGCGCTCGCGGCTCCCTACGCGGCCCAGGTCGGCGCCGGCGCCGCGGCGGTCGGCGTGCTCATGGCGTCCGGCCCGCTGGGGAGCGTCCTGGGGGCCTGGCTGTTCGTCCGGTTCGTCCCGGTGTCGCGCCGGGCCGCGCTGATCGGCCCGCTCGCCGTCGCCGCCGGGGCGCCGCTGCTCCTGGCGGCCCTGCATCCGGGCGTGGTGCCGGCCGTGGCGCTGTGGAGCCTGTCGGGGCTGCTGTCCACGGCCTACCTCCTGCAGGCGCAGGCGTCCTTCGTCCGCGCCACCCCGGAGGCCATCCGCGGCCGCGCCATCGGCGTCGCGGCGTCGGGGATCATCGCGAGCCAGGGCGTGGCCGTGCTCGGCGGCGGCCTGCTCGCCGACGCGGCGGATCCGGCCACCGCGATCGTGCTGGCCGGGGCCGTGGGCGTCGCGCTCGCCCTCTCCGGCGCGGTGGCGTGGCGGCGGGCGGGCGGCGGCCGGGGTCAGCCGGCCCCGGTCACGGCGACCCGGGACAACGGCTGATCCCCGACGGCGCGCCCGACGGCGGATTCCCCCGGCCGGGGATTCCTCAGCCCCATTCCTTGCCGCGCATGACGTTCTCCTTTCGGTGCGGGATTCCTGCGAGGGTTTCACGCCACGGGGATTCGCATGGGCCGAACGGCGCGAACCGCTATCCCGATTGCCGCTCCGATCAGCGAACGGCGCAACCACGATGGGCCGTACGGCGGCACGTCCTGAATCGGTTCCCTGCCGGGGCTGACGTCGGGCGGGGCACCACCTAGGGTCGTCCACGGACTGTCCGGTGAGCCGTTGGGTGCCCATGCCGCAGAGCGAGCGCGATACCGATTCCCCCGATACCGATCCCGGAATGCCGGTCCGTGGACGGCTGTCGGTGCGCGGCTGGGCGTTGTGGTCGATTCCGGTCTCGCTGGTGATGTCCGTACTCGCGGTCGAGCTCGCCGCGGTCGTGCTCGTCGGACTCGGGTTCGCCTGGGCCGGGGCCTCCTCCGACAGCGAGATCTCCTTCCTCGTGCTGCTCACCGTGACGGGCATCGGGCACGCGGAGATCTCCCACAACATCGAGCGGACCCGCAGGCGCCTGTTCGACACCGAGCTGCACGTGAACCTCGGGTCGATCTGGTTCTTCGCCGGCGCGGTGCTGCTGTCGCCGGCCTGGGCGGGCGTCTCCGCCGCCGTCGTCTACACCTATCTGTGGATGCGGACGACGGGTGTCCGCGCGCCGGTCTACCGGCAGGTGTTCAGCGCCGCCGTCTTCGTGGTCGCGAGCTTCGCCGCCTCGGCCGCGATGGCCTTCGTGCGGCAGCTCGGGGGGTGGGGCGGATCGCACGACGGTGACGTGGGCGTTCCGGTGCTCGTCGTGGGCATCCTCGTGTTCGCCACCGTGAACTCGGCGCTCGTCGCGGGCGCGATCGCCGTGAACAACCCGCGGGCGAGGGTCGAGCAGGTACTGGGCGACCGGGACCAGAACCTGCTCGAGTTCACGACGCTGTGCCTGGGCGCCATGGTCGCGGCCGCGATGACGATCAACCCGTGGCTGGTGCTGTTCGTGTTCCCGCCGCTGCTCGTGCTGCACAAGGCCGTCCTGGTCCGGCACCTCCTGGTGGCCGCGTCCACCGACGCCAAGACCGGCCTGCTCACCGCCGCCGCCTGGCACAGCCGCGCCGAGCGGGCGCTCCAGCGCGCGTCGCGCTCCGCCGGCCCGCTCGCCGTGCTCGTGCTCGACCTGGACCACTTCAAGGCGGTCAACGACACCCACGGCCACCTCGCGGGCGACCACGTGCTGGCGGCGGTGGCCGAGGCCCTGCGGTCCGAGGTCCGCGACCGGGATCTCGTCGGCCGCTTCGGCGGCGAGGAGTTCGTCGTCCTGCTCGCGGGCCAGCCGGGAGGGTGCGCCGCGGACCTGGAGGCGGTGGCCGAACGCATCCGGCGCCGCGTGGCCGACCTGCACGTCGAGATCCCCACCCCGGACGGCCCGCTCTCGGTGGACGGGCTGAGCGTGTCGGTCGGCGCGGCCCTGCACGGGGGCGGTCCCGCCGAGCTGCGCCACCTGCTGCAGATCGCCGACGCGGCCCTCTACTCGGCCAAGCGGGCCGGGCGCAACGCGGTCCGCGTCGGGGCCGCACCGGCGCCGCCGGCGTCCGGGGTGGCCGTCCCCGGCATCGAGCGGCGCTACGCGGCGCGCACACGTTGACGCACAGTGACCGACCGGTTGCGGAGTTCCACCCCGTTGAGGGATCGCCGCCCCCCTGACACGCCGTCGCCGCCTCACTAGCCTCGATTTCCGGGGACACCAACCCGCGGGGGAGGGAGAGCACGGTCGTGGACGCTTCGGCATCGCCCGGCTGTGCACTGCGGCGCCTCCCGGCTCGGGCCGTCGCCGCCGTGCTCGCCGTCGAGACCGCGGCCGTCGTCGCGGTCGCGGCCACGGCCACGGCCGACCGGGTCCCGCAGCTCCCGGAGATCCTGCTCGCCGCGTCGATCGCCGGCCTCAGCGTGGTGCACACGGAGCTGGCCACGGGCATCGAGCGCATCCGCAGGCGCACCGCCGAGACGTCCTACTTCGACCTCAGCTCGGTGTGGACCTTCGCCGCGGCCCTGCTGCTGCCGCCGGTGCTCGCGGCCGCCGTGGTGGTGGCCGTCTACACCCATCTGTGGCACCGGGTGTGGCGCCCGGCGAAGGTGCCGTTGCACCGGCACGTCTACACCACGGCCACCGTCGTGCTCGCGGCCACCGCGGCGCACCTGGCCCTGTTGCAGGCCGGCGGGCTGCCCTCGGCGCCCGACGACGTGCCCGGCGTGCTGGGCATCGGGCTCGCCGTCGTCGTCTACGTCCTGGTCAACACGCTGCTCGTGGCACTCGCGATCCGGCTGAGCGGCGCCGGCACCACGGTGCGCGAGCTGTTCGGCCGCCTCGACGACAACGCCCTGGAGGTGGCCACGCTGTGCATGGGCGCGCTCGCGGCCGTCGCGCTGGGGGCCGCGCCCGGCCTCGTCGCGCTCGCGCTGCCGCCGATCCTCGTGCTGCACCGCGCCGTCCTGGTGCGCCAGCTGGAGGAGGTCGCGTTCACCGACGCCAAGACCGGCCTGCTCACCGTGGCGGCGTGGCAGTCGCGGGCGTCGCGGGCCGTGTGCCGCGTCCAGGACGACGGCGCCGGCGCCGGCGTCATGATCCTCGACCTGGACCTGTTCAAGGCGGTCAACGACGCCCACGGCCACCTCGTGGGCGACGTCGTGCTCGCGGCCGTGGCGGCGGAGCTGCGGGCCGGCGTGCGCGACCGCGACCTCGTCGGCCGCTTCGGCGGCGAGGAGTTCGTCGTGCTGATGCCCGACCTGCGACCCGGGCCGGACGCGCGCGAGGAGCTGCGGGCCGTCGCGGAGCGGCTGCGGGAGCGCGTGGGCCGGCTGGCGGTGCCGGTCGACGGGGTGCTCACGATCACCGGGCTGACGGTCTCGGTCGGCGGCGCCTGCGTGCCCGCCGACGGCACCGACCTCGAACAGGTCCTCAAGGCCGCCGACGCGGCGCTCTACGCGGCCAAGCGCGGGGGCCGCAACGCCGTGCGGATCGCCGGCCCGGCCGAGATCCCCGCGCCCCGCGCCGGTGGCGCGTCACCCGTGCGCGCCGTCGGGTGAGTCGTCCGGCCGCGGGGTGGCGGCCCCTTCCGTAAGCTGGGCCGGTGACTGACGGTGTGAAGGGTGTCCTGCGGTCCGTACGGGGTCCGGCCGATCTCAAGCGGCTGCCGGCGGAGCGGCTCGACGCGCTGGCCGTCGAGATCCGCGAGGAGCTCGTGCACTCCGTGTCGCGCACCGGCGGTCACCTGGGTCCCAACCTCGGTGTCGTCGAGCTGACGATCGCGCTGCACCGCGTCTTCGACTCGCCCGGGGACACCGTCATCTGGGACACCGGCCACCAGGCCTACGTCCACAAGCTGCTCACCGGACGGCAGGACGGGTGGGACCGGCTGAAGAAGACCGGCGGCCTCTCGGGCTACCCGAGCCGGGCCGAGAGCGAGCACGACCACGTCGAGAACAGCCACGCGTCCACGTCGCTGTCGTGGGCCGCGGGCATCGCCCACGCCTACGCGCTCACGCACCAGCCGCGCCACGTCGTCGCCGTGATCGGTGACGGCGCGCTCACCGGCGGGATGGCCTGGGAGGCGCTCAACAACATCGCCTCCTGCCCGGACCGCAACGTCGTGATCGTCGTCAACGACAACGGCCGCTCCTACGCCCCGACGATCGGCGGGCTGGCCGACCGGCTGGCCTCGCTGCGCCTGCAGCCGGGCTACGAGCGTTTCCTGGAGGCCGGCAAGCAGGCGCTGGCCCGCACGCCCGTCGTCGGGCGCACGCTGTACGCGGGGCTGCACGCGCTGAAGGCCGGCGTCAAGGACGCGCTGAGCCCGCAGGAGCTGTTCTCCGACCTCGGGCTCAAGTACTTCGGCCCGGTCGACGGGCACGACATCGGGGCGATGGAATCGGCGCTGCGCCGCGCCCGGCACTTCGGCGGGCCGGTGATCGTGCACGCCGTCACCCGCAAGGGCAACGGCTACCTGCCCGCCGAGAACGACGAGGCCGAGCAGATGCACAGCCCCGCCGCGTTCGACCCGGTGACGGGCCTGCCCACGGGCCCGCCGTCCGTCGGCTGGACCAGCGTGTTCTCCGAGGAGATGGTCAAGATCGGGGCCGCCCGCGACGACGTCGTGGCGATCACCGCCGCCATGCTCGGCCCCACCGGGCTGGTGCCGTTCGCCGAGGCCTACCCCGAGCGCTGCATCGACGTCGGCATCGCCGAGCAGCACGCGCTGACCTCCGCCGCCGGCCTCGCGCACGGCGGCCTGCACCCCGTGGTCGCGCTGTACTCGACGTTCCTCAACCGCGCCTTCGACCAGCTGCTGATGGACGTCGCGCTGCACGGCCAGGCCGTCACGCTGGTGCTGGACCGGGCCGGCGTCACCGGGAGCGACGGGCCCTCGCACAACGGCATGTGGGACCTGTCGATCCTCGGGATCGTGCCGGGCATGCGCGTGGCCGCCCCCCGCGACGCGGCCACGCTGCGCGAGGAGCTGACCGAGGCCGTCGCGATCTCCGACGGGCCCACCGCGCTGCGGTTCCCCAAGGGCACGGTGATCGAGTCGGTGCCCGCCGTGCGCCGCGTCGACGGGGTGGACGTGCTCCACGACGCGGAGGGCGCGTCCGTCCTCGTGGTGTGCGTCGGAGCGTTCGGGGAGCTGGGCGTGGCGGCCGCGGAGCGGCTGGCGGGGCAGGGGGTGCCGGTCACGGTCGTGGATCCGCGCTGGGTGCTGCCGGTGCCCGACACCCTCGTCGAGATGGCCCGCGGGTCCCGGCTGGTGGTCACCGTGAGCGACAGCGGGCGCCACGGCGGCTTCGGCTCGGCACTGTCGGACGCGCTGCGGGCCGCCGAGTGCGACGTGCCGCAGCGGGATCTCGCGATCCCGCAGGAGTTCCTCGACCACGGCAGCCGCGACGACGTGCTGGCCGCGGCCGGGCTCACCGAGCAGGACGTCGCGCGCCGCGTCGCGGAGTGGGTGCGCTGATGCGCGTGCTGGTGGTGGAGGACGAGCACGCGCTGGCCGACGCCGTGGCACGGGGGCTGCGCCGCGAGGGCATGGCCGTCGACGTCGCGTACGACGGCGACTCCGGCCACGAGAAGTCCGCCGTCACCCGCTACGACGTGGTGGTACTCGACCGCGACCTGCCCGGCATGGGCGGCGACGAGCTGTGCGCCCAGATCGTCGGCTCCGGCGCCACCACGCGCGTGCTGATGCTGACCGCCAGCGGCACCCTCGCCGACAAGATCGACGGGCTGTCCCGCGGCGCCGACGACTACCTGGCCAAGCCCTTCGACTTCCCCGAGCTGGTGGCCCGCTGCCGCGCGCTGGGCCGGCGCGCCACGCCGGCCGTGCCGCCGTTGCTGGTGGCGGGCGATGTCGCGCTCGATCCCGCGAAGCGCACCGTGCGCCGCGGCGAGCGCGGGGTGGAGCTGACGCGCAAGGAGTTCGGCGTGCTGGAGGTGCTGATGGCCGCGGGTGGCGCCGTCGTCAGCAGCGAGGAGCTGCTCGAACGGGTGTGGGACGAGAACGCCGACCCCTTCACCACCACGGTGCGCGTCACGGTCATGACCCTCCGCAAGAAGCTGGGCGACCCCGGCGTGATCGACACGGTGGTGGGTGCCGGCTACCGGGTCCCGTCCGCGGGATGAACCGCGTCGCCCCGCCGCCGTGAGAGGGGGGTTGCGGCCCCGGCTGACGCTGCTGAGCACGGCGCTGGTCGCGCTGATCAGCGCGCTCCTGCTGTGGTTGGGGTGGCTGCTGGTGGGCGGGGTCGCGCGGGCGCTGCCGGCGCTGCCCGAGGGCAGCACGGTGCGGGTGGGGGACCGGACCGTGCCGGCCGAGCAGCTGGCCGACGCCGTGGGCGCGGCCGCTCAGGGGATGGTGCTGCGGGCGGGCCTGGTCGCGTTCCCGCTGGTGGTGGTCGCGGCGGCGATCGTGTCGTGGTGGCTGGTCGGGCGCGTGCTGGGCCCGCTGTACGCCGTCACGGCGACGGCGCGGCGGCTGTCGGTGGAGTCGCTCGACACCCGCACCGGCGTGCAGGACGCCCGCGGTGAGGTGGCCGAGCTCGCCGCGGGCTTCGACGCGATGCTCGACCGGCTGCAGGCCGCGTTCGACGCGCAGCGGCGCTTCGTGGCCAACGCCAGCCACGAGCTGCGCACGCCGCTCGCGGTGCTGCGCACCGAGGTGGACGTCACCCTCGCCGACCCGGCCGCCGACGTCGCCGAGCTGCGCCGGATGGGCGCGGTGGTGCGCGACGCCACCCGCCGCGCCGACGAGCTGGTGGCCGGCCTGCTGCTGCTGGCCCGCACCGAGAGCGGCGCCGAGCTGGTGCGGGCCGAGGTCGACCTGGCCGAGCTGGTCGCGCCCGCGCTGGCCGCCGTGAGCGGGGAGGCGCAGGGCCTGCGGGTGCAGGTCCACACCGCCCCCGCCACGACGCACGGCGACCCGGTGCTGCTGGAGCGTGTCGCCGGGAACCTGCTGGAGAACGCGGTGCGCCACAACGTCGCGGGGGGCTGGGTGGAGGTGAGCACCGGCCTGCGCGACGGGTTCGCCGAGCTGCGGGTGGCGTCCAGCGGGGCCGGTGAGATCCCGGCGGACAAGGTCGCCGAGCTGTTCGAACCCTTCCGCCGGGGTCCCGTGGAGCGCACGGGCACCGTGCGCGGCTCGGGCCTGGGCCTGTCGATCGTGCGCGCGGTGCTGCTGGCCCACGGCGGCACCGCGACGGCGGTCCCGGTGCCCGGCGGCGGCCTCACCGTGCTGGTCCGGGTGCCGAGCTAGCGTCCTGAGTCGGTAATTTGTCTGCGGTAGTTGGCGACGCTGTCGAGGATCTCGTCGGCGTTCTTGCCCAGCTGTAGGGCGTGGGGCTGTCGTTCCAGGTCGTGATCCCGTTCCGGATGTCGGTGTTGAGCGCGCGGACGGTTCGGTGTGTGGAGCGCTGCAGCTTCGTGTCCGCTGTGCTCGTGTTGCTGTGCGCGCGTGGTGAAGGGGACGCGTGCGCGGGGCGCAGCTGGGTGCTTTGCCGCATTCGCGCTCGCGTTGTGCCCGCTGTGCTCGCGTTGCTGTGCGCGCGTGGCGAGGGGGACGGGTGCGCGGGCGTGGCTGGGTGTGGCTGTGGGCCACGTCCGCGGAGGAGGTGTATGAGATCGACTCCGCGTGATCTTGGTGGGG
>CAXTTN010000134.1:0-5520 GCA_964247105.1 uncultured Pseudonocardia sp.
TACTGGGAACCACTGCGGTGACGCTGTCTCAAGTGATCTTGGCAGAGAGGGGGACGTTGCCGCACAGCCACGACGTGCGGCAACCTCAGCGACCGACAGTGACAGATGGCCCCCGTGACGGGTCCGATCAACAGCCCTAGCTATGACGTCCACCCTCGGGGCGCCGCATCCGGACGGGCGCCGCATCCGGCGGTTCACGTCGAAGGGCGCTATGCCCTCGCCGGGCGGGCAGATCACCAGGAGGCCGGGGAGTGGGCGAGCGTCGGGTTGGTAGTGGCATCCCAGCAACCTCCCGGAGGGCTACCACACGGCACGCCGGGCGCAGGGCTTGGCATGATCGGCGGCGGACGGGCGAGGATGCTGCGCCCGGGGCACCGCGCGGTCGGGCTACGCCACTGTCGCCGGGATGCCATACGAGCCGCGTCGTGGCCGAGAGGACGAGTCGCGAGTGCCGCGCGGGCGTTGTGCCGAATGTGTGCTGAAGCAGTGCCGCTCGGTCCCTCGAAGCGGCGCGTTCGGGCAGCTCAGGGGCTTGATCGCGCCGGTCGTCGTCGTTTCTCTTTACGGGTCCGAGCGTTGCGTAACATGAACCCGGACGAAGTCGACTTCCTAAAGACAGGCCAGCCCAACGGCGAAGGAAATTTACCGATGACAGCTAGTCCAACGGGCCCCAGCAATGATCCCTGGACGATAATTGGCTCAATTGCCGCCGTGATCGGAGTGATTGTGGCAGTAATTGCAATCATTGTTTCGCACCAGGATGCAGGTCCGTCGCCGGCCACTCAGTCTGGGTCTACCGTCGACTCGACGGACGTCAACCCCTCCAGAGACCCACAAGCCGGAGCAACCTCGCGTACGGGGTCGTTCACTCTGGCGCAGGGCTACAGTGTTAACCTTGACACTAACTCGCCGAATTGGAACATTCACAGGGGCTGCGGCAGCTGCGACTTTTGGCTGCAAGGAAGCCTGACGGGCGGGTATGGCGGGGATGTCGCCCAACTTTCAAGTAGTCAAAGTCTTGATTACCCTACGTGCGTAGCAACCACTCAGTACAGTGCTATTCAGGGACAAGATCTAGAGCCTGGAGTTAATATATGCGCTAAGACGAAAAGTGGGGTCTTTGCTGGACTTACTGTTCAAAATGTCGAGGCAGACTCAAGCGGGAGAACATCCGCCGTCACCTTCTCGGTCATCGTCTGGGGTTCATAGGCGGGCCATCACGAGGGGCAGGCCCTATTTAACACCCGATATTGACTGAGCGTAGACTGCGGCGGCGGCCACTTGAGCAGTTCAGATCCGGACCGCACCAGCATGAGTTACGACGACGGCGGGGGAGCGGACCGCAGTGGACGATCGTAGACGCTTCCAGCCGCTCAGACGTCTAATCGGCCCGACACGCGCGTCCAGGGCGAATGCCTGGCAGTCAAACTGCTTTCGGGTCTGCGCCACCGCCACTGCCACCCATAATCGATCTGCCGGACATCATTCGATCTCCCGGTACGCCTCGTTTAGCTCAACCGCGACTTGCTCCGCCAAACCTGAGTTGCATCATTACGATGTAATTATCGCGGTTTCAGGGTGTTGACCTGCGGGTTCGTGCGGGGATGTGGTTACTAAGGGGGCAGGTCGGTAGCCTCGCGCGGTGGGCTCATTCGTGCGCCGGGTGAAGACCGCCTCGGGTGCGACGGCGGTGCAGATCGTGCACAAACGCGGCCGGGACGTGATCGGCATCGATCACATCGGCTCCGCCCACGACGACGCACAGCTGGCGCTGCTGCTGCACACCGCTCGGGAGCGCATGCACGCCGGCCAGCAGACGTTGGAACTGGAGCTGGACGCTGCGGACGCGGCAGCGAGCTCGGGGCGGCCGGTGGTGGAGGCCACCGGCTCACTGATCCTGTGGGACGCACTCACCTCGGTCTACGACGCGCTGGGCTTCTCAGCGGTGCGCGACGAGGCGTTCCGGGCGCTGGTGCTGGGCCGGATCATCGAGCCGACCAGCAAGGTCGACACGGTGCGGGTGCTGACCGAGGTCGGCGTGCCCGCGCCGTCGCGGGCCACCTCGCAGCGGTGTCTGCGGCGGATCGTCGAACGGGACTACCGCGACACCATCTCGCACGCCTGCTACACCCACGCCACCCGCAGGGGCGGGCTGGCGCTGGTCCTCTACGACCTGACCACCCTCTACTTCGAGACCCCACGCGAGGACGGGCTGCGCAAGGTCGGCATGAGCAAGGAACGCCGGGTCGATCCGCAGGTGACGGTCGGGCTGCTCACCGACCGCGGCGGGTTCCCCCTGGCTGTGCACCTGTTCGAGGGCAACAAGGCCGAGACCAAGACCGTCGTACCGGTCCTGACCGCCTTCCGCGCACAGCACCCGGACGCCCGCGACATCATCGTGGTCGCCGACGCCGGGATGCTCTCGGCCGCGAACCTGCTGGCGCTGGAAGAGGCCGGGTTCGGGTTCATCGTCGGGCCGAAGACCAGCAAGGCACCCTACGACCTGGCCGATCATCTCCAGCGGCACGGCAACGCCTTCACCGACGGACAGACCATCGAGTCCACCCGCACCATGGGCGTCGGCACGAAGGCCCGCGACCGCCGCGTGGTCTGGCAGTGGTCGTTCAAGCGGTTCCGCTACGACAACCAGGCCATCAACGCCATGGTCGAGCGCGCCGAGGCCGTCGCCACGGGGAAACGGGCGTTGAAGAAGGACCGGTTCGTCACCCTCACCGACGTCGACCCGGCGGTGGACTGGGAGCTGGTCAAACGCGCTCAGTACCTGGCCGGCCTGAAGGGATACGTCACCAACATCAGCGCCGAGGTCATGGACGGCGAATGTGTAGTGGCCGCCTACCACGACCTCTACCAGGTCGAACGCTCGTTCCGGATGACCAAGACCGACCTGTCCGCCCGCCCGGTGTTCCACCGGCTACGCGACAGCATCGAAGCCCACCTCACGATCGTGTTCGCCGCGCTCGCGGTCTCCCGCGAGGCCCAGGCCCGCACCGGCCAGTCCATCAACAAGATCGTGAAGATCCTACGGCCGCTGCGGACCGCCACGATCACCCTCGGCCGCCAGCAGATCACCGCCGACCCGCGCATCCCCGCCGCAGCCCAACAAATCCTCGACAACCTCGCCGCCGGTGGTCACTAAACCGATGCAACTCAGGTTAGGATGTCGAGGTCTTAAGTCACGATTGAGAGCGCGTGCCCGCTCTACCGTCCTTGCCGATCGATAGTGCGCTGGATTATCTGGAGGTTGCCGTCCGATCAGGTGAACGCTGCGCTGTTGCCCTAGACCGGGGTGTTGTCGCAGGTCGAAGCTCTCCTTGGTTCCCGATCCGAGAATGCAGCGTGGATCCTCCAAGCCCTTTCACCGGGGCGGGTCCTCGGCCTCAAGTAAGCTTTCGCGCGCGTCGCACCGCGTGACACGGTCTGTGACACGAATCTGAGCCGGTTCGGTGCACGATAGCCAGGGCTGCCAGTGGCGTGGTCAGCATCGGCGCTGCTAGACACGCTGATTGCCACGTAGCGGTCGCCTTGTAAGCGGTAGGTCGTCGGTTCGATCCCGACCCCCGGCTCCACATGGCTCAGAAGGTTCAGTCGGCTTCGGTGGTGGCAAGCGAGCGGCGCCATCCCGCGAAGGCGGACCTCAGGTCATCGATGACGTTGGCGTCGATGCCGTCCTCGGCCCAATCCTGCGGTGTGAGTCGTTTGATCGCATTGAGCGCGTCGAGGAACGTGTCCGCCGTGAACCCGGCGTCCTTTTCGGCTGCGAGCTCCAAGAGCCGGCTCGGGCCGTAGATCTGGAGAAGGGCGTGGACGTCGAAGAAGTCACGTGGACGGGCGCGGCCCCAGAGGGCGAGGACTTTGTCGGCCGCGAGGTCGTCGGGATGCAGGACGTTGCCGACGGCGAGCGCAACACGCCTCTGAAGCCTGCCGCCATCGGCGAAGACTTCGACCAGGCATTCCTGACCGTTCGCGGGGTCGACGGCGACGAAGCGATGGTCGAGAGGTGGTCGCTCGGCGTCGATGGTTGTGAGTCCGAGGCGTTCGAGTGCAGCCCGCAGGGCAGCGGCGACCAGCACGGCTTCACGGTCGTCAACCTCTGTGAACAGGTCGACGTCGTGGGTGAGGCGGGAGACGAAGCCGTGCGCGATCATCGCCCCGCCGCCGGCGAGGGCAAGGGTGCGGGCCTCGGGAAGGGCCAGCGCCGTCCTCGCGATGAGGTCTTGCAGGGGATCGAGTGGCACGGATCAGGCGGCCGCACGTGCAGAGTTGATGAGTTCGCGCCAGGCTTGTCGTACCCAGGGTGGCAGGTACATCTGGTCCCAGAGGTCGACGAGTGCCGGGCCGTTGATCAGGGTGCGGATGTCGTGGGCGGAGCCTTCGACGAGGACGATCTCGTAGAGGTCGCGGCGCCGGTGGACGTCGGCCAGGTCCCAGCGGACGGCGCGTGGTTGTGGGCCGGACCAGAACACGGACGCTGGTAGCCCGACATGTCCGGTCAGTGGACCGCGCAGGTCGTCTAGCGTCGTCGGCACGGCGACGGCGCGGACCCATCCCGGACGTGGCGTGGATCCTGGGCTGCCGACCATGGTGCCTATGGTGCCCTACGGGATCGCCGGCATCGACGACGATCTCAGTCAGCCTGGTGCCGTCCCGGTGCAGGTGTCGTCCCTGACGCGCTCACTCAGGGTGTGTTCGCCGGTGCCGACGCTGCCCAGCCAACTCAGCCGTCGGCGGCGCGGTTTGTCGGAGCGCTTGCCGTCGTGACCTCGAACCGGACGTGCTCACCGGCGTGCAAGTGCACGCCGAGTCGTTCGGCGACCTCGGCGAGCTCGGGTGCGACGACGAACTCGTGGGAGCCGTCGGCTGCGGACACGCTCATGGTCCACCGCCTCCTCCATCTACGGTTGCATTTTGACTGGCTCTCTGGTGCGAGCCGACACGCTCAGATCCTGCTCGGCGGGCGGAGGAAAGCGGATGCCTGCGCCGTGGAATCACACGTGGTCCGAGTTTGCGGTGGTCTGGTGCACAGCACTCACGGATGCCGCGACGATGTTCAGCTTCCGTGTTGGTGGACGCGCCAGAGGCCATGTGGGCGCCGCCTTGTAGGCGGTAGGTCGTCGCTTCGATCCCGACCCCCGGCTCGACCCCTGACCAGCGGATCCTCCTCGGCTCCGGTGACGCGAACGGCCGACGTGGCATCACGTCGTGGTGGCCTCAGCAGGGCCCGGTGCCGGGCGGCAGGGTGTTGCTGCCGTGCGGGTCTTCGGCGTCGAGCCGCTGGGCGCCGTCAGCCTCGGCACAGCCGTGATCCTGGGCGCTCGCGGGCTGCTGCCCGCCGTCGATGTAGTCGTAGCCGGTGCCGCCGGTGAGGATGTCCTGTCCGTCACCGCCGCGCAGCGTGTTGGTGCCGTGGCTGCTGCCGGTGTCATCCCCCTGCATACGGTCGTCCTGCACCCGGCTTCCAGTTCGTCGCCGTCCTCGTGGTCGACACCGTCGTCGCCGTGG
>CAXTTN010000134.1:5530-16833 GCA_964247105.1 uncultured Pseudonocardia sp.
CTGCCGTTCGACCTCGTGAAGAAGCGATGCCGAACCGTCGTCGCCGTGGATGTGGCCGTCCGCGGCCTTCCCGTGGAGGTAGCGTCACCACCGAGCCTGTAGAAGCGCCGCAGCGGTGCGCCGGGTGGTTCCGGTTCGGCCGAACAGGACACCGGCGACCGGGGACGCGCTACAGGTCCCACGCACCTGTTGGTCTTCTCGCAACCGGATGTGTGACTCCTCTCGCGGTGCAGGTGATCTCGCTGTAACGGATCGACGTCGGTGAGCGATGCAGATCGAGCGCTACCTCGACCTGGCCCGGCAGCAGGGGTACGACGCCGTCGTCACGTTGTCGAACGACCTCGTCCCGATCGGTGGCGTGCACCCCATCGCGGTCGACGGGCGGAAGCTGCGCACGGTGGCGCTGCACCACATCTCGTGGTCGGAAGTGCTGCACGAGGCGCAGATGCAGGTGATGCACCGCGGCGTCGAGGACCGGCTTCAGGCCTGGTTGCTGGCCGAGCTCGTCCGGTACCTGGAGCATCCGCGCTCCGGGGCCGCGAAGTTCGACGACATGGGCGTGGCGTGGGTTCCCGTCCGGGAGGCGGTCGCGGCGAACACGCTGCGGGCAGCCGATCGCAAGATCGGTGCGGTGACCGCGTCATGGGGCAAGCTCGTGCGCCATCTCGCCCTGCAGATGACCAGCCAGCTCGGCGTGACCGTGACTCCGGTCCTGCCGCGGAGACTGGCGCGCGATCACGCGGCTCGGGCGCAGGCTGCGGCGGCCGAGCTGGCGTCGTCCGGGACGCTCTCGGCGGCGCTGCGGATACCCGGGGCCGCCGGAACCCTCACCGTGGTCGCGGACCTTCGTACCGCTCAGATCCGTACGTCGATCGAGATCGACGCCCCCCGTGAAGGCGGTGGAACGCGGCGGGTGAACTGGATGGTCCGCCAGCTCGCCGACGCACCCGACGCGGTGACCGTGGAGGTGCTGTTCGCGCGCCGCGAGCAGACCTCGTGCGAGCAGTTGAAGGACGTCCGTGTGAACCCGGCCGGCCTGCTGCCGGATCCGGGTGCGGAGGTGCGGGCCTTCCGGGTCTCCGCGTCGGCGCCGATGGGCACGAAGCGCAACGGGGTGCGCAAGGCGTTCGTACCGAGCGTCAACGACGCGGTCGAGGCCTTCTACGCGCGCGTCGTTCAGGGGCTGCGACCCGCACCGCCCAGGATCCCGGCGGAGGTCGCCGCTCAGGCCATCGACGCCGTGGACCGAGCGCTCGACGCCAGCCCCGTGACATCGTGAGCTGATCGTGCCGGGTGGGTCTCGACGCGGTGATGGGCCCCGACCGCGGTCGGGGCCCATCGAGTCCGCCAGCGCCTATTTGTCATCCTTCCCAGCGCGGACGGTCGAGGCCTGCACCACCGACGCCATGGCGCTCGTCGCAACTCCGAGCGCCAGAAGGGCGACGGTGGAGGGCTGTCCGGTCACCGCCGCCGGAAGCCCTGTCAGGCATGCCCAGACAGGGATAACTCCGTCGGCGGCGAGACGGGGCGATGGTGCGAGGTGTACCTTCGGTTTGACGAGCACAGGGATTCCCTTCGTGGTCGTTCTAGGTCGTCGTGCGTCCGTCCAAGGGGTGCGGCGACCTAGTCTTTTATGATCGATTGTTGATCACATGTGGTTGTCCTCCTCCCTCTTCTCGGTACGTCCGAAGTCAACATCAGTGTGTGACCTGCCGCACGTGATCTGGACGAAGTCGAGGCTGGTCCGCGCGCGAACGCACAAGCGCGAACATGTTCGGCGCAGATGCTCGACACCCGTGTCATCTGATGCTCGATCGCGGGCATGAGCGAGCATGACCGGGCATGTGTGGACATGACCGCATCGCGCTACGCTGTCGCTCCTGTCCCCTGTACGGGCCTTCTTGCGAGGACGGCGAGCGAACGATGACCAGGCTGCCTGACGACTACGCCGCCGTTGTCCAGCGGTTCGCGGATGAGCTCCATTCCATTTATCGGGTTTCGAGATTCCGCACCGTGCAGAATCTTGCCGAAGGGATTCCGTGTAGTCGCTCGACGCTGACCGCATATCTGAACGCCGACCGCCTGCCGCCGGAGCGCGATTTCGTGTACCGGTTCACGTCCGCATGCGTGCCGGAACCGGCCGAACGTGATGCAGCGGCCGGTCTACTGGCGGAGATCTGGGAAGAGGCGCAGACCACCCGGAGGACGAGGGGCCGCACGAAGACCAACCAGGGCGAGGCCCTGCTTCCGTTCAGCAAGGCCAGTGTCCCGCGAACTCTGTACCGGAACAACGAGGAGTTCTACGGCGCCGCAGCGGAGTACGCGCGCAACGCGCACTCGGTGATACGGCTCACCTATGTTCGGCAGGTGCCCCCCAGTGCGCTGACCAGCGATGCGTCCGGGAAGTACTTCGAGGAGGTTCTGAACTGGGCCAGGACGCCCGGACCGCGGTCGGTCAGCCGCATCGTCGGAATTCCCGAGATCGACGGGAAGCTGGACAAGCAGATGGTCGGATGGGCGACCGAGCAGGCCGAACTGATGTCGAGCGTGCCCAACTACGAGGTCCGCGCGATGAAGTGGTTCGGTAGGGGCGACAACCTGAACATGGCGCTCTTCGATGACGACACGGTCTTCTTCGCGGTATCGGGGATCATCAACCGGCAACAACTCAGCGGCTGCAGTATCACCGATCACGACATCCACCAGTTGATGTCGCTGCATTTCGACCAGTTGTGGGGCAGCCTGCCGTCGTTCGCGGAGTTCCTCAGCGCAACCACATAGATCGCCCCGTCGTTCGGAGACCTCGATCCCGGGTCACGTCCCGGCCGGGCGCGTGACGGCCTCGTGTCGGGCAGCCGACACCGGCGGTGTCGACGGGCCGACTGATGCGCGACCCCCTCGCCGCCAGTCTTGACCCGGCACGCCGCCGACGAGCCGAGGAGCCGGAGGTGACCGGGAACCAGCCGACCGAGATCGAGTACGTCGCAGGTCATGCGATCCAACCAGGGCGTGCGGACGCGGAGGGGGACCCCCGGCCGGTCCACCTATCAGCAGATTGCGACGCATGGCCCGGATCTGACGTCGCACGGGGGCTGTCCTGATCGAACGCCGCCGTGCCGGGACCCCCGGCGAGGTCGGTCACGACCACGGGTTCGGCGCCCAGCCCAGGGGATTCTGGAAGTAGCCGATCGGTGCGATGCCGATCTTGTGGTTGACGCTCGTGCTGACCACCCGGCCATCACCGAGGCTGATGGCGACGTGCTTGTTGCCGCTGGTGTTGTAGAAGACGAGGGCGCCGCGGGGCGCCTTGTAGTAGGGCGCGTACTGGCTGCGCTCGGACCAGTTCGCACGGGCGCTCGGGTACACACCGTTGAGGCCGTGGGCGTTCTCGACCGCCTGCTCGCACATGCCCTCGTACGTGTTCTCGCCGAGATGCCGCATGAACCAGCTGATGGCCGCCTCGGACGTGCTGGTGGTCGCAGACGACCTGCCGGTGCCAGCAGACGACCTGCCGGTGGTCGCCGCGGACCCGCTGTTTGGCGCCGGGGGCCTGGTGCCGCTCTCCTTGGCGTCGCTCGCCGTGGTGCGGCTCGTCCACTTCGCGACGTGTCCCGCGCCGTACACGACGAGGGTGGTGTCGTTCTGCAGTTCCAGCTCGGCCCCGAAGTTGCCGTCGGTGCCGGTCGCCCAGATCACCTGGTTCCAGGGGGTGGTGACCACGAGCTGGCCGTTCCATCTCATGGCCGCGACCGATCCGGCGACCTGGGTGCCGGTGGCCCAGATCGTCTCGTTGTCCGGGCCGTACTCGAGGAGGTTCCCGTTGGCCTGCATCACCAGGGAGTAGCGACCGTCCGGCGACACGAGACGCTGGTTGGCCCCGAGCTGCTCGCCGGCGGAGAGCCGGGACGTGCCCTGTGCCGCGGCGGCCGGCCCGACGAGCCCGAAGACCGACGCTGCGACCGCCAGCACGGCGAGCGCCGCGCCGAGGCCCGTGCGGACCGGGTGCCTCCCGTGCTTCTCGCGTCCTCGTGTGCGGGTGGTGTCGGCGCCCGGCGAGGGCCTTCTCGCGAGGATTCTCATGATCGGGAGGATCGCAGTCGGACGGTGACCAGCAGGTTCGTGCTCAGGCAAGATCCACGAAAACGCTGCGCGCATCAGCCTCGGCTCGGCGACGTCCCGGGATCGGGCCCGGGTCGCGCGCGATCTGCGGCAGCCGAAGTGGGCAGGTCTCCGCGGCCCGGCCGCCCTCATCTGCCGCTCCTGGACGACCACGCAGCGCAGTAGCGTTCGTCCATGTACTCGCTGTTTCCCGACTCCGACCTACCTCGGAGGCCTCGTGATGTGGATGCGGCCGGCAGTCGCAGTCTCGCGTCGTCGGGTGATCCGCTCACCGACGACGCTCTCTCGGTCCTGATCGCGAGGCACGGCGAGTTCCTGGCGAGTGGTGGCGGTGGCGGTGGCTGGGAGCTGCTCTCCGCCAGCGGCCTGCCGTTGTGTGTCTATCTCGGTGCAGCCACCGAGGGTGCCCAGCTCAAGCTGACGTATTTTCATGTCGCCCGTGGCGCTCAGATGCGTGGGCGCAATCTTTCGTGGGCGGACCTGTCGGCGTTCCTCGCCGAGGGCGTCGACTTCTCCGGTACGACGCTCGACGGCAGCGTTGCGGTCGACTCGTTCTTCGCGGGCGCTGACTTCTCCCACTGTTCTCTACGTGGAGTCGACTTCTCCGGAGCTGATCTCGCCGGCGCCCGGTTCGTCGGCGCCGATCTCACCGGTGCCGACTTCGAGCAGGCCGACTGTACGGGCGCCGACTTCACCGGTGCCAACATCGAGCACGCGCGTTTCCCGGGCGCAGTCCTCGATAATGTCGTGCGTGACAGCGGACCCCGACAGCCTTTCCGGGAACGGATCGAGGCGATGGTGGCCGAGTTGCGCGGCGATCCCCGCGTCGAGGTGTTCGACGTCGTCATCCGCCCGCCCGCCTCGGCCGCGGACCTGGACGCGGCCGAGCGTGCGTTCGGGGCGAGGCTGCCGCCCGCGCTGCGGGCGTTCTACGCCGCGCACGACGGCGTGTTCGTGCAATGGGGGCTGAAGGACGGCGAGTACGAGGTCACCCCGCCGTTCGGGTTCCCCGACTACGGCACGCCGCCGGGCTCGATCAACCTGCTGCCGATCGGCCGGGTGTGGTCGAGGGAGGGTCACGCCGACGCGATCGTGGACCCCGACCGGCTCGTGCAGATGTTCGGGAAGGTGCCCGATCCCGCGCCGCCGGTGGCCGCCGTCGTGGTCGACAACTACTCGATGTACCGCCGCGGTGAGCTCGTGCTCGGCGGCGACGAGGGTGGGCTCGTGCTCGCAGCCACCGACCACGGCGCTGACCTGGAGGCGTCGGATCTCGTGGATGTCGACACCTACCTCGACGCGGTCACCGCCCTGTGGGGTCTGTGTCGCTACGAGGACGCGCTCGGCACCGGGTGGACTCGCGAGTCGAAGCGTCTCCGGACGTGGTCGAGGCGTCTCACGCTCGACCAGGTCCTGGAACGTCTGCGGCAGGGGGAGGACTGACGATGGGGATGGTGCCGGTGGCCACGAGCGAGATGATGGCGTCGATAGCGGGCGCTCCGGACCGGTACGACACCGGCCTGCAGGACTGCCGGGCGATGACGGTGATGCCCGATCGGCCGCAGGCGATCCTGGCGGCCGGTGATCGGATCGCCGTGGTGGACCTGGACTCCGGGGCGACCGTGCACGCTCCGGTGGACCTGGAGTGGGGGATGAAGGCCGTCGTCGGGCTGGCCGACGGGCGGCTGCTGGTGGCCACGGTCAAGGAGGTGGCGCTGTACGCGCTGGTCGACGGCGGCGTGCGTCGCGAGCGCTGGTGGCCCATCGCGTCGCAGGGTTCCCTGATCGGTCTCGGCAGCACGGTGGACGGCTCCCGGTTCGCCGTCGCCGCGGGCGACCGGATCCTGACCGGTTCGATCACCGGCGACGGGTTGCGCACGGTTCCGGTCGGCGACTGTTGGGCGGTCTCCCTGTCGTCCGACGGCCGGATCGTGGCGGCCTGCACCGGCTCCGGGGTGGACGTGTTCGACGCCCTGTCGCTGCACCATCTCCGGACTCTGCGCGTCGAGACCGTCATGGCGCCGCTGATCGCCGTCGCGTTGTCACCCGACGGGGCCACGGTGATGGCTGCGGATGACATCACCCGGGTGTTGCGGTGGGACCTGGCTTCGGCGGCGCACCAGGAGCTGGACCCGGCGGCCAAGGCGGCATCGATCGCCTGGAGCCCGGATTCCAGCTGCGCCATGGTGGTCGGCCTGACGCAGACAGTGGCCGTCTATGCCGCCACGGGCCAGGCGATGACGCATCTGAGGCCCTCCGAGTCGAGCACCGCGTACCTGGTCGGCGGCGGGTGGTCGGCCGACGGTCGCTGCGTGGCCACCGGGACGGAGGACGGCCGGATCGTCGTGTGGCGCCTCGGGTCGTGACCCGGATCGGGATCGCACGATGAGACGGCGCCGAGACGCGCGGTGCGTGGAGCGAGGCCTGCGTCGAAGCCTCCCGTGATGCGGCCGCGGTCGATCAGAGATCGCCCACGAGCATCCGCGACAGCCGCTCGGCGTGCCGGCCCGGCTCCAGGGCGTCGCGGTCGGTGTCGAGGACCATCCGGGTCAGCGGCCCGACCGCGAACGGCACCACCACCGCGGTGAGCACCAGCAGGAAGAACGTCGCCTCGTCGAAGGCGGCCATCCGGCCCGCGGCGTGCAGCCGGCGCAGCAGGTCGGCCGTCACGACACGCAACGGCGCCACCCGGGTCAGGATCTCCGCCAGCCGCGGCCCGCCGGCGGACGCCTCTCGCACGAGCAGTTGGACGATCTCGGGGTGGGCGTGCGCCCCCGACGCCAGCGGGCCGAGCACCGCACGAACCGCGCTGCCGACCGGCTCCGCCGGCCCCACGACGCCGAACCCGGTCGGAAGCGCAGCGACCAACCTCCGGTCGGCCTCCTCCACGACCGCGGCCCACACCCCCTGCTTCGAGCCGAAGTGGTGGCGGATGAGCCCGTGACTGGCCCCGGCCGTACCGGCGATGTCGCGCAGGCTGACCGCGTCGAACCCGCGCGTCGCGAACATCTGGAGCGCCGCGTCGACGATTCCACGGCGGCTGAGTTCGGCCTCCTCGGCCGTCCTCCTGCCCGGCGGACGCCGCTCGCCCGGCGTCGCGCTGCTCATGCGGGCCGACTGTATCCGATCGTGATACTATCCAATCGGATTGCAAAATAGGAGGACACGGTGGACATCGCCCTGCTCGTCTTCGACGGATTCAGCGGCCTGGACGCGTTCGGGCCGGCGGAGGTCCTGGTCCGCCTGCCCGGCGCGCGGCTGCACGTGGTCGGCACCAGCACCGCGGCGGTGCGCACCGACACCGGGCGGCTCACCGTGAGCGTCGACCACGCACTCGCCGACTGCCCCGCGCCGGACGTCGTCGTGGTTCCGGGCGGGCCCGGCACCTTCGTCGCGGGTCGCGACGAGCAACTGCTGGCGTGGCTCACCGCAGCGCACGCGCAGGCCACCCGCACCCTCACCGTCTGCTCCGGCTCCGTGCTCCTCGCCGCCACCGGGGTCCTCGTCGGGCGCCGGGTCGCCACGAGCTGGTTCGTCCGCGGCCAGCTGGAGAGGTTCGGCGCCGTCTTCGCCGAGGGTGAGCGGTTCGTCCGGGACGGCCGCACGCTGTCGGCCGCCGGGTCGACCGCGGGGCTCGACGCCGCCCTGCAGCTCGCCGGCGAGCTGGCCGGGCCGGACGTCGCCCGCGCCGTCCAGCTCGGCCTCGAGTACGACCCGCAGCCCCCGTTCGACCCGATCGACCCCGCGTCGGCACCACCGCAGCTGCAGGCGCTCGCCGACGAGCTCGGCGCCGCCTCGAACGAGCCCCGCTGGACGGAGCTGATCGCCACGCTCAGCGGTCCGCAGGCGTGAAGCTCGCCGACACCCTCCACCGCAGGATGCGCGAGTTCGGGATCACCTGATCTCGATAGGGTCGCGGGCATGGCCGACGCCGACGGGGTCCGCCGGGTGGCGCTGTCGCTCGGCGGGGTCGAGGAGATCGAGAGCGACGGCTTCGACTTCCGCGTGGGCGGCAAGGGTTTCGTCTGGTCCTACCCCGAGCGGGCGCCGGGCCGGCGTCGGGTGATCCGCACCGACGTCGCGGTGCTGTACGTCGGGGACGAGGCGGAGAAGCAGGCGCTGCTGCTCGGCGAGCCGGAGATCTTCTTCACGACACCGTCCTACGACGGCATCCCGCTCGTGATGGTGCGGCTCGACCGCGTCGACGACGAGCGGTTCGCGGAGCTCGTCACCGACGCCTGGCAGATGCGCACGTATTAGGTCGTGTCCTGTAAGCCGGCATGCAGCCACAACGAGCACGGGTGGGCCACCGCGACGGTAGCCCTTCGCTCGGCGGCGTTCACCTGCGCGTGGCGGTCCTGAACGAGTCACCGCTGTGAGTTTCGGGGGTTGTGCCTCCAGAAGGCGTTCAGTCCGTTGCGGATGAGCCGCACCGCCGCGGCAGGACTCGCCGGGTGCCAGTCGCGGTTCACGTCGAGGGCGTGCGGCGGTAGGCCGACACCAGCGACGACGTGCCACCCGGCTGGCACCCGGACCTCGAGGCGAGGGCTCTCCGTCGGTACGGCCTTGCGGGTCGTCACGGTGACGCCGGAGCGCACGATCTGCCGGCGGCGCCAGTCCCCCCACCGCAGGTGGACCTCACCGGTCTGCCCGGGCGACGGCGCCACGGCCTGGACCCAGATGTGCCCGACCCAGTAGTGCGGAAGCTGCACTGCGATGGCCTCCGCCTTCCGCAGCAGCGGACGCGAGTCGAACGTCCGGTCCAGGCCGAGCCGCCCGTCGGCGCCGTAGACGGTGTCGAGCCGGGCTATCAGGCGGGTCACGTCGGGCAGGTTTCGGCCCTTCTCGATGGTCTCGATCGTCTTGGGCCGGACCGGGTTCGCCTCATCCAGCTCGGTCGCCCGCTCGGCCGCGGCCACCCTGCTCAGACCGCTCGACTTGCGAAAGGTGAGCAGTTCGTCGGGCGCGGCGAGCAGCAGCGACCTCACGCACCCGGATTCGTCGTGCAGCGCCGGTCCTCCCGTTGCCTGGGGCTCGAACGTGGTGCCGTCCACCGGGTGGGGGGCGCGCTGGGACTTCCAGAGACCGAGATGCGGGATGATGAGGTTCCAGCTGATGCCGATCTGCTCGGCAGCCTCCCGCATGCGGCCGAACAGGAGACGCGGCTCTCGCGTGAGCCCGCGAGGTGGCGGGGAGCGCACGGGCGAGCGGGTAGCGACGGCGGCGGCGTCGAGCACCGGCGCACCGAGCTCGACCGCGACCTCGGTGGGAACCGTGCCGCCCCCGAAGTCCGCCCACACGGTGCGCTCGGCGGTGATGTGCAGCGAGGGGTTCGCCACGCTCGTGGGGAACTGGACAAACACGCCTGCGCTCGTCACGTCTCGGTTGATCCTCCCGTGCAGCGGTGCTCCCCATTCGAGAGCGACGTTGATGTGGCCGCTCGTCGAGGTTGGTCGGATCCAGGCCCAGACCGGTGCTCCCGGGTTGCGCGGGTTGAACCACCACTCGGGCCGCGCCCGGTTCATCGTCCGCCGGGCCACCGTCGTCATCTCTGCGAACACCTCCCGCTCGTAGCTGGGGAGCCCGAGATTGCGCGCGAGCACGTCCACTGCGGGCAGGGATCCGCTTCCACCGAGTTCCCAGGCCGAGACCGCGGCGTGGGTCACCCCAAGGCGTTCGCTCAGCTCCAGCTGCGTGAGGGCGCTGTACACGCGCCAGGCCCGGAGCACCCGCCCTGCCCAGGGAATCTGGTCGTCGGCCACATCGCTCAGCGTCACCGGGTCCTCCGTTCATCCGCAAGATGCCCGACTCAAAGGTTTTTCCCCGCGGGGTCCCGCGACGGCGGCGCTGCAGCACGCTGTCGATCACGCCCCCGAACGGGGACGTCTCGCCACGATCACCGTCCCAGGAGCTCAACCATGCACACCATCACGGCTTCACCGGTGGCTCTGTCGGCGACCGCGCCGTCGGTCCGCCGGTCGGCGGTCGCACTCGTCGCGGTCGTCGCGGTCGTCGCGGCAGCGACGCAGGTCGGTGCCGACCGCCACTCCACGGCGCCGATCCCGGCTGCGGCGCCGAATCCCGTGCTGTCGGCGCTGCAGGCGACCCCCGGTCTGCTCGAGTCGAGCGCCGGGGTCGTCGCAGTGACGACGACCGACTCCGCTTCGGTGAGCACCGTCGCCGGCAACACCGCTGACATGCCACGGGACCCGAACCGGGCCGTCCTGTTCACGACGGCGAACGGTGCTGCCATCCAGGTGACAGTCCCGGCCGCGGCGGGAATCGTGGGTTCGCAGATCGCCCCTGGAGTAGTCGCCTACGCCGGTCTCGGCGCCAGCCACACAGCGGTGCAGGCCACCGACAACGGCGGCCTGCGCATGATGACCGTCATCGACGGACCGGATGCGCCCGAGGACTACACCTACGGCGTCGACCTCCCGTCCGGCGGCTCCGTCGCGATCAACCCGGACGGAACCGCGTCGGTACGCGCCGCCGACAGCACAGCGGTCGCCGTCGTGCAGGCGCCGTGGGCCCGAGACGCCAACGGCGTGTCGGTGCCCACCTCGTTCAGCACCGACGGTCGCAGCCTGACCCAGCACATCTCCTTCCGCGGACGCGGCGTGGCCTACCCGGTGACGGCCGACCCGTGGTTCTGGAGCTACCTCGGGTGCATCCTCGGAGCGGGGGTCCCGGCGGGCGCGGCCATCTTCTTCGCCTCGGAGGTCGGAACGATGACCGCGCTCCGGGCCATCTGGGCGGGGCGGAAGGCGATCCCGGCCGGTGGCCCGGGCTACTCATCGATGCAGTACTACGCGACGCGCGTCTACAACGCCTGCCGCAACTTCATCAACTCGTAGCTCCTCCGTCGGTCCCGAAACAGCGCTGGGCTCGCCCGGCATGGCTCCTCAGGCGATGCGGAGGCCGCGGCCCGTGCCGCACTGCGCGGCCACCACGGTCGGGCCCGACGCGCCCAGGCACAGCGACGTCGCCGGGTTGACCAGGCCGGGGGCGGGGCTGGTCGGGGTCCACGTGCGGGCCGCCGCGGGAACCGACGCGCAGTCGACGACCGCTACGCCGCCGCGCGTGACCAGGCAGCGGTCGCCCTGGCGCAGCTCGCCCGCGGCGGTCGCCGTCCACTTCTGCGCCGCGCTGCCGGAGCACGGGCCGGTCGACACCGCCGAACC
>CAXTTN010000135.1:0-4906 GCA_964247105.1 uncultured Pseudonocardia sp.
CGGCCGGTGCTTGGTGGCCGGGGTGTTGTGGGTGGAGGCGTTGTCGGGTGCAGGGTGGATGTCGAGATCGTGGGGGATCTGTGCGTCGATTGTGCGCAGGACGGTCGCGCGGGCCACCCCGTGGCGCTCGGCGAGCGCGGTGGTGGACCCACCCTCGGCGGCTGCGAGCACGATCCGGCTCCACAACACCACACCTGCCGCGTTCGTCCTGCGACGGGCCCAGGACTCCAGTTGGGCCCGTTCATCATCGGACAGCACGATCACCTGCGGATGCGGGGACGGCGTACCGACTGAGCAGGAACCTCCGACTCAGGACACCAGCGGATCGTCACGGAGCGCGGGCCAGGAGGGCCGGCTCCAGGACCGGGGCCAGCAGCTCGATCTGCCACTCGCGCGCCCCGCCCTTGCGCATCGCCGCGGGCAGGTCGTCGGGCGGGGTCCAGCACAGGCGCCGCATCAGGTCGGGCTGGAGCAGGTTCTCCACCGGGACTGTCCAGTGCTCGCCGACCTGCGCCAGCGCCGCGCGGGCGGCGGCCAGCCGGGCGGCGGCGTCGGGGTCGCGGTCGGCCCAGCGCGCCACCGGCGGCGGGCCCTCGGCGGGCGGGCTCGGGCGCGGCAGCTCCTCGGGGGCGAGGCTCGCGGCCTCCTGCAGCGCGGCGAACCAGTAGTTCGTCATCCTGCGCTGGGAACGGCCCCGGAACACGGGCATGGCGGCCAGCGCAGGCGCCGACTCCGGAGCGCTGACGGCCGCGTCGACGATGGCCGCGTCGGGCAGCACCCGGCCGGGGGCGATGTCGCGCTCGGCGGCGAGGCGGTCACGGGCCTCCCAGAGCGCGCGCACGGCGGCCAGCGGGCGCGGCTTGCGGATCTTGTGGATCCCGGACGTGCGGCGCCACGGCTCGGCGCGCGGCGTCGGGGGCCCGGCGGTGCGGACGGCCTCGAACTCCTCCAGCGCCCACCCCAGCTTGCCCTGCTCGGCCAGCAGCCCGGCCAGGACGTCGCGGAGCTCGATCAGCACCTCGACGTCCAGCGCGGCGTAGACCAGCCAGTCCTCGGGGAGCGGCCGGCGCGACCAGTCGGCGGCGCCGTGCCCCTTCTCCAACGCCAGGCCCAGCAGCTGCTCGACCATCGGGCCCAGCCCGACGCGGGGGAGGCCGGCGAGGCGGCCGGCCAGCTCGGTGTCGAACAGCGCGGACGGGGCCAGGCCGACCTCGGCGAGGCAGGCCAGATCCTGGTTGGCGGCGTGCAGGACCCACTCGGGGCCGGTCAGGGCCGCGGCGAGCTCGGTGAGGTCGCTGCCCAGCGGGATGGGGTCGACCAGCGCCGTGCCCGCGCCCGCCCGGCGCAGCTGCACGAGGTACGCACGCTGGGAATAGCGGAAACCCGAGGCACGCTCGGCGTCGACCGCGACCGGACCGGTCCCGGCGGCGAACGCCACCGCGGCGCGCACGAGCGCGGGCCGGTCCTCGATCACGTCCGGGAGTCCGTCGGCGGGCCGCAGCAGGGGAGCGATCTGCGGACCGTCGTCGATGAGTGGTTCTGCGGGATCTTCGGTCAGCGGATGACCCCGGCCCTCATGGCCAGCGCCACCATCTGGGCGCGGTCGCCGGTGCCGAGCTTGCGCCCGATCCGCGACAGGTGGCTCTTCACGGTGAGCGCGGAGAGGCTCAGCGCCTCGCCGATCTCCTTGTTGGACTGCCCGTCGGCGACCAGCTGCAGGACCTCGACCTCGCGCGCCGACAGCTCGCGCGGGGTGTTGTCGGTACCCGGCACGCGGGTGCCGGTGGCCAGCAGGGGAGCGACGGTCGGATCGGCGTACACACCGCCGTCCAGCACCCTCTTGACGCCGTCGGTGACGATCGCCGCCGACGCCGACTTGAGCAGGTACGCCTGTGCCCCGGCCTGGAACGCGGACCGGACGGCGTACGGGTCGTCCGAGGACGCCAGCACGACGAGCCGGTTCCAGCCCAGCGACCGCAGCTCGGTCACGAGGTCGAGACCGCTGCCGTCGGGCAGGCCCAGATCGAGGATCGCGAGATCACACGGACCGTTGGCGTGAGCGCGGGCGCGCGCCTCGGCCACGGAGGCGGCTTCGTACACCGTTCCCGCGCCCATGGAGCGCAGGCGCGCGGCTATCGCCTCGCGCAGGAGCGGGTGGTCGTCGACCACCAGCACCGAGAACAGTTCTTCCCGCGGATGCGGGACCATCGCAGGCGACAGAACGGGGTTGGTGTTACCCACTCCGCGCACTGCACCCTGGCCTACTACGGCCACGTCACTACCTCCCTGGAGTCGGTCGTTGCCCCCCGACCGGCACCAGAACCCCGGTCGCTCCGAGCGATCGCCGGACCGCCCGAGGTGGTGTCGTGGAGGAAGCCTAGCCCCCAAGCGGTCTAACGTCGTGTATCGGATCGGATTTAGCCGGGTGAAAGTTACAGCCTTGTAGATCGTGATCCACTCGTATGGGTGAGCGACGTGATCACGGCGAGCACGGAACGCGCAGGTCGGCCCACTGATCAGACCGTTCGGTGAACAAGCGGAACCGCTCCGACCGGAGGCAGCCCGGCCGCCGACGCGACGAGCTGGCAGAACGCCTCGGCGTGGGGTGTGAGGTCCGTGCCGGTCGGCGTCCACGACGCGCGGAGCTCCACGTCGTCGTCCCGGCGCGACTCCGAGATGTCCCCGAACCGCACCGACGACGTCTGCGTGACGGTGCCGCCCAGCGCCACGTGGTTCGCGCCGTTCTGGTCCAGAGCCTCGGTCAGCCAAGACCATCCGACGACGGGGAACATCTCGTCGCCGAGCTGCTCGGGCTCCAACCGGGCCTGCACGAAGCAGACGAGCCGGAAGGTGCCCTCCCAGGCCTCCTGTCCGGCCGGGTCGTGCAGCAGGATCAACCGGCCCGAGGTGTCGGGCTCGTCCAGGTCCTCGCCGGGCTTCCCCGCGTCGGCCTCCACGCTGAACGCCCACGTGTACGGGGCCAGCCTCGGCGGCCGGTCCAGCGTGGAGACCAGGAGCTCCGGCCGGGGCCGGATCGCGCCCAGCGAGGCCACGGCGCGTCGGAACTCGAGGGGGGGTGGGGCGGACGCGTCAGGCACGAAGACGGACTCTAGGTCGCTCTCCGTGCTGGTCCCGGCAGGCGCGCCGGGACCCGATCGGGGGGTGCCGCGCCCGTGGGAAGATGGTGGTCTCATGTCCGTCGAACCCAGCACCCTCCGCCCTCGCCGGGATCTGCGGGCCGCGCCCCTGCTGGTCGCCGCCCGCGGCGCCACGCCGTCCCGCGTCCCGGTGTGGTTCATGCGGCAGGCGGGACGCTCCCTGCCGGAGTACCGCGCGCTGCGTGCCGGCACCGGGATGCTGCAGGCGTGCCTCACCCCGGACCTGGTCTGCGAGATCACGATGCAGCCGGTGCGGCGGCACGGCGTCGACGCGGCCATCCTCTTCAGCGACATCGTCGTGCCGCTGTACGCCGCGGGCGTCGGCGTCGACATCGTGCCCGGTACGGGCCCGGTGGTGGCCGATCCGGTGCGCACCGCCGCCGACGTGGCGCGGCTCCCCGAGCTGCACGCCGGGCAGGTCGCGCCGGTCGCCGACGCCGTCGGGCTGCTGCTGGGCGAGCTGGGTGAGGTTCCGCTGATCGGGTTCGCCGGGGCCCCGTTCACGCTGGCCTCGTACATGATCGAGGGCGGCCCGAGCCGCAACCACGAGCGCACCAAGGCTCTCATGCGCTCGGCCCCCGCGGTGTGGCACGGGCTGATGGACCGGCTGGTCGGCATCACCGCCACGTTCCTGCGAGCACAGGTCGACGCCGGGGTGGACGCGGTGCAGCTGTTCGACTCCTGGGCCGGCGCGCTCTCGCTGCGTGACTACCGCGAGTACGTGCTGCCCTATTCCACCCGGGTGCTGGAGTCGCTGGCCGACGCCGGCGTGCCCCGCATCCACTTCGGGGTCGGCACCGGTGAGCTGCTCGGTGCCATGGCGGAGGCCGGGGCGGACGTCGTGGGCGTCGACTGGCGCATCCCCCTCGACGACGCCGCGCGCCGCGCCGGCGGCACCCGCCCGGTGCAGGGCAACCTCGACCCCGCCGTGCTGTTCGCCGATCCGGCGTCGCTGGAGGCGGAGGTGCTGCGCATCCTCGACGAGGGCCGCCGCACGCCCGGCCACGTGTTCAACCTCGGCCACGGCGTCCTGCCCGACACCGACCCGGACGTGCTGACGCGGCTGGTCGAGCTGGTGCACGCGCAGACGCCGTGAGCCACCGGGTCGCGGACGCGGGGAGTTTCAGCGGACCGCGCATCGCCGTCGTCGGCGGCGGGATCTCCGGCCTGGCCGCCGCGCACCGGCTCCGCACCCTGCTCGGGCCGTCGGCGGTGATCACCGTGCTGGAGCAGCGCGACCGCCTCGGCGGGGTGCTGCGCACCGTCGACCTGGCCGGGGTGCCGTTCGACGTCGGCGCCGAGGCGTACCTGGCCCGCCGCCCCGAGATGCCCGCCCTGCTGGCCGAGCTCGGCCTCGACGCCGTGCACCCGACCGGCGCGACCGCCACGATCCGTGCGGCCGGCCGCACGAGCGCCCTGCCGGGCGGCACGCTGTTGGGCGTCCCGACGAGCGGGGCCCGGCTCGACGGGCTGCTGTCGGCGGCCGGGGTGGCCGCCGTGGCCGCCGAGCCCGACCGTCCCCTGGCGTGGGAGCCCGGATCCGACGTGGCGCTGGGCGGCCTCCTGCGCGCCCGCTTCGGCGACGAACCGGTCGACCGCCTGGCCGACCCGCTGCTGGGTGGCGTCTACGCGGGCCGCGTCGACCATCTCGGCCTGCGCGCCACGATCCCGGCCCTGGCCGCGGCCCTCGACGCCGGTGCCCCTTCCCTGACCGCCGCCGCCGACCGCGCCACCCCCCCCCCCCCCCC
>CAXTTN010000135.1:4916-16750 GCA_964247105.1 uncultured Pseudonocardia sp.
TCCTCAGCACGCCGAGATCGCCGATCCGGCACGCGCCACGGGCGGCACGCCGGTGTTCGGGGCCGTCCGCGGCGGCTACCGCGTGCTGCTCGACGCGCTGGCCCCGGCCGCGCAGGTGCGGCTGCGCGCTACGGTCCGGGACCTGGAGCGCACCGCGGACGGGTGGCGGCTGATCCTGGGTCCCACGACCGCCCCCGAAGTGCTCGACGTCGACGCGGTCGTCCTGGCCGTGCCCGCCCCGGCCGCGGCCCGGCTGCTGGCGGGCGTCGCGCCGCAGACCGCTGCCGCCGCGGCGGGGATCGAGCTCGCGTCGTCGGTGGTGGTGGCGCTCGCGTACCGGGCGGGTGACGCCGCGGGCCTGCCTCCGACATCGGGTGTGCTGGTGGCTGCGGGGGAGCCGCTCGCCGCGAAGGGCGTCACGCACTCCACCACCAAGTGGGCCCACCTCGCCCCGGACGGCCTCGTCCGGCTGCGTGCCTCCCTCGGCCGCTCCGGGGAGGCCGCGACACTGCAGGTCGACGACGGCGAGCTGGTGGCCCGCGTGCGCGCCGATCTGGCGACCCTGACCGGGATCACCGCCGCGCCCGTGGCGGCGTACGTCCAGCGGTGGGGCGGCGGCCTGCCGCAGTACGGCGTCGGTCACCTCGACCGCGTCGCGGCGATCGAGGCCGGGCTTCCCCCCGGGCTCGCGGTGGCCGGGGCCGCGCTGCACGGGGTCGGGGTGCCGGCGTGCATCGGCACGGCGCGGGCCGCTGCGGAACGGCTCGCGGGGCAGCTGCACGGCGTCCGAACGCCGTGACGAGGCGGCACACACGGTGTGCCGGTTCGGTGGACTCGCGGGGTGGGCGACCAGCCCCGCGCGAGTCGACCCATCCGACACGCAGTGATCGCCGATCGCGCACGCGTGTCGGACCGGCGATCACAGCGTGCTCGATCGGTCGACTCGCGGTGGGGTGGTTTGTGGGCGGGGGCGCGGGCGGGGTGGCAGCATGGACCGCATGGCACGTCTCGACTACGCCCAGCTCAACAGCACCGTCCGCTACACGATGTGGTCGGTGTTCCGCGTCGAGCCGGGGAGGCTCGGTGAGGACCGGGCGCCCGCGGCGGCCGAGGTCGCCGAGTTCCTCGACGGGCTGGAGAGCAAGGGCGTGGTGGTGCGCGGGGTCTACGACCTCGCCGGCATGCGCGCCGACGCCGACTACATGGTCTGGTGGCACGCGGACAACGTCGAGGCCCTGCAGGCCGCCTACGCCGCGCTGCGCCGCACCACCGCGCTCGGCCGGGCCAGCGTGCCGGTCTGGAGCCAGGTGGCGCTGCACCGGCCCGCGGAGTTCAACAAGAGCCACGTCCCGGCGTTCCTCGCGGGGGAGGAGCCCAAGAACTACGTCTGCGTGTACCCGTTCGTCCGGTCGCTGGACTGGTACCTGCTCCCCGACGAGGAGCGCCGCACCATGCTCGCCGACCACGGCAAGGCGGCCCGCGGGTACGCCGACGTGCGCGCCAACACCGTGCCCGCGTTCGCGCTGGGCGACTACGAGTGGATCCTCGCGTTCGAGTGCGACCAGCTCGACCGGATCGTCGACCTCATGCGCGACCTGCGCGCCACCGAGGCCCGCCGGCACGTGCGCGAGGAGGTGCCGTTCTTCACCGGCCCCCGGGTGGAGGCCGGCGACCTGGTCGCGACGCTCCCGTAGTAGCGCTGTTTCAGCGCTACACTCGTGTGCATGGCGACGATCCAGGTCCGCGACATTCCCGACGACACCTACGAGACGTTGCGCAGCCTGGCCAAAGGTGCTGGGCAGTCGTTGCAGTCCTACATGCGGCAGCAGGTGATCGAGCTGGCCCGGCACAGCGCCACCAAAGCCGAGATGTTCGCGGAGATGCGCGCTCTCATGGCAGTCGACGGAGGGTCGGGCGTCACGGTGGAGGGGATTCTCGCCGACCTCCACGAAGATCGCCGTTGAGCGAGCTCGTGCTCGATGCGTCCGTGGCGGTTCGGGCTCTCCTGGCCGCGGACGACTCCGGCGTCGAGCTGCAGGACCGCCTGTCGGACGAAGCCTGCCTCGCTCCGCACCTGATCGACGCAGAGGTGGGCAACGTTCTGCGAAGGCAGGTCGCAGCCGGTCGGGTGGAGGCACCGGCCGCCGCCGGGGCGCTCCGTGGGCTGCAGACCCTGGTGAGCGCGCGCTATCCCCACGGCCCGCTGTCCGCGGCGGCCTGGCAGCTGCGCGACAACCTGTCCTACTACGACGCGTTGTACGTGGCGCTGGCCGCGCGGCTGAGCATCCCGTTGCTCACCGCCGACGCCCGGCTCGCCCGTGCCCCTGGGTTGCCGTGCGCCGTCGAGGTGATCAGGTGAGGCCGGCGATGAGGCGCAACGGCACATCTGTGAACGGCGTCACGCTCGCGCGACCGTCCGCGGCGGCCCCCGCTCCGCCCACGGCGGCAGCGACCCCCGCAGCGCCAACCGCGTCCAGCTGGGCGATGCCCAACCTCGTCGGCAAGAACCTGCAGGACGCCCAGGACACCATCCAGGCCCTGACCGCGAACGGGATCTTCGTGACCACGTCCCACGACGCCACCGGCGCCGGCCGCCAGCAGGTACTCGACCGCAACTGGAAGGTCTGCAGCCAGAACATCGCCGCCGGCCGGGCCATCACCGCGGACAGTGAGATCGACTTCGGGGCGGCCAAGCTCGGCGAGAGCTGCTGACGGTGCCCGAGCCGGTCACTCGGCCGCGTCGGGGACCAGGCGCAGGGACACGCTGTTGATGCAGTAGCGCAGGTCGGTCGGGGTGCCGTAGCCCTCGCCCTCGAACACGTGGCCGAGGTGGCTGTGGCAGTTCGCGCAGACGACCTCGACGCGCTTCATGCCCATCGAGTAGTCGGTCCTCTCGATGACGGCGTCACCCGCGAGCGGGGTGAAGAACGAGGGCCAGCCGCAGTGCGAGTCGAACTTGGTGTCGCTGCGGAACAGCTCCGCCCCGCAGGCGCGGCACTCGTAGACGCCGGTGGTCTTCGTGTCGGTGTACTCGCCGACGAACGGGGCCTCGGTGCCGGCCTTGCGCAGCACCCGGTACTCGGCCGGCGTGAGCTGCTCGCGCCACTCGGCATCGGACTTGACGACCTTCGCGGGCGTCTCCGTGACAGGATCCATGGATCCCAGAGTAGGTCCGCCCGCGCCCCGCGCGCTCGTGATGCGCCGTATCAGATCCCTTACGCCCACGCCGTCACCACGAACTGGAGGACGTCCCACACCAGGTACGCGGCCACCGCGAGCAGCAGCAGCACGACGATCACCGCGCCCCAGCGGCGCTCGCCCTCGGCGCGGTTGGCCGACTCGGCGAAATCGCTGACGCCGGCGAGGTAGCCCTCGACGGTGAACGCGGGCCGCTGGCGCTGCATGCGGTCGAGGTGCTCGGCGAACGCGCGGGCCTCGGGGTCGTGCGGATCGAGGCCGAGCAACTCGTCGTCGAACTGACGGGAGCGCTCGGGATCGGACACCGAGCAAGGATAGCCGGTAGCGTGCGCCCCCGTGGCGACCAAGGCGGCGGCGGTGCTGCTCACCGTCCCGGGCCCCGACGGCGACCGCGAGGTGCGCCTGACCAGCCCGGACAAGATCTACTTCCCGGAGCCGGGCATCACCAAGCGGGAGGTGGTGGAGTACTACCTCGCGGTGGTGGACCCGCTCCTGCGGGTGCTGCGCGAGCGCCCCACCAACCTCAAGCGGTACCCCGACGGCGTCGAGGGCGAGCCGTTCTACTCCAAGCGCCTCCCCAAGGGAGCGCCCGCCTACACCGAGACGGCCACGGTGACGTTCCCGAGCGGGCGCACGGCCGACTCGTTCTGCCCCACCGAACCCGCCGTGGTGCTGTGGGCGGCCAACATGGGCACGTTCGACTTCCACCCCTGGCCCGTCCGGCGCGCCGATCCCGACCGGCCCGACGAGCTGCGCATCGACCTCGATCCGCAGCCCGGCACCGACTTCGCCGACGCCAAGGCCGTCGCCGCCGTGCTGCGGGAGGTGCTCGGCGAGGCCGGCCTGGTCGGCTGGCCCAAGACGTCGGGCGGGCGGGGGATCCACGTCTTCTGCCGGATACGGCCGGAGTGGGACTTCGTCGACGTCCGGCACGCGGTGATCGCGATCGCCCGGAAGGTCTGCGAGCGCCTGCCGGACGCCGCCACCGTCGACTGGTGGAAGGAGGAACGCGGCGAGCGGATCTTCCTCGACTACAACCAGGCCGCGCGCGACCGCACGATCGCGTCGGCGTGGTCGGTGCGCGGGCGGCCGCGGGCCACCGTGTCGATGCCGTTGACCTGGGACGACCTGCCGGGTGTCGAGCCCGAGGACTTCGACGTGCGCACGGTGCCCGGCATCCTCGCCGAGCGCGGCGACCCGCACGCGGACATGGACGCCCACACCGGCGGGATCGAGACCGCACTGGAGTGGTACGCGGCCGACCCGCGCGGCGACCTGCCCTACCCCCCGGAGTACCCGAAGATGGCGGGCGAGCCGATGCGGGTGCAGCCCAGCCGGGCCAGGAAGACCTAGCGCGCCTTCACCGGCTTGCCGTCGACGCCGATCGCCCGCCACGTGCCGCCCATGCCGTCGCCGTTGGCGTCGCCGGGCGCGACGTCCTTCGAGAAGCGGTAGAGCGGCCAGCCGTTGAGGGTGAGCTGCTGCGTGCCGTCGGACCGGCCGACGGTGCCGATCTCGTCGGTCGGCAGGCCCTTCACGGCCGGGACGCCGTCGCCGAGCACCGGTGGCCAGGTGGTCGCGCAGGGGCCGACGCAGGTCGCGGCCGACGGCTTGGGGGAGTCCTTGTCGAACCGGTAGAGGGTGAAGCCGCCGCTGGTGACGACGGTGCCGATGGGGGTCGTCCCCGTGGCGAGCCCGGGCGGGACCGGGCCGGTGGGGGCGGCGGTGATGGGGCCGACCGGTGCGGCCAGGTTCGCGGGCACGTAGCCCGAGGTTCCGCAGGCGGCGAGGAGGAGTGCGGCGCCGGCGCCGATCAGGACGCGGGTCGCGGCGGTGGTGTGGATCATCGGGTCGTCCTCAGTTCACGTTCTCGGATGCACGATCACGGGGAGCAGGCCCGCGACCCGCCTCGGGGGGCGTCAGCGGGGCGCGGACCGACTGCGGACAGTAGGGACGGCGGTGCCCGGGAGGTTGTGTTGCTGAGGACCGGCCGCGGTGCACGGCGCGCCGGGAGAGGCAGGCGGCCCCCCGCTCGACCGAAAGGATGCGCCAGCTAGACCGTTCGCCGAGGGTCTCTCTCAGCCTGTTCGGGTGACCGCTCGCCCTTCCGACGCTCTCTGTTGCGATGGCCGGATCGATCCGTACGGTGGTCTGCTGAACGACGCGCCGATGGATCGTCGAGCGGGCCGATTGTGCGGCTCACCGTTGACCCTCCGTTACCGCCTGAAAGTCGTTACGAGGCAATCGGCGGAACTTATGGAGCAAGTAGCCTAATCGGGCACCGTTCGTCGCGGCTGACAACGCTTCTGGCCCATAGATCTCTCAGTTTGGCAACCTCCTTGTACGCCCCCTGCCTACGGTCTGCCGCCATGACCGACAGGCAATTCCGCTCCGTGTGGCTCACGCTGCTCGCGGCCATCATGGTCGGCCCGCCGCTGGTGTGGCTGGCGACGGCGCCCCCCGAGCCGATGTGGTCACGGCTCGCGGTGATCACCGGTCTGTTCGCGCTCTCCGCGATCATCTGCGCGGCGGTGCTGCCGAGCAGGCTGCGATCGGTCAACCACGCGTTCGGCATCGAGGGCGTGATCGAGGTGCACCGCTTCCTCGGCGTCGGCGCCGCCTCGATGGTGCTGCTGCACCTGGCCTGCGTCGTCGCCACCGACCCGACCTCGGTGCGGCTGCTCGACTTCGCCATCGCCCCGCCCCGCGCCCAGGCCGCGACCGGCGCCACCATCGCGCTGGGGGCGCTCGTCGTCTGCGCGCTGTTCCGCAGGCGGCTGCGGCTGCCGTGGGAGGTGTGGCGCTGGACGCACATCCTGCTGGCCGCGGCCGTGGTGGTGTTCTCGTTCCTGCACGTCTACCTGCTCAACCACGCGGTCCAGCTCGCCTCGATGTGGGTCTCGGTCACGGTGCTGGCGCTCATCGCCGCGTTCGTGGCGGCCTACCGCTGGGTGTGGCGCGGCTTCCTGGACCCGTCCACCGAGTTCGTGGTGCACGAGGTCCGTGCCGAGAGCCCCACGGTCAGCACGCTGGTGCTGGGGCCCCGCGCCCGCCACTTCGGCGGGCGCCGGCCGGACCTCGCGAACTGGTCGTTCGCGCCGGGCCAGTTCGCCTGGATCCGCCTGGCCCGCTCGCCCGCCGCCGAGGAGCACCCGTTCACCATCGCGTCGAGCGCCCACCTGGACCGCACCGAGTTCACGATCCGTCACGCCGGCAGCTTCACCCGGGAGGTGCGCAACCTCCCGCCGGGCAGCCCGGTCTGGGTCGACGGCCCGCACGGAGCGTTCACCAGCGACATCGGCACCTGCGACGGGTTCGTGCTCATCGCGGGCGGGGTGGGCATCACGCCGATGATGAGCATCCTCCGCACCGCCGCCGACCGCGGCGACCGGCGCCCCTACCGCCTCCTCGTGGTCGCCGGCGCACCCGAGGACCTGCTGTTCCGCGAGGAGCTGGGCTTCCTGCGCCACAGCATCGACCTGGAGGTGACCGAGGTGCTGCGACGGCCGCGTGACGGCTGGGACGGGCACACCGGCGACCTCACCGTCGGCCTGCTGTCGATGGTGATCGACAGCGTCGACTGTCCCGACACGCTCGACTTCTTCCTCTGCGGGCCACCCGGCCTCGTCGACGACGGACTGGACGTGCTCGACGTCCTGGACGTGTCCCCGACCCGCATCCGCACCGAGCTGTTCGACTTCGTCTGAAAGGCCACTCCATGCTCCGCCGGATCCCCCGGTTCCTGCGTTACTCGGTGCTCGCCGCCGTGCTCGTCGCCGTCGCGTTGTCGGTGTTCCAGTCCTGGTCCTCGTCCGCTCCCGGTACGGGCGGCTGGACCCAGACCCAGTGGGGTCCGCTCGGCCCTGCCGACCGCGACCTGCTCGCCAAGGTCCGCCAGGCCAATCTCTGGGAGGCGCCCACCGGCCAGCAGGCCGAGCAGATGGCCGTCTCCCCCGAGGTCCGCGAGGTCGGCCGGCACCTCAGCGACGAGCACGGCGCGCTCGACGTCGCCACGCGGCAGACCGCCGACAAGCTCGGCGTTCTGCTGCCGACCAGCCCCAACGCCCAGCAGCAGGCCTGGATGGCGGAGATCTCCGCCCAGACCGGCTCGGACTACGACCGCAAGTTCATCCAGCGCGTGCGCGAAGCGCACGGCATCGTGCTGCCGCTGCTGGCCCAGGTGCGGGTCAGCTCCCGCAACTCGGTGATGCGCGACTTCGCCGACGTCGGCTTCCAGTTCGTCACCCGGCACATCAGCTACCTGGAGGGCACCGGCCTCGTCGACTACGCGAGCCTGCCTCCCGCGCCGTCGCCCGGCCTGTTCTCGGGCGGCATCGGCTGGTCCGACCTGGTGCTGCCGCTGCTGGTGTTCTTCGGCGCCCTGGTCGCGGCGGTCGCGCTCGTCACGGCCATGCGCAGCCGCAGCTCGGCGAAGCCGCGTCGCGTCACGGCCCCCCGGGCCACCCCGGCCCGCGCGACGTCCCCACCCGTGCCGGCGCTGGCCCTCCAGGCCGCGCCACCGGGCGAGACCTCGGGCGCGTACCGCCCCGGCGGCCCGGGTGCCTCCATGGGCGACGTCTCCGGGCCACACCGCATCCTCGCGCCCGAGGAGATCTCGATTCCCTACAGCCGCCCCGCGCCGAGCGACGTGTCGGGCTCGTTCCGCCGCCCCGCCCCCAGCGACGTGTCCGGGCCCTACCGCCGTCCCGCCCTGGGCGAGACGACCGGTGCCCGCCGCCGGGTCACCCCCGCTCCCGGCGAGACCACCGGGTCCCGCCGCCGCACCACGCCCGCCCCCGGTGACGCCACCGGGCCCCGCCATTCCGTCCGGCACTAGCTCCCCAGCTTCCCCGCCGGTCTCCACCTCCGAACGGAGCTCCCCACCATGCCCACCGACCCCGACGCCCAACTCGGCCTCCCGGCCCCGGAGCCGCTGTTCCGCGGCACGGGTCGTCGGATCGCCATCGCGGCGACCGCGTTCCTCGCCTGCCTCGCGCCAGCCGCGTGTGACGTGGCCGCGGCCAGCCCGGCGGCCCGTCCGACGGCGACGAACGTGAGCTACAACTCCAACCACAAGCACGGCACGAAGACCACGAAGGCGGCCGCGACGACCACGGCCGCCGCGGGCGGCGCGACCACCGACCCGGCCGCCACCACGGACGCGGCGGCCACCACCGACCCGAACGCGACGGTCGCCCCGACCGCCACGGTCGCGCCCACCACCGCGGCGGCGCCGCCGGCGGTCAACAACGGCCTCGACGTGCTCGGCCGCGACTGCACCACGAGCAAGCTCACGCCCCACACGGGCTTCCAGATCGCCCCGGCGTGCGTCTCGACGGCGTTCGGCGAGGTCTCGGAGGCGGCCAAGAACCCGTCGCTGCTGATCACGCAGTCGCCGAAGGCGGTCCGGGCCAACACGGCGTTCTCGATCTCGGTCAGCACCCGCAACCTCGTGCGCGACCGGTTCCTCGGCGCGGCGGCCGGCGGCTACTACCTGGAGTCCTCGTTCCTCACCGCGGACGGCCTGCAGCGCGGTCACTTCCACACCGCCTGCCGCATGCTGCCCAACGGCAACGAGGCTCCCGACCCGTCGGGCGTGCCGGCGTTCTTCCTGGCCACGCAGGACAACGGCGGCGGGGCCAAGCCCGACACCGTGGTGATCAACGTTCCCGCCGGCCTGCCCGCGGGCCAGGCGCAGTGCACGGTGTGGGCGGGTGACGGATCGCACCGGGTGCCGATGATGCAGAGGGCCAACGAGACCCCCGCCATCGACTCGGTCCGGATCCTCGTCCGCTAGCCCTCGCGCACACCCTGGGAGATTCGCGTGCCTGCCACGCTCGCAACAACCGGTACCGACCGGGACGGCGGCGACGCCAACGCCGCCGCCGCCCTGGCGCCGATGGTCGAGGTCTGGTTCCGGATCCTCACCGAGCACGTCCCCGATCCCGACTTCCGCTGCCGTTCCTGCACGAGTGCCGGCACCGGGGCGCTGTCCACCCCGTGGCCCTGTTCCCTGCGGTCGCTCGCCGACCGGGCCCGCGCCCGTCACGCGGCCGCCTGGCCGGAGCACACGTCGCGCGGGCGGCGCAGCCTCCACGGGGCGCAGGGCACCTCGTGCCCGGTGACGCCCCGGGAGCGGGAGTTCCTCCAGATGGCGGTGGAGGGCCGCAGCGACGACGAGATCGCCGCCCAGCTCGACGTCCCGGAGCGCACCGTGCGCACCACCATCCGGCGTATCGCCCGCAAACTGGGCGAGCCCGACCGTGACGGCCTGCTGGTGCTCGCGCTCCGGTCCGGGGTGATCGTCTGACCCCGGGTCGGCCCCCGAAGGTCTACGTGGGGTAGACCCGTGACGTGAACGAGATCGGCCGTGAGATCGCTGACGTCGCCGTAGTCGGGGCCGGCCCGGCAGGGTGCGCCGCGGCGCTCCGGGTGCTGCAACTGCGTCCTTCGGCGCGGGTGCTGCTCCTGGACGCCGCGGCGTTTCCGCGTGATAAGACCTGCGGGGACGGCATCGCGGCACACGTGCTGGAGCTGCTGGCCGCGCTCGGGGTGCCGGACCTGCACGAGCTCGGCCCGGAGGTGGCGGGCCTGCGGTTGCGCAGCCCGGGCGGGCAGGTGGTGGCGCGCACCTGCGCCCGGCCCAACCGCGTCATCCCCCGGAAGGTGTTCGACGAGCGGCTGGTGGCCGCCGCCGTCGGGCGTGGCGCGGAGCTGCGGCGCCACCGGGTCCGGGCCCTCGACGTGCGGGCCGGCCACGTCGTCCTGGACGGCGTGGTCGCCGCCCGCACCGTCATCGGCGCCGACGGGGCGAACTCCGTGGTCCGCAGGTTGCTGGGCGCGCCCGCCACCCCGCCGCGGGGCACGGCGGTCGCGATCCGCGGCTACGCCCCGACCGCGCTGGACCCCGACGCGCTGACGATCGAGTTCGCGCGCGGCGGCCGGTACCCGGCGTACGCCTGGTCGTTCCCGCTGCCCGGCGGCGGGTCGAACGTCGGTTACGGGGTGTTCGACCGGCGCGGGGGAGGGTCCCGCCGGGAGCTCCTCGACACGCTCGACACCCTGATCCCGGGCCACGTACCGGATCCGGCCAGCGTGCGGGGCCACCACCTGCCGCTCTCGACCGCACCCCGCCACCACCCCGACGGGCGGGTGCTGCTGGCCGGCGACGCCGCGTCCATGGTGAACCCGCTGACCGGCGAGGGGATCTTCGACGCGGTGGCCTCCGGCGTGCTGGCCGGGCGCGCCGCGCTGCTCGGGGCGGGTGCGGGCGCGGCGCACCGCGCCGCGATGCGCCGGACCTTCGGCCGCCACCAGGGACACCTCGGCGTGCTCGCGCGGCTGGTGCCCCACAGCCGCTTCCTCGACGCGGCGGTCGCCGCGGCGAGCCGGGACCAGGCCGTCTTCGACGCCGCCGTGGACCTCGGGCTCGGCCGCGGCACGGCGCCGCGACGGGCCGTGCTCCGCGTCGCGGCGAGCTATGCGACCCTCGGTCCCGGGTGAGTCGAGCAGCGGGAGGAGGCTGGTGACCGTGGCAGGAGCCGACGATCGCCTGACCGGCGACCGCCCGGCCGAGGTGCCGGCCGTCCCGTACCGGCCCCTTCCCGGTCCCGTGGACGAGCAGCGCCGCCGCCGGGCCGAGGCCGCCGCAGAGGCGGCGGAGGCCGCGGCCGTCGAGGCCGCCGCGCGCGCCTCCGCCGCGATCGCCGCGGCGTCCCGGGCCGCCGCGGCGGCCGAGGCGGCGGCCGACGCGGCGGCGCTGGCCGCGGCGGAGGTCGAGGCGGCCGTGGCCGCGGAACGGGCGGCGCTGGCGCTGGCCGACGTGATCATCGCCAACGAGACCACGGTGGTCGACGCGATGGCCCCGCTACCCGCCGCGGCGGCGAACGGGGTGGCCGCCGAGGGTCCCGGCGCGGCCGACGCGGTGACCGAGGCGATCCCGGTGCCGGTGCCGGTGCCGGCACCGGGCACTGCCGACACGCCGGACGACGTGGCGCGGGCATCGCGCCGCCGGGCCGACGAGGCCGCCGCCGCGGTGGCCCGTGAGGCCACCCGCGACCCGGAGACGCAGGTCATCCCGCCCGAGGAGGCCCGCGGTCCGCTCGGCCGCCTGCTGCGCGCGACCCGCGCCCAGCTCGACACAAGGGCCCTGCTCACCGCGGGCGCGGTCGGAACGGTGCTCGTGGTGGCCGCGGTCCTGGCCGCGGTGTTCGGCGGGACGCGGTTCCCGGCCCCGCCGGCTGCGGTCGGCTCGGCGGCGGTCCCCTCTGCTGCGATTCCCTCGGCGGTGGCCCCCTCGGTGGCGGCCCCCTCGGTGGTGGCCCCCTCGGTGGTGGCCCCCTCGGTGGTGGCGCAGCCGGCCGCGCCGACGTCGGCGGCGGTGAGCGGTGCGGCCGGCGTGTCGGCCGCACCCGCCACGCCCACGGAGGCCCGCTCCGACGACCCCGTCGACCCGACCACGCCCAAGGCCGTCGCGTACCTGGCCGCCCTGCGCGCGGCCGGCGTCCCGACGAGCGACTCGGGGCAGTCGGAGACCGAGGCCGCCGCCGTGATCTGCCAGCAGCTCGCGAAGGGCACCGCCGCGGCCGACCTGGTCACGGCGCTGCCCGCCGTGCTGCCGTCGGTCAACAACCGGC
>CAXTTN010000136.1:0-16488 GCA_964247105.1 uncultured Pseudonocardia sp.
CAAGTGCTGCATGCGGGCCAGGAGCCGGGCCGCGTCGGCGCCGTCGGCCACGCGGTGGTCGACCGACAGCCCGGCCCGGCAGCGCAGGCGCGCCACCACGGCGCCCGGCACGGCCACCACCCGCGGCTCGACCGCGCCGAGCGAGAGCGCCGTGGCCTGCGGCGGCGTCAGCAGGGCGGTGAACGACTCGACGCCCAGCCCGCCCAGGTTCGACACCGTCGTGGCCGCGGGCGCGAGGTCGGCGACGGCCAGCCTGCCGCGACGAGCGCGGTCGGCCAGCGCGCGCAGGGCCGCGTCCAGGTCGGCGAGCGACAGCCGGTCGGGGTCGGCGAGAACCGGGCTGAGCAGGCCGTCCGGGGTGTCCACGGCCACCGCGACGGCGAGGGAGTCGAGCGGTCGCGCGCGCTCGCCGTCCCAGGTGGCGAGCATCCGCGGCTCGGCGCGCAGGGCGGTGGCGTAGGCCTTGACGAGCACCGCGTTCCAGCTCGCCGTGCCGCGGACGGGGGCCAGTGCCTCCAGGTCGAGGTCGCGGAACACCACGAACTGGGGTACCGCGGCGCTCTCGGTCATCTTGCGCGCCAGCGCGGCCCGCCTGCGGTCGGCGGCCGACGGGCGGCCGGGCGCGGCGGTCGGAACCGGAGCGGTCGGAACCGGAGCGGCCGGAACCGGAGCGGCCGGAACCGGAGCGGCCGGAACCGGAGCGGCCGGAGCGGGCCGAACCGGAGCGGCCGGAGCCGGAGCGGAGGCAGGCGGGCGGCCGTTCCGGCCCGCGGGGGCCGCAGCCTCCACGTCCGCCACTCGGACGACGCCGCCGGGACCGGTGCCGGTGAGGGAGGACAGCTCGACCCCCAGCTCCGCGGCCAGCCCCCGCGCCCGCGGCACCGACGGGACCCACCCCGAACCCGGCGCACCGTCCGCCGGTGGTTCCGGCTCCGGGTCCGGCGCGCCCGTCCCGAGGTCCGCGGCGACGGCCGGTTCCGGCGGCGGCCCGTCGAACAACCCCGCGAGCAGGTCGTCGGCCTCGGCGGTGATGAACGCGATCGGCTCCCCGACCGCGACGACGTCCTCGGGCTCGGCGACGGTACGCGCCAGCACCCCCTCGATCGGCGACTCCACCTCCATGTCGACCTTGTCGGTGGTGACCTCGCAGACCACGTCACCGGCCCGGACGGGATCGCCCGCCGACTTGTGCCAGGCCACCAGCACGCCCTCGGTCATCGTCATCGACATCTTCGGCATGACCAGCGGGACCTCGCCCATCACCAGCTCCGCACGAGGTCGGTGGCCGCCGCGACCACGTCGGGCACCTGCGGCACCGCGGCCTTCTCCAGCTGCGGCGCGTACGGGATCGGGACGTCGAGCCCGCAGAGCCGGCGCACGGGCGCGCGCAGGTGCGCGAACGCGCGCGACTCCGCCACCAGCGCGGCCAGCTCGGACGCGAACCCGGCGGTGCGCGCCGCCTCCTGCACCAGCAGGACGCGGCCGGTGGCGGTGACGGTGTCGAGGATCGTGTCCTCGTCGAGCGGCGTGAGCGTCCGCGGGTCCACGACCGTGGCCTCGATGCCCGCGGCCGCCAGCTCGTCGGCGGCCTCCAGCGCGCGCGACACCATCACGCCGGTGGCGACGATCGTCAGGTCACCGCCCTCGCGGCGCACCGCGGCCTTTCCCAGCGGGACCCGCCCGTCGCCCTCGGGGACCGGCCCGGACTGCCGGTAGAGCAGCTTGTGCTCCAGCACGACGACCGGGTTGGGGTCGTCGATCGCGGCGAGCAGCAGGCCCTTGGCGTCGGCGGCCGTGGCGGGCATGACCACCTTGAGCCCCGGGATGTGGGCGAACCACGCCTCCAGGCTCTGGGAGTGCTGGGCCGCGGCGCCCGTCCCGGACCCGCCCGGCGCGCGGATGACCAGCGGCACGTTCGCGGCGCCGCCCAGCATGAAGTGGATCTTGGCGGCCTGGTTGGCGATCTGGTCCATGGCCTGGGCGGTGAAGTCCGAGAACTGGATCTCCACGATCGGCCGCATCCCGCACAGCGCAGCACCGACGGCGGCGCCGACGATGCCCAGCTCGCTGATCGGGGTGTCGCGGACGCGCTCGGCGCCGAAGCGGTGCACGAGGTCGCCGCTCACGCCGAACGCGCCGCCGTAGACGCCCACGTCCTCGCCGAGCAGGAACACGCGCTCGTCGGCCGCCATGGCGGTGGCCAGTGCCTCGCGCACGGCCTCGGCGTAGGTGAGGGTCCGCACTTCCGTCGTGGTCATACCGCGTACACCGCCTCCAGCAGGTCGTCGGGACTCGCGTCGGGGGCCGCGTTCGCCTCGACGACGGCGCGGCGCACCGCGTCGCGGGCGGTCTCGCGGGCCTGCGCGTGGTCGCCCTCGGTGAGCACGCGGTGCTCCAGGGTGGCGGCCTCGAAGCGCAGGATCGGGTCCTGCGCGCGCCACTGCTCGATCTCCTCGCGCGTGCGGTAGAGGTTCTTGTCGCTCTTGGAGTGGCCCTTGTGGCGGTAGGTCAGGGCCTCGACGAACGTCGGGCCGTCGCCGCGCCGGGCGCGGTCCACCGCCGCGGCCACCACCTCGTGCACTGCGGCCACGTCGTTGCCGTCGACGGTGACGCCGGGGATGCCGTAGGCGGCGGCGCGGTCGGCGAGGTTCTCCACGCGGAAGGCCTGCTGCACCGACATCGACATGCCGTAGCGGTTGTTCTCGCAGACGAACACGACCGGCAGGTCCCAGATCGCGGCGAGGTTGACGCCCTCGTGCCAGGCGCCCTCGTTGACCGCGCCGTCGCCGAAGAAGCTGACCGCCACCTCGTCGCCGCGGCGCAGCCGGATGGCCAGCCCGGCCCCGGCCGCGATCGGCACGCCACCGGCCACGATGCCGTTGGCGCCGAGGTTGCCGGTGGCGACGTCGGCGATGTGCATCGAGCCGCCGCGGCCCCGGCAGTAGCCGGTCTCCTTGGCCAGCAGCTCGGCCATCATGCGGGTCAGGTCGGCGCCCTTGGCGATGCAGTGGCCGTGGCCGCGGTGGGTGGAGGTGATGTAGTCACCCGCCCGCAGCGCCGCGCAGGCTCCGACGGCGGAGGCCTCCTGCCCGATCGACAGGTGCATCGTGCCGTGCATGAGGCCGCGGGCGAAGAGGTCGTCCACGGCCTCCTCGAAGCGGCGGATCGTCCACATCGTGGTGAGCGCCTCGCGGGCGTCGTCGGGCTGGCCCAAGTCCGTCATACCCCCACCGCCTCGCGCGCCGGCACCGGCTCGACGCCGGCGAGCAGCTGGTCCTGCAGCCTGCGCAGGCTCGCGATCGTCGTCGTGGTGTCGATCGCGACGTCGCGGTGGCTCAGCAGCGTGCCCGCCGGGACGTCACGCAGCACCCGCGCACCGGCGACGAGGCCGAGCGGCACGAGGCCCTCCGCGGCGGCCGAAGCGGCGTCGGAGGTGAGGCCGTGCACCGTCGTGCCGCCGATGCCGTCCACCAGCTCGCCGGCCACGAGGTCCCGCTTGGCCACCGACACCACCTCGGCGTTCCAGGCGCGGGGCGCGAGGCTCGGGGTGCGGTCGAGCACGGCCTCGGCCACCGAGAGCGGCGCCTCGATGCTGGCCAGGTGGTAGGGCCGGTAGAACGCGTAGAAGGGGCCGGTCCCCATCTTGAGGTAGTCCATCTCCTCGACGACGGTGGGGTCGTCGCAGCGCGCGACCACGAACACGCCGGGCGCCGCCGGACCGGTGGAGTAGTCCACGACGCCCGACGCGGTGAGCACCCCGCCGTCCGCCTCCGGCCGGAAGGTGGCGGCGAGGTCCGCCACCTCGCAGTACGGGCCGGTCATGCCGCGCCGGGCCACCGCCAGGCCGGTGGCGTTGGCCAGGCACGCCATCTCGATCATCGTCTTGGAGCCGTCGACGAAGCTCGTGAGCATGTGCGGGCTGGCCCCCTTGGCCGCCGCCTCCCCCGCCAGCGAGGCGGGGGTGGCGGTGGTGTCGAGGGGGTTGTTCTTGCCCTTGCCCGCGCAGACCACCTCGAAGCCCAGGTCACGGACGTAGTCGACGAGGATCCGGCACTCGACCGGCTCGTCGCCGCGGCAGACCGTGTAGACCGCGCCGGTGCGGGCCGCGACGGCGGCGAGCAGGTAGCCGACCGTCACGTCGCACTCGACGTTGAGCAGCGCGACGTCCTTCCCGGCGAGCAGGCCCGCGAACGCGACCTGCGCCCCCACCTCCGGCACGCCGCTCGCGTCCACGATCACGTCGACCGGCAGCTCGGTGAGCGACCGCGCGTCCTCCACCGCCACCGGACGCCCCGCCGCGACCGCGGCGGCGGCCGCGGCCGGGTCGGCCCCCTCCAGCACGTCCGGGCGGCCCGCGGCCTCGAACGCGCGCCGGGCGCGGCCCGGCGCGACGTCCGCGACGACCGCCACCTCCATCCCGGCCATGCGCCCGACCTGCGCGACGAACCCGCGGCCCATCTGCCCGGCCCCGACCAGGCCGATGCGCACGGGTCGCCCGAGCTCGCGTTCGCGAGCTCGCAGCCGCTCCGTGTAGCCCATCCGCCGACTCCCTCCGTATGCACATCTGTGCGTCTTGATTGCACTTTCGTGATGACAGGATGACCCGCGCCGCCGCGCGGGCGCAACCCCCTACCGCATCCGCACCGGCTTGCTCGCCTGCCCCGAGAGCCGCCGGTAGCGGGCGAGCGCGTCCTCGACGGCCTTGCGGCGCGCCGTCGAACGGGCCCGCTCGGCGGTCGTCGCCACCGGTCCGAGCAGGTCGGGCGCCTCGCGGAAGCGGGCGAACGTCGACGCGCCCTCCATCGCCTGGGCCCGCACCACCTCGCGGCAGCCCCGGTCGACGACGAGCACGACGACCGCGCCGCGCACCAGGCCCTTCGCCCGCCCGGTCACCAGTGCCACCCCCGGCCGGTGCTCCTGCGCCGCCAGCGCGTTGACGGCGCGGGAGTAGGCGCGGTGCTGCAGCGCGCCCAGCCCGAGCGCCAGCAGGAACGCCGAGACGACGATGAGAACGGCCTCGAACGTCACGACCTCCCCCCGACCCCGACCCCGACCCCGACCCCGACCGCATCGAGCGGACTCGTTGTCGTCACTCGGGCCCTCCAGACCGCATCGCGCGGGCTCGATGCGGTTCCGGGGGGTGCCGTGAACGCATTCCGCGGGCTCGATGCGGTCATGACTCCGCCTCCGTCAGGCGGAGGGCCGCACCGGCTTCAGGTGTCCTCAGCGGGCCCCTCGCGTGGACCGCGCCGGGCAGCAGCGGCGCGTCGTCGCCCGGGTCGACGTAGACGACGACGTGCCCGAGCGTTCGCAGGTTCTCGTCGGCGAGGTCGCCGACCCGGGTGATGCGCAACCGCTGGTCGCCCACGTCGAGCAGGTCCCCGGCCCGCATCGCCGCCGAGGGCGGCGCGGTCGGGGCGTGGACGACGCTGACGCTCTCCAGCGCGTCGGGGATCGGGTCGGCGTAGAGGATGAGGACGCCGCCGTCCACCAGCTCGGACGCCTCGTTCCCGGCCCGCAGCACGGTGCTCTCGTAGTAGGCCACCGCTCGCCCCTACAGCCCGAAGCTCACGAGGTAGGCGATGATCACCGCGAGCGGCGCGGTGATCAACCGGCTGAGCAGGACGGCCGGGGTGCCGACGGCGACGGTCTCCGGCTTGGCCTCGCCCAGCGCCAGGCCGACCGGGATGAAGTCGCACCCGACCTGCCCGTTGATCGCGAACAGCGTGGGCAGCGCGTACTGCACCGGGAGCGCCCCGATCGCGATCTGGCTGCCCATCAGGGTGCCGATGACCTGCGCGATCGCCGCGCCCGGGCCGAGGATCGGGGACAGGAACGGCAGCGCCGTGATGACGCCGATCGCGATGAGGCCCAGCGGGTTGGTGGCGATCGGCGAGAGCACCGTGGCGATGCCGCGGGCGATGCCGGTGTAGTTGACGATGCCCAGCAGCAGGCTCACGTAGGCCATGAACGGCAGGATCGTGGTGAGCGTCAGCTCGATCGTCTGCCGGCCCGAGGCCAGGAACGTGTTGACGATGCCGCCGACCACCGCCCCGAACCGCACGAACAAGCCGGAGATCCGGTTGAAGGCGCCGGCGCCGTCCGAGCCGGTCACCGTCAGCCTCCCCGGTCCGGCCGTGACCGGCACCGCCGCCGCGGGCGCGGCGGCCGCGGGCGCCCCCCCGGCCCGCGGCTCGATGTCCCCCACTCCCACGTCCGACACGAAGATGTCGTCGGTGACGTACTGCGCGAGCGGGCCGCCGGGCCCGCCCGGGTAGACGTCGACCGTGGGGATCCGTTTGCGCGGGTAGACCCCGATGCGCGCGGTGCCGCCGCAGTTGATGACGGCGCAGAGCACCTCGTCGTCGGGGATGCTGGTGGTGAAAGCGTCGACGGCCGTGGCGCCGGTCAGCTCGGCGATGCGCGCCGCGACGGGGTGGATGCCGCCGCCGGTCACCGACAGCACCGTCGTCTTGCCCGCCGGGTCGAGCAGCAGGCCCTTGCCCCAGCCACCCCGGCCCGGCCGCACGAACACCGTGCCGACGGAGCTCCCGATCTCGGTCCCCGTCACGCTCTCGGTCCCCGTCATGCCGCCGCTCCCGCCTTCTCGAACTGGCTGTCGAAGTCGCGGAACACCTCGGTCTGGCCGGTGCGCCGGATGATCAGGGCAGTGATCCACTCGGTGACGACGCCCCGGATGAAGATCACGACGATGCCGACGAAGAGGTAGCGCAGCGCCAGCGGCACCGTCGACACGCCCAGCTGCTGCACCCCGCTCGCCATGCCCAGCCAGACGAACAGCTCACCGGCGTTCGCGTACGGGAAGAAGGTGGTCACCGGGTGGACGAACGACACGGCGGAGTCGTAGAAGGCGGGCTTCTGGCGCTCGGGCAGGAACCGGCCGAACGAGTAGCACATGGGGTTGGTGAGCATCAGCACCGCGATGATCGGCATGATCGTGTAGCGGGTGATCCACCAACGGGCCGACCACTGCACGGCGCGGGTGACGCGGTCCTCGCCGATGAAGCGGACGAGCGCGTACATGGCCGTGAGCAGCACGATCAGCGTCGGCAGGATGCCGGTGATCAGGCCGACGAGCTGCTGGCCCGCAGCGTTGAACAGGCCGATGAAGTGGGTGCCCACCCACTCGAACACACCGAGGGTCCCACCGCTGGGCGGCGGGACCGGCGGCGCCTGCTGCGCCACCGTGAGGGTCCAGGACACGGGTACCTCCGCGAAGCCGTAGTACGGTGTGCACTAATGTGCAGACCGTCGTCACGTTTGACGTGTGAGGTGTGTAACATGTCCGATCGAGGGCAGGCAAGATGCGACCGGAGGTAAATCGGATGCCCGCGCCGCGTGACCAGGAGTTACTCGTCAAGGCCGCCCGGATGTACTACGAGGAGAACCGCTCGCAGGCCGAGGTCGCGACCGCGCTCGGGCTGAGCCGGTCCAACGTGTCGCGGATGCTCACCGCGGCCCGCGAGCGCGGCATCGTCGAGGTGCGCATCAACGACCCGTCGGGCCGCGATCTCGCGCTCGAACGGCGCCTGGAGGAGCAGTTCGGGCTGCGCGACTGCCGCGTGGCCGACGTCGGCGATCCCGATCTCGCGCTGGCCCGCACCGGCGACCTCGGCGCCAAGTGGCTGGTGGAGCACCTGGCGCCCGGCCAGCGCATAGGGGTGTCCTGGGGCACCACCATGCAGGCCGTGGTCTCGCAGGTGCCGCCGGGCTCCGGGCCCGCCGACGTCACGGTCGTGCCGCTGGTCGGCGGGCTGTCCACGGTGGATTCGGCGATCACCGGGGAGGAGCTGGTGCGCGACCTCGCGGGGCGGCTGGACGGCACGATGGTGCGCCTGCACGCCCCGGCCGTGCTCACCTCGGCCGCGGGGCGCGACCTGCTGCTGGCCGAGCCGGGCATCGGCGCGGCGCTGGAGGCGGCCCGCGGTGCCACCATCGCGCTCGTCGGCATCGGCAGCGCCGGGCAGGGGTCGTCCGCGTCCATCGTCGAGATCCCGGTGCTGGACGCCGCCGAGCGGGCCGCCTTCCGGGCCGCCGCGCCGGTCGGGGACATGTGCGCGCGCTTCTTCGACGCCGCGGGGCGGCCCGTGGCCGGGGCCGTCGACGACCGCGTGATCGCGGTGACGCTGGCCGAGCTGCTGCGCATCCCGACGGTCGTGGGCGTGGCGGCGGGCCGCGCCAAGCACCCCGGTGTGCTCGGCGCCCTGCGCACCGGAGCGCTGGACGTTCTCATCTGTGACAGCACCCTGGCCAGGGCGCTGCTGCCTCAGGAGCCGTGAGGGCGATCCAGCAGGGCCACCGCCGTGCCCACGTCGGTGACGACGGCGTGCACGAGCCCGCCGCGCAGCGCGGCGTGCATCGGCGCGGCCTTGCCCGATCCGGCGTCGGCGAGCAGGACGAACGGCGCCCGCCGCAGCTGCCCGGCGGACAGGCCGATGGCGCGCTCCTCGACCGCGCTCGGGCACGGCGCCCCGTCCGCGCCGAGCAGCACCGGTCCCAACGCGGCCACCGCGCCCGCGTCGACACCCGCCCACGGCCCGCCGTCCGCGCGCGGGTCCTCGACACCCAGCACCGCGGCGGCGACCCGCTCGAACCGCCCGATCGCCACCTCGACGAGCGGGTGCGCGCGCAGGGTGACCGCGTCGTCGGGATGCCGGGACAGGAACGGCGCGTAGATCGGGTACGCCTCGCCACCGCAGGCCTGCGCCACCCGTTTGACCACGTCGATGCCGTGGTCGGTGAGCCCGGCCACGCCGCGGGCCTGCACCACCTGGCAGGCGGGCAGCCCGCGCGCCGCCGCGAGGACCGCGTCGGTCACCGGGCTGCCGTCGACGGCGAGCACGTCGCCGTCGTCCAGGCGCGCGGCGAGCATCGCGACGGCGTACCGGCTCGCCCCGGCCAGGTCGTCGGCCACCAGGGCGTCGACGAGCCCGAAGCGGGCGGCGAGCCGGTCGGACAGCACGTCGTCGACGTGTTCGGGGCCGAGCACGGTGATCACGACGGTGCCGTCGTCCAGGCAGTCCTGCACCAGCTTCGCGACCTGGAACCGCGTGAGGCCGAACTCGGCCCCGATCTCGACCTTCGTGGCCTGGTCGACGAAGTACCGGCGCGCGACGCGGGCGCGGACCCGGTCGTCGACCGGCCACCGCGCCCGCGCCGTCGCATCCCGCTTCGCCACAGCGGCCGACGGTAGCCGATCCCGCACCACCGTCCAGGACACGGTCAGACGCCGTCCTCGATCAGCGGCACGAGCGCGGCGAGCGCCGTCTCGTCCTCGGCCTCGAGCACGAGCTCGTCGCCGTGCTGCGCCCCCAGCGTCAGCACGCTGAGGATGCTCTTGCCGTCCACGAGACCGGCCCCGTCGCGGCCGATCCGGACCGATCCCGGAAGGGCCGCGGCCGCGGCCACGAAAGCGGCGGCGGGCCGGGCGTGGAGTCCGACTTCGGGTCCCACCTTGACGATGCGCTGCACGACGACCTCCTGTTTCTCTCACTTGTGAAGTCAGTTTCTCATCTGATACAACGGCTGCCAAGCCTGTGGCTGCAATCACATATCCGTCGACGAGGAGTGGGCGATGACACAGCGGATCAAGGTCCTGGTGGTGTGCGGGACGGGGGTGGCGACGTCCACCGTGGTCGCCACCCGGGTGCGCGACCACCTGGCCGCGCGGCCCGACGCGGCACGGTTCGACGTCGGGCAGGGCAAGGTCGCCGACCTGCTCCACGAGTCCACCGCCGACATCGTCGTCGCCACGACGGCCGTGCCCGCGGGTGTGGCCGTCCCCGTCGTACCGGCCGTCCCGCTGCTCACCGGCATCGGCGCGGACACCGTCTACACCCAGATCGACGCCGCCATCGCCGGAATCGGAACCCGGAAGGAGTAGGACCGTGACACCGCAGAACCCTGTCCTCGCGACGCTCATCGAGCTCGGCCCGAGCGTCGTGCTTCCCGTCGTGCTGTTCGTGCTCGGGCTCGCGCTCGGGCTCGCCGCCGGCCGGTCGTTCCGCGCCGCGTTGATGGTCGGCATCGGCTTCGTCGGCATCAACCTCGTCGTCGGGCTGCTCGGCAGCTCCGTCGGCCCGGCCGCGCAGGCGATGGTGCAGCACACCGGCATCCAGCTCACGTTCCTCGACGTGGGCTGGCCGTCCAGCTCCGCGATCGCCTACGGCTCGGTGGTCGGCTCGCTCGCGATCCCGGTCGGGCTCGTCGTCAACGCCGTGATGCTGCTGGCCGGGCTGACCAGGACCGCCGACATCGACCTGTGGAACTACTGGCACGTCGCGTTCGTCGGCGCCGTGGTGTTCGCGATCGACGGCGACCTCGGGCTCGCGCTGGTCGCCGAGGTGCTGGCGATGGTCGTCGTGCTGACGCTCGCGGACGCCAGCCAGCCCTGGGTCCGCGAGATCCCCGGCTTCGAGAAGATCTCGTTCCCGCACGCCACGGCCACGCCCTACTTCCTGCTGGCGCTGGGCCTGCAGGCGCTGTTCGACCGCATCCCCGGCCTGCGCAGCTGGGAGGCCTCGCCGGAGCAGATGCAGAAGCGGCTGGGCGTCTTCGGCGACACCGCCGTGCTCGGGCTGGTGTTCGGCCTGATCATCGGCATCGTCGCGGGCCAGACCTGGACGGCCGTGCTGACGCTCGGGGTCACCGTCGCCGCGGTCATGGTGCTGCTGCCGCGGGTGGTCGCGCTGCTCATGGAGGGGCTCATCCCGATCGCCGACCGCGCGTCCGCCCTGCTGCAGAAGCGCTTCCCGAACCGCACGGTCTACGTCGGCATGGACGTCGCCCTGCTCGTCGGGCAGCCCGCGACGATCGCCGCGTCGGTGGCGCTCGTGCCGATCACGCTGGCGCTCGCGTTCGTGCTGCCCGGCGTGCGCACGCTGCCGTTCGTGGACCTGGCGACGATCCCGTTCATCATCGCGCTGATGACGCCGGTGTTCCGCGGCAACGTCGTGCGCACGATCCTCGGCGGCGCGATCGCGATGATCCCGACGCTCTACATCTCCACCGCGCTCGGCCCGCTCATCACCTCCGCCGCGCGCACCGCGGGCTTCGCGTTTCCGGCCGACGCCACGGACGTCACGTCGCTGGTCGACGGCGGCAACCCGCTCCCGGGGCTGGTCCGGCTCCTCGCGGCGGCCGGCTGGATCGGGATCGGCGTGGGGCTGGTGCTGGCCGTCGTGGCGGCGTGGCTGGTCAACCGGCGCGGCCGCGACGTGCCCAGCGAGGACGTCGCCCCGGCCCCCGCCGAGGTGACAGGGTGAGCACCGTCGTGCGGGGAACGGAGTCGATCATGTCGCTGGCGCCGGTGCCGGAGCTGTCCGTGCTCGACCTGGAAGCGGGTTCGTGGACCGACGTGCTGCGCGCGCTGGGCGAGCGCGCCGAGGGGTCCGGGTTCGCCGGGCCGGGCTTCACCGACGCGCTCGTCGCCCGGGAGACGGCCGCCCCCACCGGCCTGCCGACCGTCGTCCCGGTGGCGATCCCGCACGTCGACCCGCAGCTCGTGGTGCGCTCGGGCATCGGCGTCGTGCGGCTCGCGACCCCGGTGCCGTGGGGCGAGATGGGCGCGCCGGACGCCGGCACGGTCGACGCCGTGGCCGTGCTCCTGCTGCTGGTCGGCGAGGCGCACACGCAGGTCGACGTGCTGTCGCGGCTCATGCAGGTGCTGCAGCGCGCGGATTGGTACGCCGAGCTGCGCGCCGCGGACCGCGTCGAGGAGGCGTGCTCGTCGTTCGCCTCGCGGCTGCACGGATCATGAACGGCATCGGCGTGTCGCCGGGCACGGCCACCGCTCCGGTCCACCACGTCACGCCACCGGTCATCGCTCCCGACGCGCTGGCGGGGGCCGTGGCGCCGGCCGGCCGGCCCGGCGAGGCCGCGCGCGTCCGCGCCGCGCTCGACGCCGTCGCCGACGGGTACACGGCGATCGCGGCGGGCGCGGCCCCGGAGGTCGCGGAGGTGCTGGCGGCGGGGGCGCTGATGGCGCGGGACCCGTCCCTGGTCGGCGCGGCCGAGGCGGCCGTGACCGGCGACGGGTTCACCGCCGAGGCCGCGATCTGGACGGCGGCCGGCAGCGTGCGCGACCGGCTCGCCGGGCTCGGCGGCTACCTGGCCGAGCGGGCGTCGGACCTCGACGACATCCGGGTCCGGGCCGTCGCGTGGTTGCGCGGGGTGGCGTGGACCTCCCCGGCGCCGGACGGGCCGCACGTCGTCGTCGCCGTGGACCTCTCCCCCGCCGACACCGCCGCGCTCGACCTCGACCGCGTCTGCGCGTTCGTCACGGAGAAGGGCGGCGCCACCGGGCACAGTGCGATCCTGGCCCGGATGCTCGGCATCCCCGCCGTGGTGGCCTGCACGGGCGTCACCGACCTCGCCGCGGGCCGTGTGGTCGCGGTGGACGGCACGAGCGGTGTCGTCGATCCCGACCCGCCGACGGGCGCGCCGATCACCGGGCCCCGCCGCCGGGTCGCGGAGGCCGCCGCGTGGGCGGGCGCCCTCCCGTGCGGGCACCCGCTGGACCTGCTCGCGAACGCCGAGAGCGTCGACGGGGCGGGCGCAGGCGCCGCGGCGGGTGCCGCGGGGATCGGGCTGCTGCGCACCGAGCTGCTCTTCCTCGACCGCGACGACCCGCCGTCGCTCGACGAGCAGCGCGCGCTCTACGCGGGGGTCTTCGCGCACTTCCCCGGCGGCCGGGTGATCGTGCGCACCCTCGACGCGGGCGCCGACAAGCCGCTCGCGTTCCTGGGCCTCTCCGCGGAGCCCAACCCGGCCCTGGGCATCCGCGGCTTCCGCGCGACGCCCGCGGGCGGCGCGGTGCTGGCGACGCAGCTGGACGCGATCGCCGAGGCGGCCCGCGGCGGCACCGCCGACGTCCGGGTGATGGCGCCGATGGTCGCCACCGCCGCCGAGGCCGCCGCGTTCGCCGCGGCCGTGCGCGCCCGGGGCCTGAAGGCGGGCGTGATGATCGAGGTGCCGGCCGCCGCGCTGACCGCGGCCGCGATCCTCGCCGAGGTCGACTTCGCCAGCATCGGCACGAACGACCTCGCCCAGTACCTCTTCGCGGCCGACCGGCTCGCCGGGCCGCTGGCCGGCCTGCTCGACCCGTGGCAGCCCGCGCTGCTCCAGCTCGTCCGCGCGGTGGGGGAGGCGGGCCGGGCCACCGGGCGTCCGGTGGGGGTGTGCGGTGAGGCGGCGTCGGATCCGCTGCTCGCGGCGGTGCTCGCCGGGCTGGGGGTGTCGAGCCTGTCGATGGCACCGCCGATGCTGGCGCCGGTCGCACGGCACCTGGCCGGGTGGACCGCGAAGCGGTGCCGGGAGGCCGCGGACCTCGCCCTCACCGCGCCGGACGCGGCCACCGCCCGTTCGCTCGTCGCCGCGATGATGGGCGGGTGACCCTCACCGACCACGACATCGCGCTGCTGCGCCGGGCGATCGAGCTGTCCCGCAGCGCCGTCGCCCGCGGCAACCACCCCTTCGGTGCGCTGCTCGCGGACCCGTCGGGGCGGGTCGTGCTGACCGCGGAGAACACGGTGGTGACCGATGGGGACGTCACCGGCCACGCCGAGACCAACCTCGCCCGGCTCGCCGCACGCGCCCACCCGGACCTGCGCGCGTTCAGCCTGTACACGAGCTGCGAGCCCTGTGCGATGTGCGCGGGCGCCATCTACTGGGCGGGCATCGGGCGGGTGGTCTTCGCGATGTCGGAGGCCGACCTGCGCGCGATCACCGGCGCGCACCCCGAGAACCCGACGCTCGCCCACCCGTGCCACTTGGTCTTCGCCGACGGCGCGCGGGAGACGGTGGTGGAGGGGCCCGCGATCGCGCAGGAGGCGGCCGAGCCGCACCGGGGCTTCTGGGGCTGAGCGGGTGAGTCGGAAACTCGATCAGGGGTCGTAGGCGGTCGACGAGCGGGTGATCGGCCGGACGGTGGTCCGGTTGTGCCGGATCACCGCGCCCGATCCGAGACTCACGGTGGCACCGCCGGGGGCCGTCGGGCCACCTGTTCGCCGAGGTGGCCGTCCCGTGCGGAACGTGGCCAGGGGTCTCGGGTTCGGCGGGTGCCCGGTCACCGCGTCTCCGGATTCACGGACCCGGCGGTGCGGAACCGGTCGACCAGGAGCTCGATGCGATCGGTGTCGCGGCCCGGGCGCAACCGGTCGTTGCGGTCGAGGGTGGCGAGTCCGTGCAGGGCGGCCCACAGCACTTCGGTGAGGGTCTCGACGTCGCGCCCGCCGGTTGAGGCGGTGACGGCCGCGCGGAGCTCGGCGAACCCCGCCGTCAGCGCGGCCGGGGTGTCCTCGGTACCGCCGAAGCGCAGCCGGGTGGCGCGGGTGAACATCGCGTCGTACAGCATCGGGTTCTCGGTGGCGAACCGGCTGAACGCGTGCGCGACCCGGCCCAACTCCTCCGCCGGCGCGGCCGCCTCCCGGCGGGCCGCGCCCAGGGTCTGCGCGAGCTCGTCGAAGCCCTCCAGGGCGACGGCCTCGACGATGTCCTCCATCGCGGAGAAGTGCTTGTAGAGCACCGGCTGGCTGTACTCGATCTCAGCGGACAGCCGACGGGTCGTCACCGCGTCCCAGCCGTCGCGCTCGGCCAACGACCGGGCCGCGGCGGTGATCTGGCGGCGACGGGCGGCGCGGTCGCGAAGTCGACGGTCCTCGATGGCCACGCTCCGATGATAGCACTGCTACGAACACGAGCGGTGCTATTGACGAGCCCCCGCGAGAGGGTTAGCGTTGCTAGCACTAGCACTGCTAACCCCTGGAGCGCGCCATGAGCACCGACAGCCGGCACCTCGCCGACACCTTCCTGGCGATGATCAACACCCATGATCCGGACCTGGTGGACCGGTTCGTCGCCGAGGACTACCGCAACCACAACGCCTTCGTCGCCGACGGCCGCGAGGCCAACCGCGGGTTCTGGGCCGCGTTCTTCGCCGGCCTGCCCGACGTCAGCGCGACGATGGAGGACCTGGTGGTCTCCGGGGACCGGGTGGTTGGCCGGTTCGTGCACCGCGGCACCCACACCGGGGAGTTCCTGGGCATCCCGGCCAGCGGCAACCCGGTGGAGATGCGGACCATCGACATCTGGCGAGTCGAGGACGGCATGTTCGTCGAGCACTGGGACGAGCTGAACCTGATGCAGATGTTCCAGCAGATGGGCGTGCTGCCGCCGCTGGCCACCGGCCCGCAGGCCCGTCCGTGATCCTCCTCGCACACCTCGCCGCGCTCGCCGCGGTGCTCACCACCGGGGTCGTTCACGGCACAGACGCGTTCTGCGCGCTCGTTCAGCGACCCGCCCTCGCACAGGTCGACGACACCACCCTCACCGCGATCATGGGCAACGTGCACCGTTTCGGTGACCGGCGCCTGCCACTCCCCGGGATCCTCGGCGTCATCGCCACCGCAGCCGCCGCCGTCCTCGCCGCGCTCGCCGGCCGGCCCGCCGCCGCGGCGGGCGCGGCAGCGGGGCTCGTGCTGCTGATGGTCTGGGTGCTGCTCCACCTGCGGATCAGCGCGCCGATCAACCGCGCACTCACCGCCGCCGCCGACCACCACGAGACTCCGGCCAACGCCCGCGCCGTGCAACACGGGTGGGACCGCGTCATCGTCCCGCGAGCCGTCCTGCAAGGCCTGACCGTCGCCGCGCTGTGCGTCAGCCTCATCAGCTGACGGGCTCGGCGTCACCACACGGGGGATCGCCGCCACTCACCTGAGCGGGCGCCGCTCGCCCAGAAGCTAGTGGGTGATCTGCCACAACCGGGCCACCGGCCAGCCGATCACCGGCTCGACGACGCCTGCGACCGCTGATCGAGTTCGGACTTGCTCGCCCCACGCCACCGCGTTCCGCGGAACGCCCCACGCCACCGCGTTCCGCGGAACGGTCGATCTCGCCACCCTGCCGAATGGTGCCGGTGGGCGCACGATGAGGGGGGCGGAAGGAGTCGAGGGTGTCACAGCGTTGGGGCGTCGAGCTCGCGGTCCTGGCCGTGTTCGGCTCGGCGCTCGTGCTGGCGGCCGTCTACCTCCGGGAGCGGCGGCCCCGCGTCGGGCCACGGCCGCGGGTCCTGCTAACCGGCCTGCTGACCGGTGCCGGGGCCGTGGCGTTCGTCGCGGGGTGGTTCGCCTCCTCGCCGGACGCGCACGTGTCACCCAGCGGGGTTCCCGCCGTGCCGACGATCGTCGCCGCGCCGCGGACGGCCGCCCCGACCGTCACGCTCACGCCCTTGGCTGCGCAGGAACCGGCGGCCGACAGCGGCGCGCCGCCACCGCCGCCCCGGTCGCCCGCCGCGCGGCAGGCGATCCTGCGGACCGCGGCACCGACCACCGCCGACCGCGCCGCCCCGGCCACGCCCCCCGCACCGGCACCGGTCCAGCCCGAACCGGCCGTGCCCGCACCGGTCCAGCTCGAACCCGCCATGCCCGAACCGGTCCAGCCCACAGCCCCCGTGCCCGCACCGGTCCAACC
>CAXTTN010000137.1:0-3962 GCA_964247105.1 uncultured Pseudonocardia sp.
CCGCACGCAGTGGGACGTGCTGTGGCTCGACCTCGTCGACCTGCTCGCCGACGGCGTGAAGCGCGGGAAGATCGAGACGCTGCGGCCCGAGCACGACCCGCGCCTGCTGAAGCCCGCCGACCGTGGGGCGATGTGTGCGCGGAAGGTCTACGCATACCGGCGGACGGGTGAGCCCTGCGTGGTGTGCGGCACGCCGATCGCGCACGACAGGCACCTGGCCCGCAACCTGTTCTGGTGCCCCACCTGCCAGCCCGCGGCGAGCGCCTGACGTCGGCACGCGCGGGTTCTGTGGGGGTGCGCGCGTAGCTGCGCGCGCGTGGTTGGTACAACGTGCGCGGCGGTGCCTGCGGCCGGTGCCCGTGCGTGCGTTCTGCAGCGGTGCGCGTGTAGCTGCGCGCGTGGTTGGCGCAACGAGCGCGGCGGTGCCTGCGGCCGGTGCCCGTGCGTGCGTTCTGCAGCGGTGCGCGCGTAGCTGCGCGCGCGTGGTTGGCACAACGTGCGCGGCGCCGCCTGTAGCCCGGTGCCCGTGCGCGCGTTCTGCAGCAGTGCGCGCGTAGCTGCACGCGCGCCGTGCGCCCACTGCGCGCGTCAGGCGCGCATCCGCCTGGCCGCGCGCGGTCCGCGGGTCAGAAGTCGCCGCCCCCGCCGCCGAAGTCCCCGCCGCCGAAGTCCCCGCCGCCGAAGTCCCCGCCGCCGACGTCGCCATCCCCTCCGGGATCGCCGCCGAGGTCCCTGCCGAAGCCGTCCGTCGCGGCCCCGTCGGCGAAACCGTCGGCGTAGGCCACCCCGGACATCCCGGAGAACAGCGAGCTGAACAGCACTGCCGACCCCAACCCCCAGGCGCCCCCGACCAGTGCCGAGCGCCACCACGGCTCGGAGTACCAGCCCTGCGGCACGGGGCGGCCGGCGACCGTGCCGCCCGGGTAGTAGTGGCTGTTGCGCCCCGACGGCACGGGGGAGGCGCTGTAGGCGTGCCCCTCCACCTCGACGTCCCGCGCCTCCGTGACGGTGCCGGCGCGCGACTGCCCCGGCAGCGGGGGCAGCACTGGGCCGGGGTCCATGCCCATCGCGATGCGGGCGGCGCGCACGTAGTAGAGGCCCTCGTAGGCCGTCTCGGTGACCTGCCGCGCCTGCGCCACGCTGCGGACCTGCTCCATCTGCGACCCGGCCGCGGTGTAGCGCTCGGCCGCGTCCGCGACGGCCTGCCGGGACGCGTCGTCGGTGCCGGTGAGCGAGAGCACCTGCCCGCCGAGGCGCTCGACCCAGCGCCGTGCCTCGGAGCGGGCGTCGTCCAGCTCGCGGGCCTGGTCCGCCCGGCGCCGCTGCAGCAGCCAGACCACACCGGCCACGATCGCCAGCACGACGATGATCGTCACGACACGTCCCACGGTCATCACCCCTCGGCGGGTCAACGGGCGTCACGGCCGGTTCGTTCCTACCCTGCACCCGTGCCCGATCCCAAGCCGATCGACTGCTGGCTCACCGACATGGACGGGGTGCTCGTCCACGAGGGCCGGCTGATCCCCGGCGCGGACGCGTTCATCACCCGTCTGCGCGAGACCGGCCGCCCGTTCCTCGTCCTGACCAACAACTCGATCTACACGCCCCGCGACCTGCAGTTCCGGCTGCGCTCCACCGGCATCGACCTGCCGGAGGAGTCGATCTGGACCTCGGCGCTGGCCACCGCAACCTTCCTCGACGACCAGCGCCCGCGCGGCAGCGCCTACGTCGTGGGCGAGGCGGGGCTCACGACGGCGCTGCACGAGATCGGCTACGTCCTCACCGACAACGCGCCCGACTACGTGGTCCTCGGCGAGACCCGCACCTACAGCTTCGAGGCCGTGACGACGGCGATCCGGCTGATCAGCGCGGGTGCGCGGTTCGTCGCGACCAACCCCGATCCGACGGGCCCGTCCGCCGAAGGACTGCTGCCGGCGACGGGTGCGGTCGCGGCGCTGGTGACGCGCGCCACCGGCGTCGAGCCGTACTACGTCGGCAAGCCCAACCCGCTGATGATGCGCGCGGCGCTCAACCGGCTGCAGGCCCACTCGGAGACCACGGCGATGATCGGGGACCGGATGGACACCGACATCCTCGCCGGTCTGGAGGCCGGCCTGCGCACGTTCCTCGTGCTGACCGGGATCGTGAAGGCCGAGGAGATCGACCGGTTCCCCTACCGGCCGCACCGCGTGGTGTCGTCGATCGCCGACCTCGTCGAGGAGATCTGACCCTCCGCTGCCGGATCCACGCCGGCGGGCACGCCGACGTGGATCCGGGGCCGGTCGAGGAGGGGGTGACCGGCCGGGCAAGGCGGGCGGAGCCCACTTCTTCCCCCACCGTCCACTCGTCCGTCAACACACGCGTGTTACCGGGGGCGCGCCGCCAACGGGAAAATGACAGTGCTGTGATTTACCGTGGGTGCATGCGGACGACCAGTACGACCGGATGGTGGACCTGCCCGGGCTGCGGTGCCGATGCCGAGCTCCACGGCGGTGATCTCACCGGCTACGAGATGCCCTGCCCCGATTGTGGCGACGCGATGACGGAGTGGCTGCGCTGGGATACGGCGGTGGCCGGCCCTCAGACGTGGGGGCGCACCACCGGTCGTTCCGCGGCGTAGTTGCGCGCCAGCTCGGCGAGCCGCCGGATCGGGCACGGATGCCGCTCCGTGTGCGCCGCATGCCCGCGGCACCAGCCGTCCGCGTTCGGCACGTGGTCGTGGAGCAGCTGCGCCACGAGATCGGGCGAGACGGCCAGTTGCTCGGCACATCCCGTGTAGAGGTCCTTCACCACGACCGGTCTCCTCATCTGCTGCTGCCGGTCCCCGACGTCCCACCCTTCGATCTGACCAGATGTGATGGTTCGACCGCGGAGTGAAGTTACGCCGTTCGGGTGCGAGGAGGCCTCGGACGATCAGGAGGCCGCCACCGAATGCTGCGCAGCGTCAGCGGTGAGCTGGTCGAGGGCCCATATGGCCCAGTCGTGCACGGCCTCGTACTGCCGTACCCCGAACTCGCCGGCGAGCCGCCCGAAGCCGGCGCGGGTCCCGCGATCGGGAGGCGCGTCCGACGCCAGCACCCCGCGCAGCTCGGCCGCGGCCCGCGCGGTGTTCTCGGCGATCCGCGTGAGCAGGAGCCGCTGGTCGTCGGCCTCCAGTGCCGAGATCAGGAACATGCGCAGCACCTGCTCGTTGCGCACGGTCGCGCCCTCACCCGGCGGGCGCAGCAGCCAGGTGCGCAGCTCGTCGCGGCCGTCGTCGGTGATGTCGTAGGTCTTGGCGCCGCGGGCGCCCTCGTGGGTGACGTGCACGAGCCCGCGTCCCGCCAGCTTGCCCAGCTCGGGGTAGATGCTGGTGTGCCCGGCCTGCCAGGCGTAGCGGCCGATCTCGTGCTCGAACTCCTTGGTCAGCTCGTACCCGCTCGCGGGCGCGACGGCGAGCAGGCCCAGCAGTGCGTGGGGCAGCGACATGCCGCAACCCTATATGTCGACGGTGACATGTCAAAGTTGACATGTCGCTGCCGGCCGGTTCATGCTCGTGCCATGAACATCCGGATGCTGGTCCGCGGCCTCGCCTGGGACGTCGGGCTGCCCGTGCTGACCTACTACGCGCTGCACCTGTTCGGCGTGTCGGACTGGGCCGCGCTGCTCGCGTCCACGCTCGTCGCCGGCGTGCGCCTGGGCTGGGTGGCGCTGCGCAACCGAACGGTCAGCCTGTTCGCCCTGGTCATGCTCATCGTGTTCGGGCTCGGGCTGGTCCTCACGTTCGTCAGCGGCGACCCGCGGTTCCTGCTGGTCAAGGAGTCGTTCGTGACCGGGGCGGTGGGCGTCGCCTTCCTCGCCACCGCCGTGGTCGGACGCAGGCCGCTGACGCTCGCGGCCCAGTTGACCTGGCAGCCGGAACACGCCGCCGAGCTGCTGAGGGAGTTCCAGGACGACCCGCGGGTCCGCCACGGGCACCGCTT
>CAXTTN010000137.1:3972-16289 GCA_964247105.1 uncultured Pseudonocardia sp.
GTGTGGGGCGTCGCGCTCCTCGCCGAGGCGGCGATCCGCGTGCCGCTGGTCTACCTGCTGCCCATCGACGTGATGGTCGGTGTCTCCACCGCGATGATGGTGGCCGTGTTCGCCGGGCTGATCGTCTGGAACGCCCGCTGGGTGGCCCGTGCACGGTCAGGTCAGGTAGCGCGCCATCAGGACGTCGTCGACGTAGCGTCCGAGGAGCAGGAACTCGTCGCGGAGCAGGCCCTCCTCGACGAACCCGCAGCGCGCGTAGAGCCGCCGCGCCGCCGCGTTGGGCCCGAGAACGCGTAGCGTGACCTTCCGCGCCCCGCGGGAGCGCGCCTCCTCCACAGCGGCCTCCACGAGCCGCCGCCCCACCCCGCGCCCGCCGGCCGCGGGGTGCACGGCCACCCCGTTGATCTCCAGCACGTGGGCGTGGGACGGCAGCGCGGTCGCGCGCAGGGCCGCGTAGCCGGCCACGACGCCGTCGACCTCCGCCACGAGCGCATCGGCCGGATCCAGCCGCTCGCCGAAGAAGGCCCGCGGACCCTCGGGCGGCGGCGCGGGGGAGTTGGCGGCCGACCACGTCAGCTCGTCGATGGCCGCGAGCGCGGCGTCGTCGTCGACCCGCGCGGTGCGAACAGTGATCACGCCGCCCCCGTCCGTGTCGCAGCATGGTGGCTTCACTCCGATCCCGTTGGAGCGAAGCCACCATGCTGCAACGGCTCACCGCCCGCCCCCCCGGGCTGTGAACTCCCCGGGTCGCGACCGTAACCGGCTGACAACCGCGCGGAAACCGTCGCGCCCGACGCTGGTGGGCGATGCCCGCCCCGACGCACTGCCCGTACTGCTCCCTGCAGTGCGGGATCCACCTCACGCCGGCCCCCGGCGGCGGGCTCGACCTCGCCGGGCGCGAGGACTTCCCCGTCAACCGCGGCGGTCTGTGTATGAAGGGCGTGAACGCAGCGGAGCTGATCGGCCATCCCGAACGCCTCACCACCCCCCTCGCGCGTGCCCGGCCCGGCCACCCGCTCCAGCCCGTGAGCTGGGACGACGCGCTGGACCGCATCGCCACCGCGATCGAGAGGGCACAGGCCGACCACGGCCGTGACGCCGTCGGCTGCTTCGGCGGCGGCGGGCTCACCAACGAGAAGGCCTACCAGCTCGGCAAGTTCGCCCGGGTCGCGCTGCGCACGGCGAACGTCGACTACAACGGCCGGTTCTGCATGTCCTCGGCCGCAGCTGCGAGCAACCGCTCGCTGGGCATCGACCGCGGCCTGCCCTTCCCCCTGTCGGACGTGGCCGAGGCCGACGTCGTGCTGCTGGTGGGCAGCAACCCCGCCGACACGATGCCGCCCGCGATGCGGTGGTTCGAGGCGGGCCGGGACCGCGGGGCGCGGCACGTCGTCGTCGACCCGCGCCTGACGTCGACGGCCACGCTCGCCCACCGCCACCTGCGCGCGATCCCCGGCACCGACCTCGCGCTCGCGAACGGCCTGCTCCACATCGCGATCCGCGACGGTCTGATCGACGAGCCGTACATCTCGGCGCGGACCACCGGCTTCGACGCCGTCCGCCGCGCCGTCCGGTCGGAGTGGCCCGACCGCACCGAGCGGACCACCGGGATCGCGGTGGCCGACCTGGAGTCCACCGTCCACGCGCTGGCCGGCGCGAAGCGGGCGATGATCCTCACCGCCCGCGGCGCCGAGCAGCACGCCGACGGCACCGCCACCGTCACCGCCTGGATCAACCTCGCGCTCGCGCTCGGCCTGCCCGGCCGCGGGCGGGGGAGCGGCTGGGCCACCGTCACCGGCCAGGGCAACGGGCAGGGCGGGCGCGAGCACGGGCTCAAGGCCGACCAGCTCCCCGGCTACCGCAAGCTCGCCGACCCGGCCGACCGTGCCCACGTCGCCGGGGTCTGGGGGATCGACCCCGACGAGCTGCCGGCACCGGGCGTCTCGGCCTACGAGCTGCTCGACCGCATCGGCTCCGACGGCGGCGTGCGGGTGCTGCTGCTCGGCGCGTCCAACCCGGTGGTGTCGGCGCCCAACGCCGCGCACGTGGCGGAGAAGCTCGGGTCGCTGGACTTCCTGGTGGTCACCGACTTCTTCCTGACCGAGTCCGCGCGCCTGGCCGACGTCGTGCTGCCGACCACCCAGTTCGCGGAGGAGGAGGGCACGCTCACCAACCTGGAGGGGCGGGTGCTGCGCCGGCGCAAGGCGCTCGACCCGCCCGAGGGCGTGCGCAGCGAGCTGGAGATCTGGCATCTGCTCGCGAAGCGGCTCGGGTGCGCCGAGCACTTCCCGGCCGATCCCCGCACCGTCTACGACGAGCTGCGCCGGGCCAGCTCGGGCGGGATCGCCGACTACGGCGGCATCAGCTGGGACCGGCTCGACGCGGGCGAGGAGCTGTTCTGGCCCTGCCCCGACGAGGGCCACCCCGGCTCGCCGCGCCTGTTCGCGGAGTCGTTCCCCACTCCCGACGGCCGCGCGCGGTTCGTCGCGGTCAGCCACCGCAGCGTGACCGAGCGCCTCGACGCCAAGTACCCGTACCTGCTGACGACGGGACGGTCGCGCACGCACTACCAGTCCGGTGCGCAGACGCGCCGCACCACGGCGCTGGCGGCGGCCGAGCCCGACGCCTACGCCGAGATCCATCCCGAGCTCGCAGCGTTGTTGGGGCTCGGCGACGGCGAGGCGGTCCGGCTGACGACGCGCCGCGGCAGCGTGGTCGTCGCAGCGCGGCTCACCGACGAGATCCGTGCCGACACCGTGTTCGTCCCCTTCCACTGGCCGCGCATGAACGACCTGACCAGCGCCCGCCTCGACCCGACCTCCCGGATGCCCGAGTTCAAGTCCTGCGCGGTGGCCGTCGCCGCCGTGCGTCCCCACCCACGAGGAGTGCCCCGATGATCAGCAAGCCCGTGTTCCTGCAGGGCATCTTCGGCTTCGAGGGGTCGGGCGTCGACAAGCCGGCACTGCTGAACGCCGACCTCAGCTACACCGTGCCGGCCGGGATCACCACCCAGCCGCTGTACTTCCGGGGCGGCAACGACACCGACGAGCTGATCACGGTCGTGCTCGTCCGCGACGGTGCCCCCATGCGCTACTTCCCGATCGGTGCCCGCGCCTCCACGCACGTCCCGCTCGCCGTGGTGGAGGACCTGGAGGACGGCTCGACGCTGGAGCTGCACATGGCCGCCCGCGAGGGACTGACCGGCACCGTGGTCGTCGACCTGGGTCTCGTGGAGGTCTGACATGCAGGAACTCGTCGTGATCGGCAACGGGATGGCCGGAGCCCGCGCCGTCGAGGAGATCCTCGCCCGGGGTGGGGGTGAGCAGTTCCGGATCACCGTGTTCGGCGACGAGCCGTACGGCAACTACAACCGGATCATGCTCAGCCACGTCCTCGCCGGCGAGGACGCCCGGGAGATCTACCTCAACCCGCTGGACTGGTACGCCGACAACGCCGTCACCCTGCACGCCGGGGTGCGCGTGGTGCGGGTCGACCGCTTCGCGCGCGAGGTCCTCGCCGACGACGGCACGATCCTCGCCTACGACAAGCTGATCATCGCGACGGGCAGCCGCACGTTCTTCCCGCCGATGGACGGCATGTGGCTCGACGACCGCACCCTGACGCCCGGCGTCTTCGGCTTCCGCACGATGGACGACACCACGGCCATGGTGTGCTACGCCCGGGACCACGAGAGCGCCGTCGTCATCGGCGGCGGCCTGCTCGGGATCGAGGCGGCCTACGGGCTGCAGCAGCACCGCCTCGAGGTGCACGTCGTGCAGGGCGGGCCGGTGCTGATGAACCAGCAGCTCGACGAGGAGGCGGGCACGATCCTGCGCCGCGTCCTCGAGAGGAAGCTCGGCATCGCCGTGCACACCGGGCACCGCCCGACCGCGATCCGCAGCACGGGCTCGGTCACCGGCGTCGTCCTCGGCGACGGCTCCACGATCGACGCCGACATGGTCGTGGTCACCGCGGGCATCCGCCCCAACGTCGGGCTCGGCGTCGTCAGCGGGCTGACCGTCGAGCGCGCGATCGTCGTCGACGACCAGATGCGCAGCGTCGACGACCCCGACATCTACGTGGTCGGCGAGTGCGCGCAGCACCGCGGGCAGGTCTACGGGCTGGTCGCGCCGCTGTGGGAGCAGGCAGGCGTGCTGGCCGACCACATCACCGGCGCCGACCCCGAGGCCGCCTACCACGGCTCGCGCACCGCGACGAAGCTCAAGGTCGCGGGCGTGGACGTCGCGTCGATGGGGATCATGCGCCCGGAGCGCGAGGACGACGAGTTCGTGCGGTTCTCCGAGCCCGCGCGCGGCGTCTACAAGTCGGTGGTGGTGCGTGACGGCAAGCTGGTGGGCGCCACGCTGCTCGGCGACGTCGGGAAGGTCGCCTTCCTGACGCAGAGCTTCGACCGCGGCCTCCCGCTGCCCGAGGAGCGCGTGCAGCTGCTGTTCCAGCCGGCCGGGCCGTCGGAGGAGCAGGGCGCGGCCGAGATGGACGACTCCGTGCAGGTGTGCAACTGCAACGGCGTCGCCAAGGGCGCTCTGGTCTCCTGCGTGGCGAACGGAACCCGCTCGGTCACCGGCGTGATGGCCGCGACGCGCGCGGGCAAGGGCTGCGGATCCTGCAGGTCGCTGGTGGCGCAGATCGTCGAGTGGGCCGCCGACGGGCAGGTCGAGGTGGACCGGAAGGCCGGCTGGTACGTGCCGTCGATCCCGCTCGCCAAACCGGAGCTCATCGCGGCCGTCCGCGAACGGGGTCTGCGCTCGGTGTCGCAGGTCTTCGCCGCGCTCGCCCCCGACGGCGAGCACGCCCCGTCCAAGATGCCGCTCGCGTCGCTGCTCAAGGTCGTGTGGGCGGGCGAGTACGTCGACGAGAAGGACGCGAAGTTCATCAACGACCGCGTGCACGCCAACATCCAGCGCGACGGCACCTTCTCCGTCGTCCCGCGGATGGCCGGTGGCGTCACGACGTCCGACGAGCTGCGCCGCATCGCCGACACCGCAGACAAGTACGGGATCCCCCTGATCAAGGTGACCGGCGGGCAGCGGATCGACCTGCTCGGCGTGCGCAAGGAGGACCTGCCCGCGGTCTGGGAGGACCTCGCGATGCCGTCCGGGTTCGCGTACGGCAAGTCGATGCGCACGGTGAAGACGTGCGTGGGCCGGGACTTCTGCCGCTTCGGCCTCGGCGACTCCACCCGGCTCGGCGTCGACATCGAGGAGCGGTTCTCCGGCCTGGAGAGCCCCGCGAAGATGAAGCTGGCGGTCTCGGGCTGCCCGCGCAACTGCGCCGAGTCGATGGTCAAGGACATCGGGATCGTCGGGGTCGGGGACGACCGCTGGGAGCTCTACGTCGGCGGCGCGGCGGGGGCGTCGGTCCGCAAGGGCGACGTGCTCGCGACCGTCGGTGGGCGGGCCGAGGCGATCCGGCTCACCGGCGTGTTCATGCAGTACTACCGGGAGAACGGCAGGTGGCTGGAGCGCACCTACGACTTCGTGCCGCGGGTGGGCCTCGACGAGCTCAAGGCCCTGCTCGTCGAGGACCGGGACGGCGTCGTCGCCGGGTTGGAGGAGCGGATGCAGGCGGCCGTCGACGCCTACGTGGACCCGTGGACGGAGCCCGCCACGGCCGGCCGGTTCTCCGACGCGCTGCCGCTCGTCCCGTTGCCGATCGTGCCGGTTCGCGACGGCTCGTCCTCGCCGAACGGAGCCATGGCGTGAGACTCGGCCCGGTCGACTCCATCCCCCTCGGCGAAGGACGGGCGTTCGCCGTGGGGGAGGAGCAGGTGGCGGTGTTCCGGCTGCGCGACGGCACGCTGCGGGCCACCCAGGCCCGCTGCCCGCACGCGGGCGGCCCGCTCGCGGACGGCCAGCTGGACCTGACGCAGATCGTCTGTCCCCTGCACCTGCGCGCCTTCTCCTTCGCCGACGGCCGGTGCGCCGAGGGTGAGGTGATCGAGGTCCACACGGCGGCGGCGGTGAACGGCGAGATCGTCCTAGACCTCTGACTGGTGCCGGCCCCCGGATCGCAGCATGGTGGCTTCACGCCCATCTCGTTGGAGCAAGGCCACCGTGCCGCCCCTCAGCTCGCGAAGTACATGAACGACCAGCGGTGGCCGTCCGGGTCCAGGAACGCCCGCATGTACATGAAGCCCATGTCCTGGCGCCCCGCGTCCCTGCCGCCGGCCGCGACAGCCCGCTCCACCAGCTCGTCGACCTCGTCGCGGCTCTCCGCGGTCAGGCTCACGGCCACCTCCTTGGTCGCCGGGTCGGCGACGACACCGCCGGTGAACTGCTCGAAGTACGCCGTGGTGTGCAGCATGGCGAACGCGCCGCTGCCGATCACCATGCACCGGGTGTTCTCGTCCCCGACGCGCGGGTCGAACGCGAAGCCGAGCGTGGTGAAGAACTCCGCGCTGCGGGCGAGGTCCTGTACCGGAAGGTTGATGTAGGCGGTGCGGTCCATGATGTCTCCCTCGGATCGGTGCTTCCGGACGAGACGTAGAGACCGGCCCGACGTTCTCGACATGCCCGACGGAGGAATCGTGAAGTTCCTGATCCTGATCTACGACAACCCGGCGTCGCGGGAGGTCTTCATGGCCCTGCCCGCCGAGCAGCGCGCCGCCGGTCTGGCCGCCTACCGCGCCCTCGACGAGGAGCTGGGTGCGACCGGTGAGAAGATCGTCTCCAGCCCGCTGGCCTACCCCGAGCTGACGACGCAGGTGCGCGTCGTCGACGGCGCGACGATGACCACGGACGGCCCGTTCGCCGAGGTCAAGGAGCAGCTGGCGGGCTTCTACCTGATCGAGTGCGACACCGCCGAGCGCGCTGTCGCGATCGCGGCGAAGGTGCCGGAGGCCGCGTTCGGGGTGGTCGAGGTGCGGCCGCTGATGGACCGGAGCGCGTTCGAGGCGTGAACGAGCTGCTGCGCGAGCTGGCCCCGCAGGTGCTCGGTGCGCTGGTGCGCCACCACGGCGACCTCGACGCCTGCGAGGACGCGGTGCAGGAGGCGCTGCTCGCCGCCGCCGTCCAGTGGCCGCGGGACGGGATGCCGGACAACCCGCGCGCCTGGCTGATCACCGTCGCGTCCCGGCGCCGGACGGAGGCGTGGCGCAGCGAGACCGCGCGACGCCGCCGCGAGGAGTCGGACGCGCTGTCGCCGCCGCCGGGCCCCGTCCCGGACGTCGACGACACGCCGGCCCTGCTGCGGCTGTGCTGCCACCCGTCGTTGACGCAGGCGTCGCAGGTGGCGTTGACACTGCGCGCGGTCGGCGGCCTCACCACGGCGGAGATCGCCCGCGCGTACCTCGTCCCCGAGGCGACGATCGCGCAGCGCATCAGCCGGGCCAAGGCCAGGATCAGGGGTTCCGGTTTCCGCGCACCCGAGCGGCTCGACGCCGTGCTCCAGGTGCTGTACCTGATCTTCAACGAGGGCTACACGGCCAGCTCCGGGCCGTCGCTGCACCGCGTCGAGCTGACCGCCGAGGCGATCCGGCTGACCCGCCTGCTCCCCCGCGAGGGCGAAGCCGCGGGCCTGCTCGCGCTCATGCTCCTCACCGACGCGCGCCGTCCCGCCCGCACCCTGCCCGACGGCTCGCTCGTGCCGCTGGAGGAACAGGACCGAGCGCTCTGGGACACCGCATCGGTCGCCGAGGGCACCGCGTTGATCAGCGGGACGCTGGCGCACGCCCCGATCGGGCCGTACCAGTTGCAGGCCGCCATCGCCGCCGTGCACGCCGAGGCGAAGCGTGCCGACGACACCGACTGGCCACAGATCCTCGCCCTCTACGACCTGCTGGTGAGCCTCACTCCCGGCCCGATGGTGGCGCTCAACCGGGCCGTCGCGGTCGCGATGGTGCACGGGCCGCGGGCGGGCCTGGCCGAACTGGACGCGGCGGCGCCCGTCGGGAACCACCGCGTCGACGCCGTCCGCGCACACCTGCTGGAACGCGCCGGTGACCTCGCCGCGGCCGTCGCGGCCTACCGGGCGGCGGCACGCGCGACGTTGAGCAGCCCCGAGCGCCACTACCTCGAGGCGCGAGCCGCCCGGATCGACCGGACCTGAGCCCGGCTCACTCGCCGGCCTGACCGTCGACCGATTCTCTGATCAGGTCGGCATGGCCGTTGTGCCGCGCGTACTCCTGGACCATGTGGACGAGGATCCAGCGCAGGCTGGGCGCCCGGCCGTCGGGCCAGGCGCGACGGGCCGGCTGGTCGAGCCCGCCACCGGCCAGCGCCTTCTCGACCAGCGTGCGGGAACGGGCGGTCGCGGCCTGCCACAGCGCCCCGAGCTCGTCGGGCGTGCGACCGGCGGCCAGATGCCAGTCCAGGTCGGGGTCGGCCTCCCAGCCGGCCGCGTCCCACGGTGGTTGCCGGTCCTGGCCGTGCAGGTGGTAGGAGAACCAGTGGTCCTCCACGAACGCCATGTGCGCGAGCATCCCGCCGAGGGTCATGGACGAGGCGGCGACGGCCACCCCCAGCCCGGCCGCGTCCAGGCCGTTGCACTTCCAGGCCAGGGTCGCGCGGTGGTGGTCGAGGAAGCCCAGGAGCGTGGCCGCCTCGCTGCCGTCGCAGGGAGGTTCCGGGCGCCCTTGCGCGTCGACGATGCCCACGATCGGCGAGGGTATCGCCGATCGACAACATGATCACCTGACGCGTGTCGGCAACGCCCACGTGCGCTCGCGGCGCGATGTCGGGCAGGGCCTCGACCGCAGGTCATCGGCGGCCGATGTGACCGCCGCGCCGAACCGATGATCAAGAGTTGGTCGGGGTGGCGGGATTTGAACCCACGGCCCCTCGCTGCCAAACCGAGGACAGAGTGTCCGGCAGCGCTTCGGGAGGGTCTACGGGCGGCTCTGCGCGGGGCCAGCGCTCCACGGACCTGGAACCGTCTCGACCAGGCTGCCGATGAACGACGCTTCCACGGTTGCGAGACTCTCCAAACGGAGCGCCAGGTTGAGCAGGTCGGCCGGTGTCTTGTAGATCGTCGGCTGCGTTAGAGGGCGCAGGACCGCTGCGAAGTGCGCGTCGTCGGCCCAGAACACGTTCTCGCGGCGGAGCACGGACGGTGCTTCCTCGTCGACGTGCACGCGCTCGGCGACGTCGTGCGGTGGCTCGGCGCGGTCGGTGGACAGCACCTCGAATCGGCCGCGCTTGCCGGCGCGCTCGCACTCGATGAGGAACGGCGAGAGGCCGCTCTCGCGGTACTTGGGCGAGTAGCGGTCGCTGCCCAGCCGGATCAGTGGTTCCGGGGTGCGCACGAAGACGCCCTTGCCGTGATTGCGGATGACCATCCCGGCCTCGGCGAGGATCTGCATGGCGGCCTTCACCGTGTTGCGTGCGACGCCGTAGTCCGTTGCGAGGGTGCGCTCTGAGGGGAGCTGCATGCCGGGGCGTAGCTCACCAGCGTTGATCTTCACGGCGTACTCGTCCGCGATGCGGCAGCTGGCGACGATCTGCTCATCCCTCAGTTGCTGGTACCAACTGCTGTCACCGTCTCCGCAAGATCGTCGATCAGGCCGATGACCTGGTCGGGGTGGCGGGATTTGAACCCACGGCCCCTCGCTCCCAAAGCGAGTGCGCTACCAAGCTGCGCCACACCCCGTCGCTCGAAGTGTAGGGCCTGGGGCACCGTGGTTGTTCGGAGCCCGTGAACGCTGCCGGTCCGGCATCAGCCAAGGCGGGATCGGACCCGTCCCGGAGGTGCGCCTGCCCCGCATCACCATCACGACCCGGGGAGGCGTCGTCGTTCGCGATGGGTCCGCTAAGCTCCAGTCGCTCCGGGCAACCGGAGCATGCGGGCGTAGCTCAATGGTAGAGCCCTAGTCTTCCAAACTAGCTACGCGGGTTCGATTCCCGTCGCCCGCTCCAGCTCTGACCAGGGGAAACTCTGAGACCATGATCGCCGAGCCAGCCCGCGTGGCATCACATGTGGCGCGAAACGCGCTACGGTGCCCCCGTGACCGGCCGTCCTGGCACCGGACGAACCCGCGCCCGCGGCAACATCGAGGAGTTGCCCAGCGGGGCCTTGCGCGTGCGCGTGTACGCCGGCATCGACCCCTTTACGGGCAGGCGGCACTACCTGATCGGGACCGTCGATCCCGGGCGCAAGAAGTGGGACGAGGCCGAGGCCGTCCGCGCGCGGTTCCTCCAGGAGGTCGCGCAACGCCGGGCGCCGATGACGAGCGCGACCGTCGATGAGTTGCTTGAGAAGTACCTCGACGGCTTCGCCGGCTCGCCGACGACGCTCGACCTCTACCGGACGCACGTCCGCAACCACATCTCGCCGAGCCTGGGCCACGTCAAGGCCGGCCGGCTCAACGCCGAGACGCTGGACTCGTTCTACGGCGTCCTTCGACGCTGCCGAGCCCGTTGCTCAGGCCGGGGGCGCACGACCGACCACCGCGTCTCCGGTGACCATGAGTGCAACGAGAAGTGTCGTCCGCACCGCTGTCGGCCGCTGGCGCCGACGACGATCCGCCAGATCCACTTCATCCTCTCCGGTGCCTACAAGAAGGCCGTCCGTTGGGGCTGGGTCGCCGAGAACCCGACAGCGAAGGCCGAGCCACCGCCGGCTTCGAAGCCCAACCCGCAGCCGCCGACGCCCGCCGACGCTGCGCGGATCGTCACGGCCTCGTGGCGCGAACCGGACTGGGGAACGCTCGTGTGGGTCGCGATGACCACGGGCATCCGCCGCGGCGAGCTGTGCGCGCTCCGCCGCTCCTCTGTCGACCTGGCGGAGGGCCGAGAGACGCTGTGGCTTCGCAGAGCGATCCGACGCGAGCCCGGCGCCGGCTGGGGCGAGGGCGACCTGAAAACGCACCAGCAGCGCCGGATCGCGCTCGACGCTGAGACGGTCACCGTTGTCCAGGAGCACATCGAGCGGTGCGCGGCCCGGGCAGCAGCACTGCGCATGCAGTGGGCCGAGGATGCATTCCTGTTCTCCTTCGACCCCGACGGCCGGACCTTCCCGGCGCCGGACAGCGTGACGCAGCGGTACGACCGCATGGTGACGCGGCTCGGCATCGATACGACGCTGCACAAGCTCCGGCACTACTCGGCCACGGAGCTGATCGCGGCCGGCGTGGACCCGCGGACTGTGGCCGGCCGACTGGGGCATGGTGGTGGCGGAACGACCACCTTGCGGACGTACACAGCATGGGTGTCGGAGTCCGATCAGCGCGCCGCCCGTGGGCTGGGAGCTGGGATGCCGCAGCGCCCGGCCGAGCCTGACGAGGAAGCCCAGGTCCGCGAAGATCCGCGGCACCCATACCAGGTCGTCGCGGCCGCCGTCACGCTCCGCATCGAGACTGGCTCACTGGTCCCGGGAGTTTTGGCGCCAGCCGCGTCCGAGCTGGCCATCGAGCATGGGGTGTCGCTGGCGACCGCCAAGCGGTCGCTCGTCCTGCTGCAGGAGTGGGGCCAGGTCGTACGGCGGGACAAATTTACGTTCGTCGTGGCACCGCTGACGTCACCCTCGGAGCCGACACAATCGATGCCAGCACTTCAAGCAGCGACCCCAGCGGATGGCACGGGCAACTCAGGCGGCCTGCTGTGCTTTGTCCTTCGTCGCCGAGGCGCGACCCTTGCACGCTTCTCATCGGTAGCTGACCCGACCAACCCGTCCGAGCTACAAGAGATGCTCCGCGATGCTGTTGATCGGGCCGGGGGCGGTGATCTCGCCGAGTACGAACTGGACGTCGCACATCCTGGTGACCACGATCCGCTTATTACATTCGTAGTCTCGCGTCGGGCGGCGTTCTAATTCTTCAGCTGCTGTCGCACCCCTCGTCATACCCGAGCCTAGGCCTCACAATCGAGGGCTTGCAAACGAGGTGCGAGCGTGTTGCAGTTTTACATGCAGCATCTCCCAAGTTTGGCGGGACAAGCGACGACTTGGCGTACCTAACACGGTTCCTGAGATTTGGAGCGTAGCAATGGCGCCAAAGAAGATGCCAAAGGATAGAGTAGCTAGAGACCGTGAAAGAGAGCTGAGGGCGCGAATTCGTGCACGGGCAGCAGAGTCGAGCGGGCGCCGCGTTGGATCGGCGGTCGACGAATACGAAGCCCTACTCTCGCGCAGTGATAGGCGCCTAGCTGAGACGCTCATATCTCGACACAATGTGCGAATGGAGAACATTTCAAAGACGTTCGATGATTACCGATATTCAGTAATGTCGGCAATTGTTCCAATCACACAGCTAGACCTCGCACTCGAGGCCTTGGGCGCGAATCTGAGGAGGCCGCCGACGCTACATGCTCAGGGGGTCGTCAAAGTCAGTTGATCTTGAGCAGCTGGAGTGGTCGGTGGGCGTC
>CAXTTN010000138.1:0-11134 GCA_964247105.1 uncultured Pseudonocardia sp.
GAGACGGCGTTTCTCCCCGCCCGAGAGCTTGCCGACGGCGACACCCCGGCGCCCGCCCAGCTCGAACCGTTCCAGCAGGCGCTCGGGCCGGTCGGGCCGTTCGACCAGCTTCTGCCAGAGCTGCAGGGTCTCCAGCACGGTCAGCTCGTCGACGAACCCGCCGTCCTGCAGCTGGACGCCCATGCGGCGGACCAGGGCGGGCCGGTCGACGGCGGGGTCGATGCCCAGCACCGACACCGTGCCACCGCTACGCGCGACGAAGCCCTCCAGCACCTCCAGCGTCGTGGTCTTGCCGGCTCCGTTCGTGCCGAGCAGGGCGAAGACCTCACCGCGGCGGACGTCGAGGTCGATGCCGTCGACGGCGGTGAACTCGCCGTAGCGGACCCGCAGGCCACGCACCTCGACGGCCAGTGCGGCGTCGACGGCGGCGGGTCGTTCGGTCGTCTGTGTCATGGCTCCACCATCCCGGCCAGCCGGCCCGAGCAGTAGTCATCGCAGTCAGCGGTCGGCATGACAGCTGTCATCGAACCCCGGACGGGGGCACGAGGCTCGGCTACCGTGCGGATGTGGACGTATCGCCGCTGGTGGGAGCCGAGGAACGCAAGGTCAGGGCCGCGCGCAGGTTCGGGCGGATCGGCCTCGCGATCACGATCGGCTGGATGCTGCTGGTGCCCGCGGCGGTGATCTTCAGCGGGCTCCCTGAGGTGGGGTTCACCGCCGCGCTGGCGGCGCTCTACGTCGCCGCGCTGGGCCTGCACCTGTGGCGGATACGGCAGAACGTCCGCTTCCTGGGCAGCCGCGCGCCGCTCTGGTTCGTCGTCGCGGCGTCGGCCGTCGGCCTGGCCATCACGCTGGTCGGGCTGGCCAGCGGGATCGTCGGGTTCATCTGGGCGCTCGTCGGCGGCGTGCTGCTCGGCGACATCGTCGGTGGCCTGCGGGCGCGCTGGACGGCCGCATGGGTCGCCGGCGCGACCGCGTTGACAACCGGCCTGGGCTACGTCGTCAGCCTGCCCGTCTTCGCGGCGTTCGGGGTCGCGCCGTGGTTCGGCGTCGGCGCCGCCGCCGTCTACGTCGCGATGATGTGGACGCTCGACGTCGAGCGGCTCTGGTGGCTCAAGGCCGTCACCGACCTCGACGACTCCCGCCGTGCCGCCGCCGAGCTGGCCACCGCCCGCGAACGCCTCCGCCTCGCCGACGACCTGCACGACATCCTCGGCCACGCGCTGGAGGTGGTCGCGTTCAAGAGCGAGCTGGCGGCACGGCTGCAGGCGGTCGACGGCGAGCGCGCCCGGGCGGAGATGGAGGCGGTGCAGTGCGTGGCCCGCGAGTCGCTGAGGGAGGTGCGCGCGCTCGTCCGCGACAACCGCGGCATCGACCTCGTCACCGAGCTGGCCGGAGCCCGTGCGGTGCTCGGCTCGGCCGGGATCGCGCTGCGGGTCGAGGGCGATCCGGCGTCGGTCGGGGCGCCGGCCCGCGCCGTGCTCGGCCGGGTGCTGCGCGAGGCCATGACGAACGTGCTGCGCCACGCCCAGCCCAGCCGCTGCACGATCGAGATCGACATACGGGGCGGCGACGCGCGGCTGCTCGTCGTCAACGACGGGGCGTTGCCACCCGACGACAGCGACCCGGGTACCGGCCTCGCCGCCCTGGGCCGGTACCTCGACGAGCACGCCGGACGCCTCGACGCCGGACGCGCCCCCGACGGCACGTTCCGGTTGTACGCGACGCTGCCGGCCGGCGCCCGGTGATCCGACTCGTGCTCGCCGACGACGAGTCGCTCACCCGCGGCGCCGTCGGCGCGTTGCTGGGGCTCGAGCCCGACCTGGTGGTCGTCGGGGAGGCCGGAACCGGGGACGAGGCGATCGCGCGGATCCGGGAGCACTCACCGGACGTGGCCGTGCTGGACGTCGAGATGCCCGGACGCGACGGCGCCGAGGTCGCCCAGTGGGTGGCCGCGAACCGGCCCGGCACGCGCTGCATCATCCTCACCCGCCACGCCCGGCCCGGCGTGCTGCGGCGGGCGTTGGGCGCGGGAGCGGCCGGGTTCGTCACGAAGAGCGCGCCGGCGTCGCTGCTGGCCGAGGTCATCCGGCGGGTGCACCGCGGCGGCCGATACGTCGACCCCGAGCTGGCGGTGACGGCGCTGATGGCCGAGGACTGCCCGCTGACCGACCGGGAGCTGGAGGTGCTGCGCAACGTCGACCCGGCCGGGACCGCCGCCGACATCGCCGGCCGCGTGCACCTCTCGCCCGGGACGGTGCGGAACTACCTGTCGTCGGCGATGCAGAAGCTGGGCGCGGGCACCCGTTCGGAGGCCGTGCAGCAGGCCCGGGACAACGGGTGGCTCTGAACCCGTCGATCCCGGGTAGCCTCGATCGGCGATGGACCCGGAACGCACCACTCCGCCTCCCTGGCTCCCGGCTGTGCGCCCGCCGGCCCCGCCACCGCCCCCTCCGCGCTCGTTCGAGTGGCGGAAGCTGACCCGGTCCCCCCGCGGGGCCGCGGGGTTGGCCATCGCCGCGGCGGCGCTGTTGCTGTGGCCGTTCTCCGGGTGGTCGTGGATCCCGTGGGCCGCGGGTCTGGTGCTGCTCCTCCTGCTTCGGTTGTTGCGGCTCGACGGGTTGTTGCGGGGGTGGGTGCTGCACCTCGGCGGGGTCGTCGTGGTGGTGGGGCTGATGTACAGCACCGGGCCGTGGGCCTGGGCGCTGGCGGGGAGTATCGGGGTGCTCCTGGCCGGGTTGCTCCAGCTGCCGGCGTGGAAGCTCGGTGCGGTGGGTGCTGTGCTGTGCGTGGTCTCCGGTGTGGGCTTGGGGGTGACGAGCTACCGATCTGCGGAGCAGCAGCGAGAGATCGACTCTCATATGGGTGATCCGATGCGCGCAGCCCTCGGGGAAGGGCAGCCGGGCCGCGTGCTCCCCGCGCTGCTTCAGGCCATCACGATCGGCGACGTCGACCCGATGTGCCGGCTTCTCACTCAGCCAGCCGAGGAAGCCGTCCTAGTGGCTACCGGCATGCCAGACTGCGCAGCTGCCGTTGGGGCTCTCCATCAGCGGATTCCAGCCGGCACCATCGTGAACGAGCGCACTCTGCCGCAGCCGGTTGCGGTGGCTGGTGGTTGGCAGGTCGACGCTTGCGCGACACCGTGGGCCGCAGCAATCGGTCCGGATCTCGGGATCGTCCTGGTTCGCCAGTCCGATCCATTGGTGAAGCGCTTCGTAGCTTCGGGCTTTTCTCCGTGCAGTGGACGTGCGGAGGGGGTCGAGCCCAGTACGGGCTCGAATCCCACCGTGCGTTGACAGTCAGCTGGTGGCGTCCTCCTGCTCGGGCTTGCTCGCCGGAGCCGCGGCCGAGCCGTTGGAGTTCGAGCCGCTCGTGTGCGGGTCGCCGCGCCTGACCGCGGCCAGCAGCATCTGGGACACGTCCTGGATGTCGACGTTCTCGGCCACGCCCTCGCCCTGCTTCTGGGTGAGCCCGTCGGTGATCATCGTCTTGCAGAACGGGCAGCCGACGGCGATGGTGCCGCCTGACCCGGCGGCCTCGAGGGTGGCGATGGCCTCCTCGGTGCGGTTGACGTTGACCCGCTGCCCGATCCGCTCCTCCATCCACATGCGCGCGCCACCGGCACCGCAGCACATGGAGCGGTCGGCGTGGCGTGGCATCTCGGTCAGCGTGGCGACCGCGCCCACCAGGGCCCGCGGCTCCTCGTAGATCTCGTTGTGCCGGCCGAGGTAGCACGGGTCGTGGTAGGTCACCGGAGCGCTCGCGTCCGGTGCGGCGACCGGCACCAGCTTGCCCTCGCGGACCAGCTTGTTCAGCAGCTGCGTGTGGTGCACCACCTCGTAGTGCCCGTCGAGCTGCGGGTACTCCCGGCCGAGGGTGTTGAGGCAGTGCGGGCAGGTCGTGATGATCTTGCGAGTACCCGGCTCGCGGCCTTCGAACACGGCGTTGAGCACCTCCACGTTCTGCTGTGCCAACATCTGGAACAGGAACTCGTTGCCCGAGCGCCGCGCCGGGTCGCCGGTGCAGGTCTCCTCAGGGCCGAGCACCACGTAGTTCACCCCGGCGCGGTGCAGCAGCTCCGCGGTGGCCTGCACGGTCTTCTTCGCACCGTCGTCGAAGGCGCCGGCGCAGCCGATCCAGAACAGGTACTCGACCTCGGGGGCGAGCTCGCCGTCGAAGACGTTGACCTCGAAGCCGAGCTTCTTGGTCCAGTCCAGCCGCTCGCGGGCGTTCTGGCCCCACGGGTTGCCCTTGTTCTCCAGGTTCTTGAACAGGGTCCCGAGCTCGGTGGGGAACTCCGACTCGATGAGCACCTGGTGGCGGCGCATGTCGACGATGTGGTCGACGTGCTCGATGTCCACCGGGCACTGCTCCACGCAGGCGCCGCAGGTGGTGCACGCCCACAGCACGTCCGGGTCGATGACGCCGCCCTGCTCGGCGGTGCCCACCAGCGGCCGGGCGGCCTGCTCCAGCACCGAGCCGTGGATCCGCTCGTAACCCGACTCCGGGACCCCGTGGCCGGGATGTGCCTTCATCCCCGCGGCGAAGTCGATCGACCCCTCCTCCGGGACCTCCTTGCCGCCGATGATGTAGGGCGCCTTCGCGAGCAGATGATCACGCAGGTCCATGATCAGGATCTTCGGGGAGAGCGGCTTGCCGGTGTTCCAGGCCGGGCACTGGCTCTGGCAGCGGCCGCACTCGGTGCAGGTCGCGAAGTCGAGCATGCCCTTCCACGTGAAGTCCTCGATCTTGCCGCGGCCGAACACGTCGTCGTCGCCCGGATCCTCGAAGTCGATCGGCTTGCCGGCCGAGGTCATCACCGGCAGCGGACCCAGCGCCTTCGGGAAGCGCTTCGCCGAGACGTTGATCGGTGCGGTGAAGATGTGCAGGTGCTTGCTGTAGGCGATCACGACGGTGAACACCAGCATCACGCCGATGTGCAGGATCAGCCCGATGCTCTCGACCACCTCGAGCGTGCCCGGCGACAGGCCGTCGAACAGGTGGCCGAGCCCGATCGAGGCCCAGGCGCCGGAGGTGTACGGGAACGTGCCCAGGGCCGAGGACGCGGCGCGGAAGAAGAACAGCGTCCAGAGCACGTTGAAGATCATGAACAGGATCAGCCACGCACCGCCGGTGTGACTGCCGTAGAAGCGCGACGCGCGGAGCTTGGTCTCCGGGGGGTTGCGCAGCCGGATGACGGCGAAGACGCCGAGGGAGATCAGGCACAGCACCGCGATGGTGTCCTGCAGGAAGCCCAGTACCGCCCAGTGCCCGACCAGCGGGATCGCGAAGTCGGGCACGAACAGCGCGCCGTAGGCCTCGATGTAGACGGTGATCAGGATGACGAACGCCCAGAACGTGAAGAAGTGCGCGAGGCCCGGCACCGACCACTTCAGCAGCTTCCGCTGTCCGAACACCTCGACGAACTGGGCACGGATCCGCTGGTTGAGCCCGTCGGTGCGGTCGTGGGCCGGCTGTCCGGACGAGATCAGCCGGTAGAGGTAGAGCGCGCGGCGACCGGAGATCGCCACCGCGATCACGGTTATCGCCAGGCCGACGACGAGTCTCACAACCACGGGCGTTCCTCCCAGGACTGGGCCGCGGATGGTGCGCCGCGGTCCGCTGCGCTGCAGACTAAACCGCTGCGCCGGTCGACCGTTGCATGCGCGACAGCGGGTCGACAGTGAACTTACCCATCGGTAACCGCATGCGCGACCGCACCGGGTTCGGATGCGACACCACATTTCGCCCGTTCAGCGGCCGATGTGGCACGGGCGGCCTAGAGGTCCCCGGCGAACCGTCCCTGACCTGGGGCGGCTGCGTCCCGACGACGTCCGTCCGGGCGCCGGGCCATCGTCCATGTGATTTCGGGTGCCCGGCGCGGCGGGCGGGTCCGGTCGCCTGCCGTTCACGATGGTGATCGGTGGCCGGGACATCCCCGACCGCGCCCGTTACCCTGTGGCTGCGGACAGTGGCGTACCGGCTCGTTCTGTGCGCGATGAGTCACGACATCGATCCAGGTGTGGCACCGTACGAGTACAGCGACCAACAGTGATGACAACGAACGCACCGGCAATGAATGCAGGGGAAGCAGTGAGCATGAGGAGGCCGTCGTGACGGGACCCGAGGTGCTCGCCACCTACGCGCAGGGCTTGAGCACGAACGGTCTGCAGGGGTGGATCCAGGACAACGTCGTACCGCTGATCCTGCTCGGCATCGCCGTGATCCTGCTGTGGATCGGGGGCCGGGGCGACAACGCAGGCGTCGCCCGGCGCAGCGTCGGCCTCCTGATCGGCCTGGTCGCGCTGGGTATAGCCGTGTCCGGGAACGGCCCGAAGATCGGCAGCTTCCTCGCCGGCCTTCTCGTCGGGTGACCGGCGTGCTCGTCCGCACCGATGACGAGGTGTACCGGGTCGACTCGGTCTGGCTCGGGCCTCCACGCGCCACGTTCCCCTGGCGGGCCCGGTACGTCAGCTACGGCGTCGGCCTGCTCGTGATGATCCTCGTGATGTTCGTGCAGCGGCGCGTGGGCATCGGGCTCGACTTCTTCTCGGTGGCGTGGGCACTGGTCCTGACCGTCCTCGTCACCCGGTTCCTCGGGCAGCGCATCGACTACGAGCGCCCGCTGGGGCAGGTTCTCGCGCACTTCCGGCACGAGATCAGCGGTCCGCGGGCCCGCACCGCCGTCGGCGGGGGGCCGGTGCGGTCCGGTCACGTCCGCGTGAACGCCGTCTCGCGCCCGCCGACGGCAGCGACCCGACCCGCCCGCAGACACCGGAAGGGGCATCCGCGTGCCGCGACGTGACGCCGCCCGCGACGAGCCGCGCGGCCGCAAGCGCGGGCGAGCGCTCGCCGGGGAGTCCGGGTTGCCGAAGTACGTGCCCGACATCGCGCTGCGCTCCATCGAAGGCCACCTGACGCGCACCGGCACCCAGGTGATGGCCTGGTACCGGCTGGCGGCCCAGGCGTGGAGCTTCCGCAGCGACTCGCAGCGCGAGGTGTTGATCCGGCAGATCGCCGCGCAGCTCGGCGAGCTGCAGGGCCGCTGGATCCACCTGCGGGTGACCACGCGGCCCTACCCCGTGCACATGTGGGCCGAGTCGTTCGACAACAACGCGTTGGGCCGCATGCCCGACGTCGCGGGCGCGTTGGGCTGGGACGGGTTCCTGGAGGGCGAGCAGCGCCACCTGATGGGCCTGTCGATGTCGGACAAGGAGGTCTTCCTCGGCATCGAGGTGTCCGGCCGCAGCATGGTGGACCGCTGGGTCGACGCCGCAGCTCCCGTGCTCGGCAAGTTCGCGCCGGCCGCGGTGCGCGCCGAGCTGGCCGCGCTCGCGTCGGAGGTGGCGCACCTCGACGAGCTGGTCGCCGGCAGCGGGCTCGACGCGCGGCCGGCCGCCGCCGACGACATCGCCTGGCTGATGCACCGGTCGTGCGCGCTGGGCCTGCCGGCGCCGCGCACGCTGTCGGTGGTCCCGGGCGCGGTCACCCGCTGGGAGACAGAGGATCTCGCCGCGTTCAGCGACGGCGTCGACATGTACCAGGAGCCCTACGCGCCGACCGTCCGCGTTGTGGGGCGGATCCGGTCGCAGACGGTGTCGCGCAACGTCGCGGTCCTGTCGATCGGGCTGATGGAGGGGCTGCGCATCCCCGAGGTCGACGACCCGTGGATGCAGCACTCCGACCGGCTGCCGTTCCCCGTCGAGTGGTCGGCGCGGATGTACATCCGACGCCCCGAGGAGGTGGCGGGTGAGCTGCAGCGCCAGATGGGCAAGGTGCGCAGCCAGATCCGGCACTACACCCACGACCACGACCTCGACCCCCCGATGTCGCTGGCGCGCCAGGCCGACCGGGTCCTGGAGGTCGAGGACGAGCTGACCTCCGGCCTCACCCAGCTCAACACGCGCCTGTACGGCTGGTGGCGGGTCGCGGTGTCCGGCAAGGACGAGGCCGAGGCGATCAGCCGCGCCCAGCAGCTGCTCGACGTCTACCGGCCGAAGGTGCAGATCGAGCACCCCGAGGCGCAGTACCGCTACGCGCGCGAGTTCATCCCGGGCGAGCCGCTGGCGACCACGGCCTACCGCCGCCGTGGCTCGGTCACCTGGGCGGCCGCGGCGGTGCCGGCGGCCACGGCGTCGGTGGGCGACCGGCGCGGGATCATGATCGGCGAGACCTGCACGGCCACGCGGCGGCCGGTGGCGTGGGATCCGTGGCTGGCGCAGGAGGTGCGCCGGGCGTCGGGCCTGACGGCGGTCGTCGGCGGGCTGGGGTCGGGGAAGTCGTTCCTCACCGGGTTGATCGTCTACAAGACGCTGCGTGCCGGGGCGCGCTGGACGGTGCTCGACCCGTCCGGGCCGCTCGCCGAGCTGACCCGCCTGCCCGAGCTCGCGCCGTTCTCGCGGCACATCAACCTGCTCCGGGCCGACCCGGGCATCCTCAACCCGTACCGCGTGGTGGCCGAGCCGCGCGCCGAGCACTTCCTCGACGACGAGGATCCCGAACGGGCGTGGCGCCGCGAGCGCTCGCTGGCCGCGGCGACGCGCCGCCGCCTCGTGCTGGACGTGCTCACCGGCCTGCTGCCCTACGACATCTCCCGGCTGCCGCACACCCGGATCGTGCTGCTGCGCGCCGTCCGGGAGGTGGGTGGCTCCGCCGACCGGCATCCCGGCCAGGTGATCGACGTGCTGCGCCGCCACGCCCGCGACGGAGAGGAGCACGCCGGGGTGGTCGCCGACTTCCTGGAGGAGCGCCGCGAGCTCCCGCAGGCCGCGTTGCTGTTCCCGGACACCACCCGCGACGACCCGTGGCAGGCCGACCGCGACTACCGCCTCACCGTGCTGACGATGCAGGGGATGACCCTGCCGCGCCCGGGCAGCCCGCGCGAGGAGTGGACCGACAGCGAGTCGCTGGCCGTCGAGCTGCTCAACCTCGCCTCGTGGCTGACGCAGCGCACGATCTACGACGCCGACCGCAACCTGCGCAAGGGTGTCGCGCTCGACGAGACCCACTTCCTCTCGCAGGTCCCCACCGGCAAGGTCCTCATCGACCGGCTGGCCCGCGACTCCCGCAAGTTCAACGTCCGCGCGCTGTTCGCCTCCCAGCTGGCGGGCGACCTGTTGCGGGTGTCGGGATTCGCGTCGCTGGTCAACGCCGTGTTCGTGGGGCGCACCGACGACGACGAGGCGCAGGCCGATGCGCTGCGCCTGCTCAAGGTGCCCACCGGCGTCGGCTACGAGCAGATGCTGGGCACGCTCTCGCCGCGGCCCCGCCACGACGACCGGCCCGACGACACGCCCCGGCAGTTCATCTTCGCCGACGGCCACGGCGGGGTCGAGAAGATCCGCATCGACCTGGAGGCGCCGCATCTCGAGCACGTGCGCCTCGCGCTGGACACCAACCCCGACGCGAGCCGGATCTCGGTGCGCGGCGCACCCGCTCCAGCGGCCGTCCGCGCGCCCGACGAGCCTGCCCCGCGCATCCCGCTGGTGAAGGTGCCCGAGCGGGTCGTCGAACTCGCCGACGACGTGGACGAGTTCGCCGACCTCGACGATCCCGAAGGCCTGCTGCGCGGCGACGCCCGCAACGGCATCCGGACCGGGGCCGAGCTGCTCGACGACGAGGACCTCGACCTGATCGGTGATGTCGGCGACGACGCGCCGCGCAACGGCCGTCACCTGCGCGACGACGGCCCGGTGGTGGACGACCGGGCAAGGGCGGGCGGAGGGTCCGCTCGGTGACCGGCGGGGACCTTCCGGCGGGGGCGGGATGGGTGCCGGCGGCCCTGGTGCTGGTCGCTGCCGTGCTCGTCGCCCGTCGGCGTCGGCGCGCTCGTCACGTCGGTGCCCGTCCGCGCAGGCGGTGGGCCCTGCTGATCGTAGCCGGGCTCGTCGGGGGCTCGGTGATGCTGGGGCAGCCCGCGTTCGCGCAGCCGTTCGACTGCAAGGAGGCCCCGGCGCCGGATCGTCCGGGGACCGGGCTGGTGGGGTCGTTGGATCCCCCGCGGGCTTCGGGCGGCGAGGAGGGAAGTGTCTATCGGGAGGTCGGTTACGCCGGGCTGGTTTGGTACAACTACGACCTCGGTTGTGCTGGGGCTGCGTTTAATCCTGCCAGCACAACTGACACCTGGCTCGGCAATCAGACCCTCAACGTGGCCAAGTTTGCCGTCGGTGGCGTCAACTGGTCGCACTATCTCATCGCCGATGGCGGTGACCTACTCTCGTCACTCGATAAGGTCATCTCCGAGGGTACAAAGGCGATGTACACCGCTGTATTCACTACGTACATAGGTCCTGCCCTTCTTGTGCTCGCGGTGTTCTTGCTGATCCTCGCCTTGCGAGGCGATCTTGCGCGGCAGACTCAGCGGGCGATGTTCGCTGTTGTCGCGCTAGTGGTCGGCTCGGCGGCGTATCTCGCGCCTGTCGACTGGTCGAAGGCAGCTGATCCGCTGCTCCTCGACGGCGTGACCCAGATGCAGGACGGCTTTCTCGGGGAGATCGGGCTGGGTAATCGCGACACTCTGCCCACTGTGCTCGTGGACCAGGTGATCTATCAGAACTGGTTGCGAGGCGAGTTCGGAGCACCCGACGTTCCCCAAGCCCAGCAGTTCGGCCGAGACTTGTTGCGGGCCCAGACCTACACGATCGACGAAGTCGACAAAAAGCAGGACAATTCGCAGCTCGCCGACAAGAAGAAGGCCGACTTCACCACGATCGCGGGCCAGCTCGGCGACCGCTATCCCTACTTCCAGGGCAAGTCGGGCAGCCGCGTCGGCTCCGGGATCCTGGCCCTCATCGAGGCCGTCTGCATCGCGCTCTTCCAGTTGCTGTCCAAGGTCCTGGTGCTCGTCGCGATGCTCATGCTGCGGCTGATGGTGATGACCGCGCCCGCGGTCGCGGTGGTCGCCGTCCTCAAACCGGACATCCTCCCGTCGCTGCTGCGGGTGGCCGGCGCCGCGATCGTCAACACGCTGGTGGTGGGGGCGCTCGCCGGGCTGCACGCGCTGCTGGTCGTCTCGCTGTTCCGGCCCGGCTCCGGCATCGACCTCTGGCTCGCGCTGCTCGTCACCGGTGTCGTGACGGTGGTGCTGTGGGCCGTCGCCCGCCCGTTCCGCAGGCTGGTGTCGATGGTGTCCCTG
>CAXTTN010000138.1:11144-16279 GCA_964247105.1 uncultured Pseudonocardia sp.
GAGCAGTTCGGCGGCATCGTGCCCGGCGCGGGCACCGGCCCGATGTCGCGGGTGTGGCAGCGCGTGCGCGGCGGGGCGCCCGGTGACGACCGTCAGACCCGCTGGTGGGACGAGCGTCGCGGGGCCTCCGCCGGTGCGGACTACTCGGGCGGCGCCCGTCCCGAGTCCGAGCCCGGGGCCCGCGTCACCGCCACGGCCACCCGCATCCCCCGCCAACGCGCCGAGGTCGAGGCCCCGCGCACGATCGCCGTCTCGGGAGCGCGCCGTCCCGCGCTCCCGGCCGGTTCGGGCGGTGTGGGAGCCGACAGTGGGCGGCCGACCTGGGGCGATCCCACCGAGGTCGACGACCGCGCGATCTACCGCCGTGACGACTCGGTGCCGGTGCGGCCCGGCTCGGCCCGCCCGGTGCAGGCCGAGCTGGTGGACGGCGTCCCGGTGTACCGCATCTACCGGCCCCGCCCGTCGCGGTCCGGGGGTGGCTGATGCCGATCCGGACGACGCGCGGCCGCGCGGCCGCGTACCGCTCGGTGTGGCAGTGGCCGCTGCGCTCGCCCGCCCGGCTCGCCGTCACCGCTGCCGTGATCGTGGCGGTGGCGGCGCTGGTCGGGGTGGCCGCGGCCGCGGCGGGCGGTACCCGGCCGGGCCCGGTGGCCGCCGCCCCGACGTCGGCCCGAGCCGTGCCGTACCCGTCGACGTTCGCGTCGGGACCGGCCACCTCTCCGGCGCCGACCGTGCTCCCGCCCGTTCCCGTTCTCGCCCCGACGACGCTGCCGGTGTCGCAGGCCCCGGTGGCCGCGCTGGACGTGGCCGGTCGCTGGACGGCCGCGTGGGTCCGGCCCCCCGCCGGCACCCCCGCCGCGACCTGGCTGAACGGCCTGCGCGCGACGACCACCGACGAGTACCTCGGCGTGCTGGGCGGCGTCGACCCGTCCAACGTCCCGGCCACGAAGGTGACCGGAGCACCGAAGGCGGTGCAGGTGGCCCCGCGGTCGGTGCTCGTGGACGTGCCGACGGACGCGCTGACGCTGGTCGTGACGGTCGTCGACACCGAGTCCGGGGGCTGGAAGGTCTCCGGTTACGACCGGGCGTAGGCCCTCGATGATCACGCCTCCCGTCACCCGGTCACCGGGTCCCGGCCACGGAGCGCGGGGCATCCGACCGCTGCGGCTGCTCCTGCCGTTCGTCGCGATCGGGATCGGGCTCGTCCTGTTCCTGGCGGTGGCGTTCGTCGCTTTCAGCGCGAGCGGGGGCACCAGCGGCGGCCAGGCCACGTTCGGGGCCTGCGACGCCAGCGGCCCGGCCGGAGCCAGGGCGGGCGTGACGATCGGCGAGCTCACCGCCGAGCAGCGCACCAACGCCGCGACGATCATCGGGGTGGCGAAGAGCTTGGCTGCGCCGCCCCGGGCCTCGCTGGTGGCGCTCGCGACGGCCATGCAGGAGTCGACCCTGCGCAACCTGGACTACGGCGACCGCGACTCCCTCGGCCTGTTCCAGCAGCGCCCGTCGCAGGGCTGGGGCTCGCCCGCGCAGGTCAGGGACCCCGTCTACAGCACCACGATCTTCCTGCAGCGGCTGATGGCGATCCCCGGCTGGGAGGCGTTGCCGGTGACGGTCGCGGCCCAGACCGTCCAGCGTTCGGCCTTCCCGGACGCCTACGCGAAGTGGGAGGGACTGGCCGCGCAGCTCGTCGGGCAGCTGGCCGGGGTGGCCGCGGTCCCGACGGCGTACTGCGGCACCGCCCAGCTCGCGCAGGGCGTGGCGGCGTCCGCGATCGCGTTCGCACTGCACGAGGTCGGCAAGCCCTACGTCTGGGGGGCGACGGGCCCCGACTCCTTCGACTGCTCCGGGCTGATGCTGCGCGCGTTCCAGGCGGCCGGGATCACGCTGCCGCGGGTGTCGTGGCTGCAGTACCAGGCAGGCGGGCACGTGCCGGTCCGGCAGGCGCAGCCCGGTGACCTGCTGTTCTACGCCACCGACCCGTCGGATCCGACGACGATCCACCACGTGATGCTGTACATGGGCAATGATCAGATGGTCGAGGCGCCCTACAGCGGGCAGCCCGTCCGGGTGCAGCCGGTGTCGTGGAACTATCGGGAGCTCGTGCCGCTGGCCACCCGGCCGGGCACGACGCCCAACAGCCGTGCCTGAGATGCAGGAGTAGCAATGCCGCCCGACCAGCCCGCGTCGACGACCCCGGTGCGGGACTACGCCGATCGCCCCGCTCCCGGCGCCACCGTCGACCACCTGGTGATCCCCCGGTCGCTGGCGCAGTCGATGCCCCTGCGCTGGCAACAGGTGTTCGTCGGGCTGCTCGCCGACATGCACGACGCGTACGGGCACCTGTCGTGGCCGGACTACGCGGTCGTCGCGAGCCGCTGGGAGTACCTCGTGGACCTCGACGAGGAGCAGCTCGCGGCCGCCGGCTACCACGCCGACCTCGGCCCGGACGGCGAGCTGGAGTACCGCGACGCCGCGGAGCAGCTGGTTACCGACCCGGCGCACCACCGCGTCCTGGCCCCCGTCGACGACCCCCTGCCCCCCGCCTCGGCCGGCCGCGTCGAACCCCGCCCCGCCAAACCCCTGTAACCCCGCGAGTCGACCTTCTCGGTACGCCGAATGTGCTGATCCGGAACGCGTGTCCGATCCGCGAACACCCCGGGTCGAGAAGGTCGACTCGCGGGAACACCGGGGGAGGGACGCGCGTTGGGGCCAGTAGCAACAAGTTGAGCGGGGCCCACTCAAGCTCGGTCGGGTGGACTGTGTCAGACTTGAGCGAAGTCAACTCAAGCTATTCGGAGGCAACACCATGGCTCGTGCGGTCGGTATCGACCTCGGAACCACCAACTCCGTCGTCGCCGTCCTCGAGGGCGGCGAGCCGACGGTCATCGCCAACTCGGAGGGTGCCCGCACCACTCCGTCGGTCGTGGCCTTCGCGCGCAACGGCGAGGTGCTCGTCGGGCAGTCGGCGAAGAACCAGGCCGTCACCAACGTCGACCGCACCATCCGGTCGGTCAAGCGCCACGTTGGCACGAACTGGACCACCGACGACGTCGACGGCAAGAAGTACTCCGCCCAGGAGATCAGCGCCCGTGTGCTGCAGAAGCTCAAGCGCGACGCCGAGGCCTACCTCGGCGAGGAGATCTCCGACGCGGTGATCACCGTGCCCGCGTACTTCGAGGACTCCCAGCGCCAGGCCACCAAGGAGGCCGGCCAGATCGCGGGCCTCAACGTGCTGCGCATCGTGAACGAGCCCACCGCGGCCGCGCTCGCCTACGGTCTCGACAAGGGCGAGAAGGAGCAGACCATCCTCGTGTTCGACCTCGGCGGTGGCACGTTCGACGTGTCCCTGCTGGAGATCGGCGAGGGCGTCGTGGAGGTCAAGGCCACCAACGGCGACAACCACCTCGGCGGCGACGACTGGGACGAGCGGATCATCACCTGGCTCGTCGACAAGTTCAAGTCGTCCCAGGGCATCGACCTGACGCGCGACAAGATGGCCATGCAGCGCCTCCGCGAGGCCGCGGAGAAGGCGAAGATCGAGCTGTCCAGCCAGAACACGGCCACGATCAACCTGCCCTACATCACCGTCGACGCGGACAAGAACCCGCTGTTCCTCGACGAGACGCTGTCGCGCGCGGAGTTCCAGAAGATCACCTCTGACCTGCTGGACCGCACCCGCAACCCGTTCAACCAGGTCGTGAAGGACGCCGGCATCTCGGTCGGCCAGATCGACCACGTGGTGCTCGTCGGCGGCTCCACCCGCATGCCGGCCGTCACCGAGCTGGTCAAGGAGCTCACCGGCGGCAAGGAGCCCAACAAGGGCGTCAACCCGGACGAGGTCGTCGCCGTCGGCGCCGCCCTGCAGGCCGGCGTGCTGCGCGGCGAGGTCAAGGACGTCCTGCTGCTCGACGTCACCCCGCTGTCCCTGGGCATCGAGACCAAGGGCGGCGTGATGACCAAGCTCATCGAGCGCAACACCACGATCCCCACCAAGCGGTCGGAGATCTTCACCACGGCCGACGACAACCAGCCGTCCGTGCAGATCCAGGTGTTCCAGGGCGAGCGCGAGATCGCGGCCTACAACAAGAAGCTCGGCATGTTCGAGCTGACGGGCCTGCCGCCCGCGCCGCGCGGCGTGCCGCAGATCGAGGTCTCGTTCGACATCGACGCCAACGGCATCGTCAACGTGTCCGCCAAGGACATGGGCACCGGCAAGAGCCAGGCCATGACGATCACCGGCGGGTCCGCCCTGGGCAAGGACGAGATCGACCGGATGATGAAGGAGGCCGAGGCCCACGCCGACGAGGACAAGAAGCGTCGCGAGGAGGCCGAGGTCCGCAACCAGGCCGAGTCGCTGACCTACCAGACCGAGAAGTTCCTCAAGGAGAACGACGAGAAGCTCCCCGGCGAGGTCAAGGACAGCGTGAGCGGCGCGCTCAAGGAGGCGCAGGACGCGCTCAAGGGCACCGACACCGACGCGATCAAGGCGTCGATGGAGAAGCTGGCCACCGAGTCCCAGAAGATGGGGTCGGCGCTGTACCAGCAGCCCGGTGCCGACGGCGCCCCGACGGCCGACGCGGGCCCCGGTGCCGACGCCGGTGCCGACGACGTCGTGGACGCGGAGATCGTCGACGAGGAGAAGGGCAAGTCGTGAGCACGCCGACCACCATCACGGCACCGATTCCGGTCGCGCCCCCGGTCGGGGAGCGCTCGGCATGACCGGGAACGACCGCAACGAGCACGCCGAGAACGGTGATGGCGAGCGGGTCGTGGTCCGGGACCGGCGCCGGGTCGACCCGGTGACCGGTGAGGTGCGCGGCCCGGCCGGCGACCAGCCGGCCGGGCCCGCCCCGGCGGACGTAGGCGACCCACGGGTCGAGGAGCTCGCGGCCGAGGTCGCCGAACGCACCGCCGACCTGCAGCGCGTCACCGCGGAGTACGCCAACTACCGGCGCCGCGTCGACCGTGACCGGGAGACGGTGCTGGTCGGGGCGCGGGTGCAGTTCGTCAGCGAGCTGCTCACCGTCCTCGACGACCTCGACCGCGCCGAGACCCACGGCGATCTCACCGGCCCGTTCAAGGCCGTCGGCGACAAGATCACGTCGGTGGTGCAGAAGCTCGGCCTGGAGCCGTTC
>CAXTTN010000139.1:0-12592 GCA_964247105.1 uncultured Pseudonocardia sp.
CCGGACTTGCCCGCCAGCTCGCCGAGCACGGCATCGACCCCCGCGACGGTGAGCGAGGGCGTGGCCGCCGGCTCGCCCGCGAGCCCGGACAGGGTGCGCCATCCCGCGCCGATGCGGCCCTGCCGGGGCTCGCCCGCGAGCCACGAGGTGGCCGCCTCCACCTCGGGTGGCGCGGCGGCACGCAGCAGGGCGGCCAGCGCCCCCGACTTCTCCTTGCGGGAGCGGGTGGCGCCGACCGCGGCGGACGTGGCGACGACCTCGGCGAGCAGCACCGCCCCATCCTGACAGCGACCCCCGACATTCTCCCGGCGGAGCCGCTCAGACCGGCAGCGACTCGCGGAGGATGTCGGCGTGGCCCGCGTGCTGCGCCGTCTCCGCCAGGATGTGGATCAACACCTGCCGTGCCGACCAGCTCGTGTCCGGCGGGTACCAGGGCGCGGTGGGCAGGCGGTGCGCCCCGTCGAGGTCGGGGAGGTCCGCAACGACCTTCTCGGTGCGCTCCGCCACCTCCTCGTACCCCGCGAGCAGCCCGGCGAGCGTCTCACCGGGCTCCATGCGGAAGCTCGCGGCGTACCGCTGCGGGTCGTCGACCTTCCGGCCGTCGACCACGAAGTCGATCCAGATCCGCTCGCCGTAGGCGACGTGCTTGAGCACCCCGCCCAGGCAGAGCTCGCTGACGGTGGTGCGTGCCGCGGCCTGCTCGTCGCTCAGATCCCGCACGCTGTTGCGGAGCTGCGCGCGCTGGCCGGCCAGCTTGCCCAGGAGCTCGCTCTTCTCGGACACGCTCACCCCATCGTCTTCTGGCCGTCGAGGGCCTCGCGGAGGATGTCGGCGTGGCCCGCGTGCTGGGCCGTCTCGCCGACGATGTGGACGAAGACCCGGCGCGCGGACCGCCGGGCGCCGGGTGCGAACCACGGCGCCTCCGGCAGCGGGTGCGACGCGTCCAGATCGGGCAGGGTGCGCACCAGCTCGTCGGTGCGCTGGGCGATCTTCTCGTAGTCGGCGACGACGCCGGCGAGGGTCTCGTCCCCGCGCAGGACGAACCCGTCGGCGTGCGCCGCGTAGCTGTCCTCGGTCATCGCCATCGCGGCCGGCCCGTCGAGGACGAAGTCCACCCAGCCCTTCTCGATCAGCGCGACGTGCTTGACCAGCCCGCCGAGGGTCAGCTCGCTGACGGTGGTGCGCAGCCGGGCCTGGTCGTCGGTGAGGCCCTGCACGGTGCGGAGGAGGAAGGCCCGGTGGGTGGCGAGGCTCTCCAGCAGGTCGTCACGCTCGTTCGTCGTCATGGGGAGAACTCTAGGGTCCATAGCGGCCACTTCCTGACCTGAATGGGCGCAGACTGCAGAACGTGGCCACCACGAGCTCCCGGACGCTGCGGCTGCTGTCGCTGCTGCAGACCCACCGGTTCTGGCCCGGCGGCGAGCTGGCCGGGCGGCTGGACGTCTCGGTGCGCACGCTGCGCCGCGACGTGGACCGCCTCCGCGAGCTGGGCTACCCGGTTGAGGCCAGCCGGGGCGTCGACGGCGGCTACCAGCTCGCGCCGGGTGCGGTGCTGCCGCCGCTGGTGGTCGACGACGACGAGGCCGTCGCGATCGCCGTCGGCATGCAGGCGGCGGCGCAGGGGGCCGTGCCCGGCATCGAGGAGTCGGCGGTCCGCGCCCTGACGAAGGTGGTGCAGGTGATGCCGCCGCGGCTGCGCCGCCGGGTAGACGCGCTGCGCGCGGTCACCGAGCCCGCGACCTGGGGTTCCGGGTCGGCTCCCGTGCTCGATCCCGCCGTGCTCATCGCCGTGGCCCAGGCCTGCCGCGACACCGAGCGCCTCGAGTTCGCCTACACCGCCCGGGGCGGCGAGCCCGCGCAACGGCACGTGGAGCCGCACCGGCTCGTCCCGCTCGGGCGGCGCTGGTACCTCGTGGCCTTCGACCTCGTCCGGCACGACTGGCGCAGCTTCCGGCTCGACCGGCTCGCGTGCCCGCACACCACGGGGGTGCGGTTCCGCACGCGCGAGCTGCCGGCCGCCGACGCCGCGGCGTTCGTCCGGGCCGGGGTCCAGGTGCAGCAGGCCGCGCACCGCGTCGAGGCCCGGGTGCAGGCGCCCGCGGCCCGGGTCCGGGAGCGGCTGGGCCGGTGGGCGGCGGTCGAGGAGATCGACGGGAGCGCCTGCGTGCTGCGGATGACCACCGACACCCTCGACTGGGCGGCCATGGCGCTCGGCTCCACCGGGGCGGAGTTCGAGGTGCTCTCACCACCCGAGCTGGTGGCGCACCTGCGCGAGTGGGGTGAGCGGTTCGGCCGGGCCGCGTCCCGTCCGTGAGAACCCGGTGAGCGCTGTTCGATCTCGGTGCGACAGCTCTCAGCGCGTTCTCACGACCGATCGCTCACGAGCGCGGGCGGTGGCGGCGAACACCGGCTCCAGCAGCGTGAGCGACCCGTCGGTGAGATCGGACATGGGCACGGTGTGCCCGATCAGGACGGGTCGAGGGCCACCGTCGTGGCTGCGCCGATGCCGGGCAGGCCGGGGCGGCTCACCACGTCGACCGTCAGCTCGCCCACCTCGGTGGTGAGCACGAAACGCGTGACCGGACCGAGGAACGTGCTGGTCAGAACCGTGGCGGGGAGGCCGTCCGGCAGGCCCACCACGAGCCCTTCCGGGCGGGTCTGCACGTGGTGCGCCCCGCCGGGGACGATGCGGCCGCCCTCCACCGGCACGTCGTTCATGACGCCGACGAACTCGGCCACGAACGCGGTGGCCGGACGGGCGTAGACCTCCTGCGGCACGTCGACCTGCTCCAGGCGGCCGGCGTTGAGCACCGCCACCCGGTCGGCCACGGCGAGCGCCTCGGACTGGTCGTGCGTGACGAACAGCGTGGTGATGCCCTCCGCGAGCTGCACGCGGCGGATCTCGTCGCGCAGCTGCACACGCACCCTTGCGTCGAGCGCGGAGAGCGGCTCGTCGAGCAGCAGCACCGACGGCGAGACGGCCAGCGCGCGCGCCAGTGCCACGCGCTGTTGCTGCCCACCGGACATCTCGTGCGGGTACGAGCCGCCGCGCGCGCCCAGCCCGACCAGCTCCAGCAGCTCCTCGGCCCGGCGCTTCCGCTCGGCCGCGCCCACGCCCCGCATCCGCAGCCCGAACGCGACGTTCTCGGCCGCGGTCATCGTGGGGAACAGGGAGTAGGCCTGGAACACCATGCCGGTGTCGCGCTTGGCCGCCGGGACGCCGGTGACGTCCTTCCCGCTGATCAGGATCTGGCCGGCCGTCGGCTTGTCGAACCCCGCCAGCAGCCGCAGCGCGGTGGTCTTCCCGCACCCCGACGGGCCGAGCAGCGCCAGCAGCTCGCCGGGCTTCAGCGTGAGGTCGAGGCCGTCGAGCGCGGCGGTGGCGCCGTAGTCGCGCCGCACACCCCGGAACTCGACGGTCGTGCCCTCCTGTTGGGCATGGCGCGGGCTCGATGCGGTCGTGACGGCCCCCGGTGCGACATCGCGCGGGCTGGATGCGGTCATCAGGCGGTTCCCCTCGTTCGGCGGCCCCCGATGAACGAGACCGCCAGCAGCAGCACCCAGGTCAGCACCAGGCTGGCCAGCGTCAACGCCACGGAGACGCCCGCGGCGCTGCGCCCGACGTCGATGACGACGACCGGGAACGTGTCGGTGTAGAGCAGGATCCGCGCGATCACGACCTCGCCGAGCACGAGCGCGAGCGTGAGGAACGCCGAACCCAGCACGGCGCTGCGGATGGCCGGCAGCACCACCCGCAGCAGCGCCGACCCCAGCCCGGCCCCGAGGTTGCGGGCCGCCTCCACGAGCGTGCGCAGCGGGATCGCGGCCAGCCCGTTGTCGACGGCGCGGTAGGCGAACGGGAGCGCGAGCACCACGTAGAACGGGGTGAGCGCGGACGCCGACGACGAGAACAGCGAGCGGAACGGCTCGGTGTCGAGGTTGGCCTGCACGAACGCGATGCCCGCCGCCATCACCACCGGCGGCACGACGATGGGCAGGATCGTGGCCGTCTCCAGCAGCGCCGCCACCGACGGGAACCGCAGCCGCACCCACACCGCCGTGGGGACGACCAGCACCAGCACCAGCACGGCCGTGAGCACGGCGATCTGCAGCGACACCACCAGCGACGCCAGCAGCTTCGGATCGGTGGCGATGGCCAGGTAGTTGGCGACGCCGTAGCCGCCCCCGGGCTTGCGCAGGCTGAACTCGCCGGCCGCGACCAGCGGCACCAGGAAGTAGATCGCGGCGATCACGAACACGACGACGCGCCAGCGCCGCCCCCTCATCGCCGCCCCCTCATCGCCGCCCCCTCATCGCCGCCACCGGGACGCGCGCCGCTGCAGGACCAGGTAACCGGCCATCACGACGCCGATGACGATCACCATGTCGAACCCGAGCGCGAGCCCGACGTTCTGCTGGTCGGCCAGCACGTTGCCCGACAGCGCGGACGCGATCGAGTTGGTGACCAGCGGGATCTGGCCGCTGGTGAGCGCGAGCGCCGTGGCGTACGCGGCGAACGCGTTGCCGAACAGCACCAGCGCGGCCCCGCCGAGCGCGGGCGCCAGCACCGGCAGCGCGACCATCCGCCAGTACGCCCACGCCGACGCGCCGAGGTTCTCCGCGGCCTCCCGCCACTGCGGCAGCAGCCCCTCCAGCGCCGGCGTGATCAGGATGACCATCAGCGGGATCTGGAAGTACACATAGGTCAGGCCGAGGCCGGTGAGCGAGTCGATGCGGAAGCCCAGGCCGTAGATGTCGATCCCGACGCCCTTGAGGAACAGCGTGGCGAGCCCGGTCTGCCCGAGCGCGCCGATGAACGCGAACGCCAACGGCACCCCGCCGAAGTAGGCGAGCACGCCCGACGCCGTGGACACGACCCGCCGGAGCGGGCTCCCGGGACGGCTGGTGAGCACGGCCTGGGCCAGGAACACCCCGAACACCGCGCCGATCAGTGCCGTGACCGCGGAGATCTCCAGGCTGGAGAGGAACGCGAGGCGGTACTGCGGCTGCGTGACGGTGGCGACGATGTTGTCGAGCGTGGGGCGCCCGTCCGGGTCCGACAGCGCACCGCTGATCACGAAGTACAGCGGGCCGCCCAGGAACACGAGCAGGTACAGGGCGAACGGCAGCAGGCCCAGCGCCGCGCGCCACGGCCGGGCCGGCCGCGCCCCGGTGGGTTCCGGGGCGACGACCGGCCCGTCGAGCAACGACCCGCTCGTGACGGGCGGCGCGGCGGAACCGGCGGACCGCGTTGCCGGTCGCGAACCGCGGGTCATCTCAGGAGGTTGCGGCGGCCCATCCCTGGGTCACCACCTTCTGCGCGGCGTCGGTCTGGGCCTGCGTCGGGTACTTCGGCTCGCCCGCCACCGGCGGCAGCACCGCGACCAGCGCCTTGTCGGCCGTTCCCGCGGTGGTCATGTCGGGCAGCCGGACCGGGCGGGCCTTGCCGGCCAGCCACAGGTTCTGGCCCTGGTCGGAGTAGAGGAACTCCTGCCACAGCCGCGCGGCGGCCGGGTGCGGCGCGTTCTTGTTGACCGCCTGCGCGTAGTACTGCGCGAAGAGCCCGTCCGACGGCACCGCGACCTTCCAGTCGAAGGCGGCCTTGTTCTTCTCGGTCTGGGTGACGTTGAGGTAGTCCCAGTCGAGCACGATGGGGGTCTGGCCGCTCTGGATCGTGGCGTCGTTGGGGTCGACCTTGAGCAGGTTGCCGTTCTTGGAGATCTGCCCCCAGAACGTGAGGCCGGGTGCGATGTCGTCGAGCGAGCCCTTGTTGGCCAGCGCGCCGGCCCAGACGCTCGCGAACGCGGACGCGGCCTGCGTCGGATCGCCGTTGATGGCCACCTGGCCCTTGTACTCGGGCTTGGCCAGGTCGGCGAGCGTGGTGGGGCAGCTCGCGACGATCTTGGCGTTGCAGCCGATGGAGATGAAGCCGCCGTAGTCGTTGACCCAGGCGCCGTTCGGGTCCTTGTTGCCGGACGGGATCGAATCCCAGGTGGCGACCTTGTAGGGCGCGTAGAGGTCGATGTTGCCGTTCGCGAACGACTGGCCGACGTCGAGCACGTCCGGCGCGCGGTCCTGCGTGCCGAGCTGCTTGACGGCGTTGATCTCGTCCTGGCTGGAGCCGTCGGGGTTGGCCGAATCGACCTTGATGCCGTACTTGTCGGTGAACGCCTTGATCATGTTGCCGTAGTTGGTCCAGTCCGGCGGCAGCGCGATGACGTTGAGCGTGCCCTCGGCCTTGGCCGCCGCGACGAGCGCATCCAGCCCGCCGCCTGCCTGCGCGGACGTGGCGGTGGCCCAGGCGTTCCCGCTCGGGGCGGCGGACGTGCCACCGCCCGAGCTCACACAGCCTGCGGTGGTCAGGGCGATGGCGGTGCCGATGGCGGCCACCACCACACGGCGTCGTGTTGCGGTCATCAAACAGCTCCTCGGGGACGTGCGCGCCGGCGGGTACCGGGGCCGGGGGACCGAGCACTGTGGACGTTCCCGGCGCATGGCGGCCACCCGTCCGTGGAATGTAGCGCCGGGGTCCGACGGAACGCGAGGCTCGAAACGGTCACGGCGGGCGGACGCCGCCGTCAGCGCCTGCCGCCGCGGGCCATCGCCAGGACGTCGAGGGCCTCGTCCAGCTGCTGCTCGGTCAGGGTTCCCCGGTCGACGTGGCCGCGCTCCAGCACCACGTCGCGGATCGTCCTGCGCTCCTTCAACGCCTGCTTCGCGACGGCCGCGGCCTCCTCGTAGCCGAGGTAGCGGTTGAGCGGCGTGACGATCGCCGGGGACGACTCCGCGAACTCGCGGGTGCGCTCGACGTCGGCCTCGGCGCCGTCCACCACCTTGTCCGCGAGCAACCGCGCGACGGCGGAGAGCAGCCGCGCCGACTCCAGCACGTTGCGGGCCATGACCGGCATCATGACGTTGAGCTGCAGGTTGCCCTGGGTGCCGGAGAACGCGACGGTCGCGTCGTTGCCGATCACCTGCGCGGCCACCATCATCGTGGCCTCGCAGATCACCGGGTTGACCTTGCCGGGCATGATCGAGCTGCCCGGCTGCAGGTCGGGGAGGTGCAGCTCGGCCAGGCCGGTGCGCGGCCCCGAGCTGAGCCAGCGGATGTCGTTGGCGATCTTGTAGAGCGACACGGCGACGGTGCGCAGCGCCGCGGACGCCTCCACCAGGCCGTCGCGGGCGCCCTGGGCCTCGATGTGGTCGGGGGCCTCGCTCAGCACGTCGAGGCCGGTGGCGGTGCGCAGCTCCGCGACGACCGCGGCGCCGAACCCCGCGGGCGCGTTGAGGCCGGTGCCCACCGCGGTGCCGCCGATGGGCAGCTGCCCCAGCCGCGGGAGGACATCGCCCAGCCGGGCGGCGCCGTACTCGGTCTGGGTGGCCCAGGCCCCCGCCTCCTGGCCGAGCGTGATCGGTACGGCGTCCATCAGGTGGGTGCGCCCGGACGTGACGACGTCCGCCCAGTCGGCCTCACGGCGGCGCAGGGCAGCGGCCAGGTGGTGCAGCGCCGGGACCACGTCGGTGGCCAGCGCCTCGGTGGCGGCCAGGTGGATCGTGGTCGGGAAGACGTCGTTGGACGACTGCGACGCGTTCACGTCGTCGTTGGGGTGCACGGGCAGCGTCGCGAGGGTGGCGATCACCTCGTTGGCGTTCATGTTGGAGCTGGTGCCCGATCCGGTCTGGAACACGTCCACCGGGAAGTGCGCGTCGTGGCGCCCGGCGGCGACCTCGTCCGCCGCGGCGGCGACGGCGTCGGCCACCTCCGGCTTCAGCACCCCGATCCGGCCGTTGACGCGCGCGGCGGCCGCCTTGACCAGCCCGAGCGCGCGGATCTGCGAGCGCTCCAGCCCGCGTCCGGAGATCGGGAAGTTCTCCACGGCCCGCTGCGTCTGCGCCCGCCACAGGGCGTCGGCGGGCACCCGCACCTCGCCCATCGTGTCGTGCTCGATCCGGTAGTCGTCGCTCATGTCCCCAGTGTCCGCCCCGGCGACCGGACCGTGCAGAGTCGAGCGTCACGGTGATCGACCGCCCGGGACGCGGAGCCGCGCTGAGGGCGGCCGCGCGTCCCCCGGTGACGATCACGGGCGTTCCGCGGAACGCGGTGGCGCGGTCAGGGGCGGACCTGCACCACGTTCCCGGGGGCGAGGGACGCGAAGAACGTCCGGGCGGCCGCGGCCGAGAGGTGGATGCAGCCGTGCGAGGGCACCGACAGGCTGCCCTGGTGGAACGCGATGCCGCCGTTGAAGAACACCGAGTAGGGCATCGGGGCGTTGTTGAAGATGCTGCTGAGGTGGTCGATGTCCTTGAACGTGACGCGGAAGTCGCCCACCGGCGTCCGGTACCCCGGGCGACCGCTGGTGATCGGCACGGGCCCGTACTGCACCACGCCGCCGCGGATCAGCCAGGCCCGCTTCGCCGAGAGGTCGATGCAGGCCCGCGCGGCCGTGGTGCAGGGGGTGCCCGGCACGAGGGCGGCTGCGGCGACCTGGGCCGGGGCCGCCTGGGCCGGGGCCGCCCTGACCGCCGCTGCAGGGGCGACGGCCACCGCCCTCGCGGGCGGGCTCGCGGCGGCCGTTCCCGCCGCCGAACCGCTGAGCAGGATCGCCGACACCGCGGCGATCACCAGTGCCAGTCCCCGAGATGTGTGCATGACGCTCCCGTTCACCCGCCGAGATCGCAGCGGCCCCACCGGTGCGAATCCGCTGATCATCCGCGAACCGGACGGGCCGGGCAAGGCTCATCTCACGGCAGCGGCGGCACGGAGTGCAGGTCGGCGGCGAGCTGCTCCTCGGACAGGTCGAAGTCCACGGCCGAGTACTCGCGCAGCTTCGTCAGGCGGTGGTAGCCGTCGATCATGCGCACGGTGCCGGACTTGGACCGCATCACGATCGACTGCGTCGTGCAGCCGCCCGGGCTGTAGTGCACGCCCCGCAGGAGGTCGCCGTCGGTGATGCCGGTGGCGCAGAAGAAGACGTTGTCGCTGCGCACCAGCTCGTCGGCGGTGAGCACGCGCTCGAGGTCGTGCCCCGCGGCGACCGCGCGGGCGCGCTCGTCGTCGTTCAGCGGCCAGAGGCGGCCCTGCATCGCGCCGCCCATGCACTTCATGGCCGCGGCCGTGATGATCCCCTCCGGGGTGCCGCCGATGCCGTAGAGCATGTCGACGCCGGTGCCGGGCCGGGCCGCGGAGATCGCCCCGGCCACGTCGCCGTCGGAGATGAAGTGGATGCGGGCGCCGGTGCGGCGGATCTCCTTGACGAGGTCGGCGTGCCGCGGCCGGTCGAGCACGCACACGGTCACGTCCGTGACGTGCAGGCTCTTCGCCTCCGCGACCCGGCGGATGTTCTCGGCGACGGACCGGGTGAGGTCGATGACCTCGGCCGCCTCGGGCCCGACGGCGAGCTTCTCCATGTAGAACACCGCCGACGGGTCGAACATCGCGCCGCGCTCGGCCACGGCCAGCACCGCCACCGAGCCGGGCATGCCCTTGGCCATGAGCGTGGTGCCGTCGATCGGGTCGACCGCGACGTCGCACCACGCGCCCTCGCCGTTGCCCACCTCCTCGCCGTTGTAGAGCATGGGCGCCTCGTCCTTCTCGCCCTCGCCGATCACCACGACGCCGCGCATCGAGACGCTGCCGATGAGCTGGCGCATCGCGTCGACGGCCGCGCCGTCGCCGCCGTTCTTGTCGCCGCGCCCGACCCAGCGTCCCGCGGCCATCGCGGCCGCCTCGGTGACGCGGACGAGCTCCATGGCCAAGTTGCGGTCGGGCGCCTCGCGGCGCCGGTTGCCGTTGCTGGTCATCTCGGCCTCTTCCCCGTCGGATGACCTGATCCTGACAGATGCAGACGCTTGGCGGAGCCCGGTCCGATCACACTGCGACCCCGGATCACCGCGCGCTGACCGGCGGCCCGGCTGGGACCATGGGGACATGACCTCTCCGGCAGGCGGCGCCCAGCCTCCCTCGAAGCCGTCGCGCGGTTCGATGACGGTGAAGGACATGGCCGTGGCGCTCGGGGTGCTGATCGCGATCGTGCTCGTGGTCGGCGGGCTGTCGCGGGGCTTCGGGTTCGCTCCCACCGGCCCGACGGTGGACCCCGCCGGCATCCCGACCGTCGACGCACCCGCGGAGCTGCGCGGGCTCGCGGCGTCGGTGCCGTTCGCGCTGCGGATCCCGGCCGTGCCGGCGGGCTGGCGCCCCAACTCCGTCGCCGACGACCCGCTGGCCGGCACCGACCGCACGGCCGTCCGCGTCGGCTACCTCACTGATCAGAGCGACTACCTGCAGCTCGTGCAGAGCGACGCCACCGAGGAGGCGTTGCTCGCCGCGCAGGCGGGCACGCGGCAGCTCGTGGCCCAGGGCACGCAGGACGTGGCCGGGCAGCGCTGGGTGGTCTACGGCACCCGGCCCGGCGAACCGGTCTGGATCGCCGACGAGGGCCGGGTGCGCTTGGTGATCACCGGGAGCGGCACCGACGACGAGTACCGCGCCCTCGCCGGTGCGGCGCGGGCCGGTGAGGTCGTCACACCCCGCTGATCCGTCCCGTACGAGCGGCACTCTCGTCGGATAGGTTGCGACGAAAGTGCCACTCGTTCGGGTGGGGAGCGCCTGAGCCGGCAGGCCTACTCGGCCGCGTCGAGGACCTTCTGGACGCGCTCCCGTGCCCCGGCGAGCTGCTCCTCGCAGCGCCTCGCCAGCGCCTCGCCGCGTTCCCACAGCGCGACGGACTCGTCGAGGCTCAGCCCGCCGCTCTCCAGCGCGCGCACCACGTCGGCGAGCTCGTCGCGGGCCTGCTCGTAGCCCAGGTCGGCCACCGGCCGCTGCTCGCTCATGTGCTCGCCTCCCGCTCCACGGTCGCCGTGACCGCTCCGTCCGCGACCCGGATCCGCACCATCGTGCCGGGTGGCGCGTCGGTGATCGTGCGCAGCACCGGCGGCACCTCGGCGCCGGGGACGATCCGTTGCACCACCGCGTATCCGCGGGCCAGCGTCGCGGCCGGGCCGAGCGTGGTGAGCCGGGCCCGGACGTGCTCCAGGTCGGTGGCGCGCCGGTCGAGGCCGCGCAGCACCGTGGTCCGGGCCGCCTCGCGCAGCCGCCCGACCTGCTCGCCGTGCGCGTCGAGCGAGCGCAGGGGATCGGCGAGGACCGGGCGGTGACGCAACGACTCCAGCAGCCGCTGCTCACGGTCCACCCAGCCCCCGAGCGCGCGCCGGGCGCGGTCGCGCAGCCCCGAGATCCGGGCGGTCTCCTCGGCGAGGTCGGGCACCAGCCGCCGGCCCGCCTCGGTGGGGGTGGAGCAGCGGACGTCGGCGACGTGGTCGACCAGGGGGGTGTCCGGCTCGTGGCCGATCGCCGACACCACCGGCGTCCGGCACGCCGCGACCGCGCGGCACAGCGTCTCGTCGGAGAACGGGAGCAGGTCCTCGACGCTGCCGCCCCCGCGGGCCAGCACGATCACGTCGACCTCGCGGTCGCGGTCCAGCGCGCGCAGCGCGTCGACGATCTGGGGGACGGCGAGCGCGCCCTGCGTCGCGACGTGCTCGATGCGGAACCGCACCGACGGCCAGCGCGCCGTCGCGTTCGACACCACGTCGTGCTCCGCCGCCGACGCGCGCCCGGTGACCAGCCCGATGCAACCGGGCAGGAACGGCGGCCGGCGTTTCAGCGCGGGGTCGAACAGGCCTTCGGCGGCCAGCAGTTTGCGCAGCCGCTCGATGCGGGCCAGCAGCTCCCCGATCCCGACGGCGCGGATCTCGTCGACACGCAGGCTCAGCGTGCCCCGGCCGAGGTAGAACGACGGCTTTCCGTGCACCACCACGCGGTTGCCCTCGGTGACCGCAGGCCCGCCGTCACGGATGAGCCCGACGGGCGCGGTGAGCTGCAGCGACACGTCGGCGGCGGGATCGCGCAGCACCAGGAACGCGGTGCCCGTGCCCGGACGGGCCGTGACCTGGGCCAGCTGGCCCTCCACCCACACCGCGCCGAGCCGGTCGACCCATTCGGCGATCTTCCGCGCGACCGTCCGGACCGGCCACGGCTGCTCGGGGCTGGTGCTCAACTCTCCGTGACCGTGGCGATCCGGTTGCCCAGCATCGTGAGGTACGGCGCGCGGTTGCCGTGGGCGGTCTCCCAGTCCAGCAGCGTCGCGAGGTCGGCGGCGCTGAGGAAGCGCAGCCGGCCGCGGAGCTGGGGGATCGTGAGCTCCGGGTAGCCGGGCAGCGCTGCGGGGCCTGCGGCGGTGCCGGGCGTGGCCGCCGCAGCTCCGGGGGCCGTCGGTTCCGTCGCCGCCGTGGCGGGCCGGTCGGTCGCCGGTGCCGTCGAGCCCGCCACGGCGGGGGACGTGGACGCGGCGCCGGGCTGCGGGCCGGCGGCGCCCGGAGCCGGGTCCCCGGGCCCGGGACGGGGGGCCGGTGTGGCGGCGGCCTCGACCGGTGCCGCGGTGCCGGCTTTCGCCGTCGTCGGCGCCGCCGTGGCGGTTCCAGGCGCGGCCGGCTCGGGCGTGGCCGGCTTCGGCGCCGCGGTTGCGAGGGTGGCCGGCGTGGGCGCGGCGGTTTCGCGTGTGGCCGGCTTGGGCGCGGCGGTCTCGGGTGTGGC
>CAXTTN010000139.1:12692-16234 GCA_964247105.1 uncultured Pseudonocardia sp.
GTCTCGGGTGTGGCCGGCTTGGGCGCGGCGGTTTCGCGTGTGGCCGGCTTGGGCGTGGGGGTCTCGGGTGTGACCGGCTTGGGCGCGGCGGCCTTCGGCGCGGTGGCTGCGGGCGCGGCGGCCTTCGGCGAGGCTGGCTTGACCGTTGCCGGCTTCACCGGGGTGGCCTTGGGCGCTGCGGCCTTGGGGGCCGCAGTCCTGGCCGGGGCGGCCTTGGGGGCCGCAGTCTTGGCCGGGGCGGCCTTGGGGGCCGCAGTCTTGGCCGGGGCGGCCTTGAGAGCGGCCGTCCTGGGTGCGGCCGCCTTGGGTGTGGCGCGCTTGGGCGCTGCCGTCTTGGCGACGGCCTTGGGTGCGGCCGCCTTGGGTGCGGTGGCCTTGGGCGCGGTGGCCTTCGGTGCTGTGGCCTTGGGCGCGGTGGCCTTGGGCGCCCCGGTCTTGGCTGGGGCTGTCGTGGTCGTGGCCGGTTTCGGCGCGGTGGCCCTGGTCGCCACGGTCCTGGGCGCCGCGACCGAGGCTTCGGCTCCCGCGCGTGTTGCTGCCGTGGCCTGGGGAACCGGCGCGGCGGGGGTCGGCGTCCTGCGCTCGGGCGGTTGGGCGACCGGGATCGGCGTGGAGGTGCGGGGCGCCTGCGGACGCAGCTCGGTGACGGTGCTGACGCCGTTGCGGCGAGGCGGCCTGCCGCCGGTGCCCGGCCCCGCAGGTGACCCTTCGTCGTCGTCGAACGTGGCCCAGCTCGGCTTCTCCTCCACCGGCCGCAGGGTGCCGAGCGCGCGGTCGCCCTTGATGGCCAGCTCGGTGACCTTCTGCTGCACCCGCATCGTGACCTGCAACGCCTGGCTCACCGCCGTCACCGGGAACTCGACGGCGAGACGGGGCAGATCCCGAGCCTGGTCGACGGCGGTGACGACGAGGCCGGCGGCGATCCGCAGGGGCAACGGCAGCGGCTTCATGCCTCCATCCTCCCCTGCGCGCCGGTGCACGGCAGGTCGGGGGCGTCAGCGGGCACCTTGCGGGCACACGTCGCCGGCCTCGCGGGCCCTGCGAGCAGGACGCCGGCCCCGCGACGTGCGCCCGGCCACCATCAGCCGACCTCCCCGCGGGCGCGGCCGTAGGCTGGCGGCATGTCCGGATCTGGCAAGCGTGTTCTCCTGGCCAAGCCTCGTGGCTACTGCGCCGGCGTCGACCGGGCCGTGGAGGCCGTCGAGCAGGCGCTGGAGCAGCACGGCGCACCGGTGTACGTGCGGAAGCAGATCGTGCACAACGTGCACGTGGTCGAGACCCTCAGCGAGCGCGGCGCGGTCTTCGTCGACGAGACCGAGGAGGTGCCGGCCGGCGCGCTCGTGGTGTTCTCCGCGCACGGGGTGTCACCCGAGGTTCGCCAGCAGGCGAAGGACCGGGAACTGCGCACGATCGACGCCACCTGCCCGCTGGTCACGAAGGTGCACCAGGAGGCCAAGCGGTTCGCCCGCGAGGACTACGACATCCTGCTCGTGGGCCACCACGGCCACGAGGAGGTCGAGGGCACCGCGGGCGAGGCCCCGTCGCACATCCAGCTCGTCGAGACCGCTGACGACGTCGCGGGCGTCACCGTCCGCGATCCGGAGAAGGTCGTGTGGCTCTCGCAGACCACGCTGAGCGTCGACGAGACGATGCAGACGGTCCGCGCGCTGCGCGAGCGGTTCCCCACGCTGCAGAACCCCCCGAGCGACGACATCTGCTACGCCACCCAGAACCGGCAGGTCGCGGTCAAGGCCATGGCGCCGCAGTGCGATCTGGTGCTGGTGGTCGGCTCGAAGAACTCGTCCAACTCGGTGCGGCTGGTCGAGGTGGCGCTGCAGGCGGGCGCCGGGGCGTCGCACTTGATCGACTACGCCCGCCAGATCGACGACGCGTGGCTCGAGGGCGTGGGGACGGTCGGGGTCACCAGCGGCGCGTCCGTGCCCGAGGTGCTGGTGCGTGGCGTGGTGGAGCACCTGGCCGAGCGGGGCTGGAGCTCCGTCGAGGAGATCACGACCGCCGAGGAGACCCTGACGTTCTCGCTGCCCCGCGAGCTGCGTCCGGCGCGGACCGGCTGACCTTCTCCCGCTGCGCCACGATCCGTGCCACGCCGAGCGCGACGACGATGCCGGTGGTCCACGCCATCGTCGGGAAGCTGTTGACCAGCGGCGCGCCGATCACCAGCAGGCGTTCGGCCACGCCGGCTCCCGGCTTCGGGGCGCCGGCGAGGAGCACCACGGCGGGCACGGCCACGGCCAGCAGCAACGGCGGCTGCACCATCGGCCAGAACAGCCCCGACCGCCGCACCCACACCACCGCGAGCACGCAGCCGACGACGTAGCAGACCGTGAAGACGAGACCGAGCGTGCCCGTGCGCAGCAGGTCCACCAGGACGCCGATCGCGGTCAGCACGGCGGCAAGCCCGACGGCGGCCAGCGGCGGCACCCCGAGCACGGTGGCGATCGCCGAGCGCTCGGCCACCGGCCACCGCCCGCCGGAACCACCGCGTTCCCGAGCCGGCGCGGGGGCAGGATCGCTCACCCGTTCACAGTAGCCCGCGATCCGTCCCCGGGGCGTCCGACCTCGTGCAGTGCGACCAGCGAATCACCCGCCGACGCCAGCAGCTCGGGCGCCGAGAGCGTGCGCGGGAGGCGCTCGACCTGGCCCGGCTCGGGTAGCTCCTCGTCGGCCACCTGCAGCTCGGTGAGCTTGCGGGCCGTGACGAGCACGCGTGCCTCCAACGAGGACACCGTGCGGTTGTAGCTGTCGACGGCGCCGTCGAGGCTGCGACCGAGCTTGGCCACGTGCGTGCCCATGGTGGCGAGCCGCCCGTGCAGCTCCTTGCCGAGCTTGTGCACCTCGGCGGCGTTGCGTGCCAACGCCTCCTGCCGCCAGGAGTACGCCACGGTGCGCAGCAGCGCGATGAGCGTGGTGGGGGTGGCGATCACGACGTTCGTGGCGAACGCGTGCTCCAGCAGCGACGGATCGGCCTGCAGCGCGGCCTCCAGGAACGGATCGCCCGGCACGAACAGCACCACGAACTCCGGGGACGGCTCGAACGCGGCCCAGTAGCTCTTGGCCGACAGCTGGTCGACGTGCTGGCGGAGCTGACGCGCGTGCGCGGCGAGGCGCTCGCGGTGCACGCCGGCGTCGCTGCTCTCGACGGCCTCCAGGTACGCCGCGAACGGCACCTTGGCGTCGACGACGACCTGCTTGCCGCCCGCGAGGTGCACGACCATGTCCGGCCGGACGCCGCCGTCCTCGCCCTGCCCGACGACCTGCGTGGAGAAATCGCAGTGCTCCACCATGCCCGCGAGCTGCACGATGCGCTCCAGCTGCATCTCGCCCCACCGCCCGCGGACCTGTGGGGCCCGCAGCGCGTTGACCAGCGTCTTCGTCTCGCCCCGGAGCTGGTCCGAGCTGAGCCGCATGGCGCTGACCTGCTCGCGCAAGCCCGCGTAGGCGGACTCGCGCTCCATCTCGACGGTGCGGAGCTGGCCCTCGACCCGCGCCAACGTGGACGCCATCGGGTCGAGCAGCTTGCC
>CAXTTN010000140.1:0-16060 GCA_964247105.1 uncultured Pseudonocardia sp.
CTTCCCCGGCCGTGGCCGGATTCAGCGTGTCCAAGATCAGGGGTCAAGGCCCCACGTCGTGCCACCGGCGATGCTCCGCACCATCGGCGGCGCGCGCTTCCTCTACGCGCGCGGTCAGCTGCACCTCGCCGATGACCGCGTGCTCGCCGCTCTCGGCGACCTGCAGGCGTGCGGCCGGCTGCTCGCCGACCAGGACATGGACCGCCCGTCCATCGTGCCGTGGCGGGGCGACCTCGCACAGGCCTACCTCCGCATCGGCAAGCGGCGCACCGCCCGGAGCATGATCACCGACCAGCTGGAGCAGGGCGACCTGGGCCCGCGGGCCCGGGGCATGTCGTTGCGCACGCTCGCCGCCGCCACGGAGCTGCGGCAGCGGTCGGCGCTCCTGCGCGAGGCCATCGTCGCGCTGCAGAGCTCGGGCGACCGCTACGAGCTCGCCAAGGCACTGCTGGACCTCAGCCACGTCCACCACGAGCTCGGTGAGTTCAGCCGGGCGCGCATGGCGGCCCACCGGGCCGGCCAGGAGGCCACGGCGTGCCACGCGACCGCGGTCGCCGCCGAAGCGGCGTTGATCGCCGAGGACGAGAACTCCGACCTCCCGGAGCAGCCGGCCGGCGTGCAACTGCTCAGCGACGCCGAACGCCGGGTTGCCACCCTGGCCGCGCTCGGCCACACCAACCGGGAGATCGGCCAGCGGCTGTTCATCACGCCGAGCACCGTCGAGCAGCACCTCACCCGGGTCTACCGCAAGCTCAACGTCAGCAGCCGCAAGAACCTGCCGCACGAACTGCCTCGAGCCGCGTCCGGGGATCTGGCCCGGGCCGACGCCCTGGCCAACTGAACGGTATCGACGTGAATGGCGCACCTCTTCCCGCACCGTTTCGGCACCCCTATCAACGGCAACCTAGGGGGCCCGAGAGGGTCCTCGGCGCAGTGGGTCGAGCGATAATGAGGTGCGGCCAAGAATACGCCTCGGCCGCGCAGTAGACATTCGTCGCCACAACACCTGAGGAGATTCTCATGGGCCGAGTCGAAGGAAAGGCCGTCGTCATCACCGGTGCGGCCCGCGGGCAGGGTCGAAGCCATGCCGTCCGGCTCGCGGAGGAAGGCGCCGACATCATCGCGATCGACCTCTGCGAGGACATCCCGGTCGCCGAGTACCCCATGGCCACTCCCGAGGATCTCGAGGAGACCGCGCGGCTGGTCGAGAAGACCGGCAGCCGGGTCGTGGCCCGCAAGGCCGACGTGCGCGACCCTGCGGCCCTACGGGCAGCCGTCGACGAGGGTGTCGCCGAGCTGGGCAAGCTCGACGTGGTGATCGCCAACGCCGGCATCAGCCCGCTCGGGGCCGGCCGACCGATCACCGCCTTCACCGACACCGTCGACATCAACCTCAGCGGTGCCCTGAACACCGTTCACGCTGCTCTTCCGCACATGACAGCCGGCGGCTCCGTGATCATGGTGGGCTCGGCCGTCGGCCTCATCCCGGGCCACGGCGACCCGGGCCCGATGGGTCCCGGCGGCGCGGGCTACAGCGTGGCCAAGCAGACGCTCGTGCTCTACACCCACTTCCTGTCGCTCCAGCTGGCCCCGCTCAGCATCCGGATCAACTGCGTCCATCCCTCCAACGTCAACACCGACATGATCCAGAACGACGCCGTGTACCGGATCTTCCGGCCCGACCTGGAGGCGCCCACCCGCCAGGACGGCGAGATGGGCCTCTACGCGTTCCACGCCCTGCCCGTGCCCTACCTGGAGCCCGAGGACGTCTCGCACGTGATGACCTACCTCGCGTCCGACGAATCCCGCTACATGACCGGAAGCCAGATCAAGGTGGATTGCGGAGCTTTGGTCAAACGCGGCTTCTGACCACCGGATCACCCGTCATCGGAGAATCGGCCGACGCTCTGCCGAACTTTTCTCCGAGGATACCGATACAGGTGTCGGCCGGGGCCGCCGTCACAACAACTCATCTGGAGGACCCGTGGAGAGCGCAATGGCGAACCCTGATCCGGCACCGTCGGCGGTGCGGTTGCGCGACGTGCGAAAGGTCTACGGCACCGGCGTCGGTGCCGTCGTAGCCCTCGACTCGGTCTCGGCCGCGTTCGAGCGTCGCAGCTTCACCGCCGTCATGGGCCCGTCGGGCTCCGGCAAGAGCACCCTGCTGCACTGCGCCGCCGGACTCGACAGCCCGACGTCGGGCTCGATCACCCTCGACGGCCGGGAGATCACCGACCTCGACGAGCACGAGCTGACCCTGCTGCGCCGCGACACCATCGGCTACGTGAGCCACTTCCAGTCGTTCAACCTGCTGCCGGTGCTGACGCTGGAGGAGAACGTCGTGCTGCCGCTGCAGCTGGCCGGGCGCAAGCCCGACCGGCAGCTGGTCGACTCGGTGATCGCCCGGCTGGGTCTCGACAGCCGCCGCCACCACCGGCCCAGCGAACTGTCGGGCGGCCAGCAGCAGCGGGTGGCGATCGCCAGGGCACTGGTCACCAACCCCGCCGTGGTCTTCGCGGACGAGCCGACCGGCGCGCTCGACTCGAAGACCGCCCGCGAGATCCTCGCCCTGATGCAGGAATCGGTGCAGGTGCACGACCAGACGATCGTCATGGTCACCCACGACCCGGTCGCCGCCTCCTACGCCGACCGGGTCGTGTTCCTCACCGACGGCCTCGTCGTCGCCGAGATGGAGAACCCGACCGTCGACGCCGTCGCCGTCCGCCTCGCCCGCCTCGGCGAGCGGGTCGAGCAGCGCGCCGAGGCCGCGGACAGGACAGGCTGATGTTCGCCCTCGCCGTCAAGACGGTCCGCTACCGCAAGGGTGCCTTCGTCGCGACGTTCCTCGCGATGTTCTTCTGCTCGCTGATGCTCATCTCCGCCGGTGGCGTGGTGGAGACCGGCGTTCGCTACACCGTGCCGGCCCAGCGGCTCACCGAGGCATCGGTCGTCGTCACCGGCGACGGCACGTACACGTTGGACACCAACCCCATCGGTTCGCTGCGCGAGCGCGTCCCGATCGACCGCAGCCTGGTCGCGAAGCTCGGGGTCGTGCCCGGGGTCGAGCAGGCCGTGCCCGACGTCGCCTTCCGCGCCACCGTGATCCGCGACGGCGCGCCGGTCGACGCCGGCACGTGGGGCCGCAACTGGACGTCCTCGGTGCTCGCCCCCTACACCGTCACGGCCGGTGCCGCCCCCGTGCGGGCCGGTGAGATCGCCGTCGACCCGGCCGTTGCCCAGGAGTCGGGGATCGCCGTCGGCGACACCGTCACCGTCGGCGCGCGCGGTGCCACCGCCCCCTACGTCGTCACCGGGATCGCCACACCCGCGGTGGCGACCAGCGAGAAGTCACTCTTCTTCACCGACCCCGACGTCGCGGCGCTCAGCCTCGACGCCGGCAAGGTCAACTCCGTGGCACTGCTGACGAGGCCCGGCACCGATCTCGTCCCGGTGGTCGCCGCGGCGAAGGCGCTCGTCGTCGGCACCCCGACCGTCGTCCTGACCGGCGACGACCGCGGCACCGCGGAGTTCCCGGCCTCGCTGGAGGTCGACGACCTGCTGCTGGTGGGCTCGATCTTCGTCCTGCTCTCGCTCATCGCGGGCCTGCTCGGGGTCGCCTCGACGATGTCGCTGGCCTTCCAGAACCGTGAGCGCGAGACAGCGCTCCTGCGTGCGGTGGGTGCGACCCCCGGTCAGATCCGCCGGATGATCCTCGGCGAGACGCTCGTGGTCTCGCTGGCGGCCACGCTGCTGTCGGTGGTCCCGGCGCTGCTGCTCGGGAGGTTCCTCTTCCGGTTCATCGTCTACGTGGGTGTCGCACCCGAGGTGCTGACGTTCAAGCAGGGCTGGGTCCCCACCCTGGCCGCGGTGTCGATCGGCGTGCTCTCGGCGCTCGGAGCGGGATCGATCGCCGGCCGCCGAGCCGTCCGCACCCGGCCCACCCAGGCGATCGCCGGCACCGACGTGGCGGTGCCACCGCGCACCGGCTGGGTCAGGCGCACCGTGGCCGTGCTCTTCTTCGTGCTGGCCGGATTCCTCGTCTACGCCGCGTTCAATCTGGTCACGGGGCCGTTCATCGCGGGACCGTCCAACTGGGCGGTGCTCGCCACGGCGGTCGGGCTCATGCTTGTCGGCCGGGACGTCACCCGCGTGGCGGTCCGCTGGTTCAGCCCGCTGCTGGAGCTGTTCCACCTCCCCGGGCGGCTCGCGGCGATCAACTCGCGCGCGCGGGTCCCGCAGCTCGCGGCGATCATCGGCCCCGTCATGCTGCTGACCGCCGTCGCCACGGCCACCAGCTACGTGTCGGCCACCGAGGGTGCGTCGATCAATATCTACACCGACGGCATCTCCGACGACGTGATCGTGAAGGCGCCGCCCGGCGGCTTCGCCCCCGACGCGCTGGCGAAGGTGCGTGCGACCGCCGGGGTCGGCGTGGCCGGCGAGTTCACCACCAGTGACGGGTTCGTCGTCGACCCGCCCGATCCGCGTGCGGGTCAGGACCTGCAGGGCTGGCAGCTCAAGGGGTTCACCGGCGACAGCGCGGCCGCGCTCGGCGCCGGGACGCTCACGGAGGGCTCGTTCGACGACCTCACCGGCAACACCGTGGTGCTCAACGACGTGTACGCGAAGGAGTTGGGTCGCACCGTCGGCGACACCATCACGCTGAAGCTGGGTGACAACACCCAGGAACGGGTGAAGGTCGTCGGGCTCATGTCCGAACGCGACAGCTTCGCCACCATCGTGCTGCCGGTCGCGCTCCTGGCGAAGCACACCACCGACGGCCTGCCCCAGTTCGTGCTGGCCAAGGAGGCGCCGGGGGTCGACCGCTCGACGGTGCTGGCGAACCTCGCGACGGCGGTGGGCTCGATCCCGGGTGCCGCGATCGTCGACCGCTACACGCTGCGTGCGGCCTTCGAGCACCATCTCGGATCGCTGCAGCTGACCAACTACCTGTTCCTGGCGATCCTGGTCGGGTTCATCTCGATCTCCGTGGTGAACTCGATGTACCTGGCCACCGGCCACCGCAGGCGGGAGTTCGGGCTCGAACGGCTCACCGGCGCCACCCGTAGGCAGGTCATGCGGATGATGCTGCTGGAGGGCGCGCTCGCTGCCGGGATCGGCGTCGTGCTGGGCACCGTGGTCAGTCCGCTGGCGTCCATCCCGTTCGCCCTGGCCCGCACCGGCCACCTGTTGCCGGCGGGCGGCCCGGTGATCTGGGTGCTGGTCGTCGTCTACGCCGTGATCCTGACGATCGGGGCGACGCTGGCCGCCTCGGCCCGATCGCTGCGCGACAAGCCGCTGCTGGCAGCGCTGCCCGCCTGAACCCCCGGGGTGCAACCCGCAACCCGCATTGTCCGAGAAGGGAGAAGTCATGCGATTCGGACTGCTCTATCACCACCAGGTTCCGCGACCGTGGACGGACGACAGCGAAGAGAAGGTCCTCACCGATTCGCTGGAGCAGGTCGAGCTGGCTGATCGGCTCGGATTCGACTACGTGTGGGCGACCGAGCACCACTTCATGGAGGAGTACTCCCATTCTTCGGCCCCCGAGGTGTTCCTGGCCGCGGCCGCGGCAAGGACGCGTGACATCCGGCTGGCCCACGGGATCGTGTCGATCCCCTCGGCGGTCAACCACCCTGCGCGCGTCGCCGAGCGCGTCTCCACCCTCGACCTGATCTCCGGCGGCCGGGTCGACTTCGGCAGCGGGCAGGGCAGCACGCAGCTGGAGGTCGGCGCGTTCGGCGTCGACCGCGAGAGCAAGCGCGAGCAGTGGCGCGACGCGATCGGCGTGATCACCCGAATGATGACGGAGGTCCCGTTCACCGGCCACGACAGCGAGTGGATCACGATGCCGTCGCGCAACGTGGTGCCGAAGCCGAAGCAGAAGCCGCACCCGCCCCTCTGGGTGGCGTGCAGCTCTCCCGAGACCGTCGAGACCGCCGCGCGCAACGGGATGGGGGCGCTCTCCTTCTCGTTCAACTCGCTGGAGGAGACCGCGGCCCGCGTCGAGAAGTACTACAGCGTGCTGGCCTCGGAGGAATGCGTACCGGCGGGATTCGCGGTGAACCCCAACTTCGCCGTCGTCCTCCCGTTCATGTGCCACGAGGACGCGGAGACCGCCTACGACCGCGGGATCGACGGGGCGCACTGGTTCGCGTACTCGTTCATGCACTACTACATCGCCGGACAGCACCGGCCCGGCATCAGCGACCTCGCCGCGGAGTTCCCGGAGAACCGCGAGATGTTCGGTTTCGTCAGGCACATGGACCTCGCCGTCAAGGAGCAGCTCGATCCTTTCATGCGCGGCCGGCTGGAGGCCCTCGAACGCTGCCTCGGCACCCCGGAGCAGCTCGCGCAGGTGGTGCGCGACTACGAGAGCGTCGGCGTCGATCAGATCATCTTCCAGGCGCAGATCGGCACCAACGGCCACGAGCACATCTGCGAGGCCCTCGAACTGTTCGCCCGGGACGTGATGCCCGAGTTCACGGCCCGGCGCGACATCGTCGATTCCGCGAAGCAGGACCGCATCGCGATCGCGGTCAAGGAGGCGACGGCACGGATCCCCGTTCCCGAACCGGTCCTCTCCGAGTATGTGATCGGGGCCGAGATGGAGGGGTGGGTCGACCCCGACGACGACTGATCGGTTGAAGGTGGGGCTGTGATCGTTCAGGTCTCGTCGGGGTCGGCGAGCTCCGGGGTCGGTCCGTACTGCCCGCGCCACGCGGCCAGCGTGCCCGAGGTGCCGTCGGTGACGGCGAGGCGGCGCAACGCGACGGTGACCGCGCAGCGCTCGGTCGGGTCGGCGGCCACCGTGTCCGGTTCGCGGAACGCGCGGACGGCGGCGACCGCGTCGCCCTGGGCGACACCCAGTAGGGGGTCGCCGAACTCGGTGAGCAGGGCGAGGAAGGCCAGGTGCCGCTCGCTGTCGAACGGCTGCGGGGCCCCGTCGGGCGCGGTGGCCGGGTGCGCGGGCCGCAGTCGCAGGACGGAGGTGAAGCCGCGGGGGATCGGCAGGTGGGAAAGGTCGGGGACGGTGACGCGACCGGGCCGCAGCCGCGCGTGCGGGCCCGTGCCCGGGGCGGCGCCGGTGTGGACCTCGATGCGCCCGGCTGCGGTGAGCGCGACGATGTCGGGGGCGTGGTCGACGAACACCGCGCCGAGCGCTGTCGGGTCGGGTGCGTGGCCCGCGAGCCCACGCAGAGCGGCGAGCGCAGCCGGGTCGGCGGTGCGGGCGCAGACGTCGGCGGTCGGGTCGCCCAGGCCGAGATCGACCAGGACGGCGCGGGTGTCGGCAGGTCGTAGTGCCTCGGTGTCGGGCCCGATCTCGGTGACGACCGGCCGGCACGCCCGGCGGGCCGTGTCGTCGGGCACGCAGAAGGCGACCGCGTGGTGCCAGCGCAGGGGATCGTGGCGCGACGGGGCCTCGTAGGCGACGGCGACCGCGTCGTCGGGGAGCAGCACGCGGATCCCGCCGCGCGCGGTGAGCACGCTCGCCGGGCCGCGTTGCGCCGCCTCGTCGGCGGAGCGGGCGAAACCGGTCTGCGCGCCGGGGGAGCCGGCGATCCACGTCGAGCCGGTCATCGCCAGGTGCTGCTCCACCAAGAGACGGGCGGGCCGCAGCGCGGGGTCTTCGACGTTGTCGGGCACGGTCCTCCGATGACGGGATGACGGTCGGTGTTCACTGGATCATCGCTACAGCTCGACGCCCGGCCTGGGCGCGCGTGCGCCCGTCCCTGGTCGCTCCGGCTCCCCAGCATGCAGGAGCAGGTGGTGGAGCCGATCATCCTGGAGCAAATGTGGAGCCGCCAACAGAGTTCACCGGTCCTGAGTGTCGCAATGACCTCCGTATAGGCGGTTTCCGCAGGTCAACGGCACGTCCCGGGCGACCCTGGTGGTCAAGGGGTGCAGGTTCAAATCCTGTCGTCCCGACGGTTGGAAAGGGCGGCCTCTCCTGACGGGGAGGCCGCCCTTTCTGTGCTCTGATCTGCGGTTTTGCGAGTCGCCATTGTCATCTTCGTGACGACTGAACGATCACTGGTGATCATCTGTGGCGATCTTGTGGGGACCGTCGCCGTTGGTGGTGCAACGTGACCAGAGTCCAGCGCGCGCATCGACCGGGGGTGGTGTCCTGCTCACTTGGTCGCACTGGTCGGAGGGTCGGTTGCCTACAGCTCCCCAGGCCCGGTAGTCGCTGCTTCCAGGCGTGCGGCGTCAGTACAGCTCACGCACCCGCTCCGTACAGTTCAGCGGCAGCGGCGGGCCGCGGCCGGGCAGTCGGCGTCCTCCTCCATTCTGCGTCGCATCGTGCCGGGGTCGGGTTCCTCGGCGGACCGCATTGTGATCACGAAGTCGGGCCGCGAGGAACAGGTGCCCTCGCCGTTCTCGACCACGTCGACGGGGTCAGGTCCTGGTGAGCGTGCCCGGGTCCACCGGAGGGGTGGCGCTTCGCGAACTCCCATGCGATCGCGGCCGCGTCCGGACCTGGCTGGTCGGTGTAGCCGCCGTCTCCGTGGGGGCCGGGCCAGGCGTGACCCGTGCCGTCGACGCGGTACGACTCGATGAGGGTTGCGCCATCGGGTCGCGTGCAGGTCGTGTGCCGGTAGGGGTGCGTGCCGCCGCGGCGGCACCTGGATGCTCGCGATGACGAGGGAGAGGCTGCCGTTGATCTGCCCGTCGTCGACGGCCGTCCAGTGCCCGATGCGGCGGGTCGCGAGCGTCGGCGGGGTGACGGTGTCCTGCTCGCCCTGGAAGATCAGGAGGAGGACCTGCCGGGCGCGGTCGCCCATCCGGGCCCAGGCCTGTCGCGCGGTGCACCCCTGCGGCGGCCGGGACGGAGACGAGCGAGACCGCGAGGACGTGACTCCACCGCCGGCGTCGTCGGGAGGCTGGGACGTCATCGCGGCGACGTCGGAGTGTGCCGTGGGCGCTCGCATCTCGTCTCTATCAGGTCGGGCGGCGATGGGCACGGAGCGATGTCCGTGGTTCAACCCAGGAAGGTGAGCAGGGCGGCGTTGACCTCGTCGGCGTGGGTCCACAACAGACCGTGCGGGGCGCCGTCGATCTCCACGTACTGCGCTTCGGGCAGGGCCTCTCGGAAGCGGCGGGCCGTGGCCTCGATGGGGAGGATCCGGTCGGCGGTGCCGTGCAGGATCAGAACCGGCGAGCCGGCGGCTCGGACGGCCTCGACGTCGGCGCGGAAGTCCTCGATCCACGAGGAGACGACGGCGTGGGCCGCCACGGGAGCGCTGGCGACGGCGACGTTCCAGTTGCCGGTGACCACCTCCTGGCTGATGCGGCGGCCGAGGTTCTCGTCGAGGTTGTAGAAGTTCGAGAAGAACTGCTCGAACCAGGCGTAGCGGTCCTCCTTCGCCGCAGCCTCGATGCCGTCGAAGACCTCGCGCGGCACGCCCTCCGGGCTGTCGTCCCGGGTGCCGAGGAACGGCCCCAGGGCGGCCAGGAACGCGAGCTTCGCGACCCGCTGGTGGCCGTACCGGGCGACGTAGCGGGCGAGCTCGCCGGTGCCCATCGAGAACCCGACGAGGACGACGTCGCGGAGGTCGAGCGTCTCCATCAGGACGTTCAGGTCGGCGGCGAAGGTGTCGTAGTCGTAACCGGACCCGACCTTGGACGAGCGGCCGAAGCCGCGACGGTCGTAGGTGATGACGCGGTGGCCGGCCGCGAGCAGCTCGCGCGTCTGGCGCTCCCAGCTGTGGCCGTCGAGCGGGTAGCCGTGGATGAGCAGGACGGGCCGGCCGGCCCCCTGGTCCTCGTAGTAGAGCTCGATCGGCGTGCTGTTCTCGTTCCCGACGATGACGTGTCCCATGATTCCCCTTCCGAGTTGATCAAGCTGCGTGCCGGTGCGGCACGGTCGACTTGAGCGGCGTGGCGGGGGTGAGACGGATCGGCGGAATGTGGACCGGGTCGGGCCGCGAGCAGAGCAGGAGCCCGACCCGGCGCAGGACGTCGGACTGCGCGGGGTTGCAGAGGTCGCGCACGGCCTCGTCGACGGTCCGGGCCGCAGCGACGCTCAGGCCGGCGGTCGCATTCCGCAGGCGGGGGAGCATGACGCGCAGGGTCCGGCTCCGGGTGAGCAGCCTGACCGCGAGTGAGTGGCGGGTCGCTACATCGGCGTCGGCCGGGAGCTGGTCGAACGCGGCCGCCGCCGGGCTCGGGGGGAGGTCGCTCAGCGTGTCGACGAAGTCGATCACCACCGCGAGGTCCAGCACCCTGGTCAGCACGATCAGCAGGGTGCGGTCGGTGTCGGACAGGTCGGTGTCCCGGATCCTCGCGGCGAGCGCGGGCGGGAGGTCGGTGGGTGCTGCCTGCTGGAGGATCTGGCGGACCTCGGTGCGCACGTCCTGCAGCTGGTCGAGGGTTCGGGCGAGGCGGGCGTCGAGCCCGCGGAGGGCCTCGCGGGGGTGCTGGTCCGCGTCGCCCAGTTCGGCGATCTGCGGCAGGGTGAACCCGAGGTCGGACAGGCGCTTGATCCGGAGGAGCCGGACGAGGTGCGCGACGCCGTACTGCTTGTAGCCGTTGGCGCAGCGCCGTGGCTCCTCCAGCAGGCCGACGTCGTGGTAATGCCGCACTGCTCGCACGGTGGTGCCGGCGAGGTCTGCGACGTCGCGGGTACTCCACATGGCTGTTCCTTCCGTGTCGTGATCGCTCCCCGGTCGTTCTGCTGTCGGGTGTCAGACTCGCGGGGACGGCGCCCTGGCCGCGTCGGTGGAAGTCCCTGATGGCGTCGCCGAACTCGGCGCAAGGCGGACGACGTCCCGACGACCCGGTCTCGCGCGTAGGGTTCGCATCGGTGACAATCACCGCAATCGACCCGGGCCTACGCCAGGGAAGGACCAGACGATGCTGGTGGGCCGGCTCGTCGAGCACGAGGCGGTCGAACGTCTGCTGGCCCGGGCCCAGGGCGGCAACAGCGGCGTGCTCGTGGTGCGCGGGGAGGCCGGCATCGGCAAGACCGCCCTGATGCAGGACGTCCGCGACACGGCCACCGCGCCCCTGTTCGGGTTCCGGGTCGAGACCGCGACGGGGGTGGAGGCCGAGGCGGAGTTCGCCTTCGCCGGCCTGCACCAGTTGTGTGCGCCGTTGCTGGCGCGGGCCGGGGCGCTGCGCGAGCCGCAGCAGGTCGCGCTCGGGGTGGCGTTCGGGATGCGCGAGGGTGCTGCGCCGGACCGGTTCATGGTCGGGCTGGCCGTGTTGAACCTGCTGGCCGAGGTGGCCGAGGACGGGCCGCTGCTGTGCACGGTGGATGACGCGCAGTGGCTGGACCAGGCGTCCGCGCAGGTCCTCGCGTTCGTGGCCCGGCGGGTCGCGGCCGAGCGGGTGGTGCTCATGTTCGCGCTGCGCGATCCCGGCGGCGGCGACGCCTCTGCGTTCGTCGGGTTGCCCGACCTGCGGCTGGTCGGGCTCAGCGACGCCGGCGCGCGGACCCTGCTGGCCGCCGCGGTCCACACGCCATCGGATGACGAGGTGCGCGACCGTGTGCTGGCCGAGGCGCGTGGCAACCCCCTGGCGCTGCTCGAGCTGCCCCGGGCTGCGCTGCCGCAGCTGGCGGGCGGGTTCGAGCTGCCCGACGCGCTCAGCGTCCCGCGTCGCATCGAGGACGCCTTCCGGAACCGCTCGGACAGCCTGCCGGTCGACACGCAGGTGTTGCTGCTGATCGCCGCCGCGGATCCGACCGGTGAGGTGGCGCTGCTGTGGCGCGCGGCCGCGGAGCTGGGGATCGGCCGCGAGGCGGCCGAGCCCGCGGAGGCCGCCGGTCTGCTGGAGCTCGACACCCAGGTGCGGTTCCGTCACCCGCTGGTGCGCTCGGCGGTCTACCGGGCGGCCACACCGCCCGATCAGCGCCGAGCTCACGGCGCGCTGGCCGCCGTCACCGACCCGCAGATCGATCCTGACCGGCGGGCGTGGCACCGCGGGCGGGCGGTGGTGGGCACCGACGAGGAGGCCGCCGCGGAGCTGGAGCGTTCGGCCGGCCGGGCCCGCGTCCGCGGCGGGTCGGCCGCCGTGGCGGTGTTCCTCCAGCGCGCAGCCGAACTGACCCCCGAGCCGGCCGTCCGGGCGGGACGGGCGCTGGAGGCTGCGCACGCCAGGTACGAGGCCGGTGCGTCCGAGACCGCCCTGGAGCTGCTGACGGTCGCGGCGGCAGGTCCGCTGGACACCCTGCAGCAGGGCCGTCTCGAGCTACTGCGCGCCCAGATCGCGTTCCACCTGGCGAGAGGCGGCGAGGGGCCACAGATGTTGCTGGACGCCGCGAGGAGCCTCGCCCCGCTGGACCCGGCGCTGTCGCGCGAGACCTACCTGGACGCGATCGATGCGGCGATCGTCACCGGCAGCCTCGGCCCTGGCGGCGGCCTGCGGGCGGTGGCCGAAGCCGCTCGGGCCGCGCCCGCACCGGCGGAGCCGCCGCGGCCGGCGGATCTGTTGCTCGACGGGCTGGTGACGACCTTCACGCAGGGCTATGCGTCAGGCGTGCCCGGGCTGCGGCGTGCCTTGGCCGCCTTCGCTCCCCACGAGCGAGACACTCGTGCCGCGAACGACAGCGACGACCGCCGCTGGCTGTGGCTGGCCGGCCGCACCGCGATGTCGGTCTTCGACGACGAGATGGTCCACGCGCTGGCCGATCGTCATGTCCGGCTCGCACGGGAGGCCGGCGCGTTGGCCACGCTCCCGGCAGCCCTTCTCGTCCAGTCCGTCATGCTGGTGCTCTCCGGTGAGTTCTCGCGGGCCGCCGACCAGACAGCGATCGCGGCCGCGACCGGGACTGTGCCAGTGCTCCACGCCCAGCTCATTCTGGCGGCCTGGCGCGGCCGCCCGGACGAGACCATCGAGATCCACGCGACCATGGTCCGGGAGGCCGTCGGAAGTGGGCACGGCACTGAGGACTCCCTGGCGCAGTACGCCCTGGCGGTGCTGCACAACGGTCTCGGCGACTACCCGGCGGCTCTGGCCGCTGCGGCGCGGGCATTCGGGTCCGCCGAGCTGACCCACAGCAACCTGGCCCACTCCGAACTCGTCGAAGCGGCATGTCGTACCGGCCATCCGGAGCGCGCGACCGCTGCGCTGGAGCAGCTCAGCTCCCGGGCGCTGGCCAGCGGCACCCCGTGGGGGCTCGGGCTGGCTGCGCGCTCACGGGCACTGGCCAGCACCGGCCCGATCGCCGAGGAGCAGTACCGGGAGGCGATCGACCGGCTCCGGGAGTGCCGGATGGCCACTCAGCTGGCGCGGGCTCATCTCGTCTACGGCGAGTGGCTCCGCCGCGAGGGCCGCCGCCTGGCGGCCCGCCAGCAGCTCCGTACCGCTCACCAGCTGCTGTCGGACATGGGCGCGGAAGCGTTCGCCGCGCGCGCCGCCCGCGAAATGAGCGCAACCGGCGAGCACCCCCGCAGCCGGTCCGCCCAGCCGTCGGATGCGCTCACCGCGCAGGAGCTGACGATCGCGCGGCTGGTGGCCACCGGGGCAACCTCCCGGGAGGTCGGCGCACAGCTGTTCCTGAGCCCGCGCACGATCGAGGCGCACCTGCGGAGCATCTTCCCCAAGCTGGGCATCACCTCCCGCCGGCAGCTCCGGGACCTGCAGCTTTCCTGACCGGAGACCCGCACTTGGGAGCCAATTGGCGGTCTAGAGGCGGCCTCCGACAGCTATTTGGCTCCGATGTACCGCAGTGCGCTGCGGCGTGGTGGTGGAGGAGTGGCTGGGGGATCAGGTGACGACACGGAACGGCCCTTCCGGGTTCGGGTTTCGGGAGGATCGGCGGTCACTCCGCCATCCAGGTGCTCTTGAGCCGCAGCGCGCGGTCGGTGGCCGCGAGCGCGCCGGCGACGCCGAGCGCGATGGTCGCCCAGAGGGGTAGGGGGATCGGCGAGGTGAAGGTGCCGATGTGCCGGGCGACGACCTCGATGCGGGTGACGTGCTCGGCGGCCACCGCCAGCGTGCTCGCGAGCCCTGCCAGCAGCACGACGAGCCCGACCGCGCCGATGGCCGCGCTGGTGCGGGGGAACCGCTGCCCGAACCGCGCTCTCCGTCCCTCCAGGGAGCGTGGATCCGGGCGCAGCACCCGCTCGAGACCGTCGTCGGTGACGTGGTGCATGCGCTTGACGCCGACCTGGCTGACGGCGACCTCGATGGCCCCGCCGGGCACCGGGAAGGTCACCGGCAGGTTGGCCGCCAGCACCTGGACGCCGTCGCGGTAGAGCGCGGCGGGGCGCTTCGCCGACGAGCTGTCGCGGAGGTGGTGGACGTCGACCGCGTAGCGGTGCGGGCGCCCGGACTCGTCGGGCAAGTGCAGGGTGAACAGCGAGCGGGACAGCAGGTGCCAGAACCGGAACTGTCGCAGCCGGCTGCCGTCACCGGGCTTGGCCTTCGACAGCTGCCAGCGCCGCGTGAACGTGAACATTTTTCCTCTACAGGGGTGGTCGTTGTCCTGAAGGGGACACCGTGCCGTCGCGGCAGGGTCAACCCTTGTGGTGCGACAACACCGTCGCCCCGCCGCGAGAGCCCCGACGGGTTGTGCGACCGTCAGTCCGCAGCGTGGGCGGGGGACGGTGCGACGGGTGCCAGGTAGAACCTGGCCCAATCGACCTGTCCGTTGCGGGTCGTCATGATGACGGGACCGCAGAGGAGAGCAGGAGCGTCGGGCGAGTCCGTGGCCGTGATCTCCCACTCCGTCCAGATCTCGGGGCCGGCGACGGCATACCGAAGCACCCGAGCATGCAGGTCCGGTAGTCGAGCGAAGATGGCGGTCCAGTTCCTGGCGACGGTGTCGGACCCGACGAAGCTCCCTGCGGGACGATGGGGAGTCTCGCCGCGGTAGTCGGTGGTGAAGCAGCTCGCGACCCGCCGTGGATCGTGGGAGTTGATGGAGTCCCGGAGTCTGTCGACGGGGTCGGGCTTGGGCATGGCGCTCTGTCCTTCGTTGAATTCGGGCTCGACGGGTGATCCGTCCACGTCGTCTCGACGTCGAGCAGGGGGTCGCGCCCGCAGCGTGAGCGCCCGTTCCGCGGTGTCGCTCAACTGGCCGGACGACCGCATGCCGCAGCACTGATCGGACGGCGCCCTCCCAGGTGTCGGCTGAGGAAGCGCCGGGCGGTGCGGAACGCGGCGATCAGGTTCTGCGGGTCGACGAGCATGGTGCCCTCGGCGGGGAAGGCGAGGTACTCGACCTCGAGCCCGCGGGCCCGCACCCCGCGAGCGGCGTCGGCCAGGTCTGAGATGCCCACGTACTCGATCGCCGCGACGGACCGGTCCGGGGTGAACATGACTCCGACGAGCGTCGCGTAGCCGCTGTACGAACCGCCGAAGACGCTGACCCGGTCCGGGTCGGCGTAGCCCTGCTCCACGGCCCAGTCCGCGGCGTCGACCAGGTCCTCGTGCATCGCCCCGGCGACGTCGCCGAGCGCGGCCTCCACGTGGGCCCTGCTGGACACGGCCGAGCCACGGAAGTCGACCTGCAGCACCGCGTGGCCCCGGTCGGCGAACGACCGCACGTTCTCGTCGAGCCCCCAGCCGTTGCCGCGGACCATGAGGACCATCGGCAGCTCGAACGGTTCGATACCCGACGGCAGCGTCAGGTAGGACGGCAGCACCCACCCGTCGCGGGCGGTGATCCTCACCGGCGTCGGCGTCGTTGTCAGGTCAGGGTCGGCCAGGTCGAGCCGGACCAGGCGGGTCCGGTCGTTCCACCGCGCCGCGGGGCCCTGCATGTCCTCGACGGCGATCGGGTCGGGCAGAGTCATGGTGTTCCTCGAGTTCGAAGTAGGGGACAGGCGATCCACCTCCAGGACAGGCCGTGCCGCTGCTGCACGCTCACGATCCGACGGGTGCGGGACGGGTCCTATCCGAGCCGCGTCACCGCGATCACGGAGCCGCGGGCGCCGACCAGGACCGCAGCTCGCGACGGCGGCGGTCGTCAGGGAGGCTCCTGCGCCGCGAGGCCGCCCGGCGGTGCTCGGCGAACAGGGTGTGCAGCACGCGGCTGCCGTCGGCGAACGTCCGGAGGTTGGTGTCCCCGAACATGCGCCGGCGCTCGACCGAGGGCACCTCGGTGATC
>CAXTTN010000141.1:0-15604 GCA_964247105.1 uncultured Pseudonocardia sp.
GGGTGGCGAACGTCCAGTCCAGGGTGACGATCAGCGCCTGCGCGCCGGCCTTCTTGGCCCGCTCGGCGCGTTCGAGGATCGTGTCCTTGCTGCCGACCCAGTACATCTGGAAGAAGGTCTTGTCGTTGGCCGCGCAGACGTCCTCGATCGGCTTGCTCGCGAAGGAGGACAGGCCCATCGCGGTGTCGGCGGCCTTCGCCGCCCGCGCGACCGCGACCTCGCCCTCGGGATCGACGGCCTGCACGCCCGTCGGCGAGATGATCACGGGGAACGCGATGTCGGTGCCCAGCACGCGGGTGGCCTGCCGGCGCTCGCGGGGCAGGTCGGCGATGTGCGGCCGGAAACCCAGCTCGCTGAACGCCTTCACGTTGTCGTCGAGCGTGACACCCTGCTCGGAACCGGCGACGAGGGCCATGTACACCGACTTGGGCAACCGCTTCTTCGCCCGGCGCTGCGCCTCGGCGACCGTCTCGAACCATTCCTTGCTGCTGGCCATCGACCAACCCTAGTTGCTGAACCGCCCCCGTGACCCCCTCCGGACGGGCAGCCCACCCCCCGACGTACGAACGGCACTCCCGTCGCTACCTACGCGACGGGAGTGCCGTTCGTACGGTGATGGCGGGCGCTAGGCCCGATCGGCTCCCGCGTCCAGGCCAAGCATCGCCAGCATCTCCGCGCAGTCCTCGGCGTCGGCACTGCGGCCGGCCACCACTCGCGCCGCGCGCATGTTCTGCAGGTCGTTGCTCTCGGCGTTGGCCACCTGAGCGGCGGCGAAGCGCCCACCGGCGTCGGCGGTCGAGGGGTTTCCGGTCCAGCTCATGCGTCTCCCTGGTGTCGTCGCGCGGATGTCGGGTTCGACGACCGGCGCGACCGTGCGTCAGGCGGCACTCTGCTCGAGGCGGACACGGGACGTGCCCGCCCGACCTGACCTACCGACTCTACCCTGTGCGGTGCCGATCACGGTCGGACGCGACCACACCGTGACCACGCGGCGAGGCGGGGAGCGAGCGCGGCGTACAGCCGGGGGTCGGTGCCCATGCCGGTGTGGCTGCCGTGCACCTCCACCCACTCGGCGGACGGGTCCAGGCAGGAGCGCCAGCCGATCACCCCGTCGGCGCGGGAGTATAGGGACACGGCGGGGACGCCCAGCGGGGCGGCGAGCCCGGCGGCGGTCGCGGCGCTGCAGGCTCCGTGCACGCAGTCGCGCCCCAGGACACCGGGGACGCCGGCCGCCTCCAGTCGCAGCAGCGCGCGCAGCACGGCGCGGGCCGGTGGGCCGGCGTCCAGCGGGTCGAGCACCGGGCTGCCCATCATGACGAGGCCGCGCACGACGTCGGGCCTGCGCACGGCGACGAGCCGGGCGAGCCAGCCGCCCCGGCTGTGGCCGGCGAGCACGACCGGACCGCCCGTGGCCCGCGCGTGCTGCACGGCGCGCCGCTCCAGGCGGGCGGCGAGCACCGCGGAGCAGCCCAGGTTCAACCCCAGCGCGGCGCCGGTCGGGACGTAGCCGCGGCGGGCGAGCCAGCGACGGAGCACGGCCATGCTGGCGTCGGCGCCGCCGAACCCGGGAACGACCACCACGCCCACCCCGGCGCCCTCGCCGGACTCCGCCCAGATGGGGTCCCGCCGCAGCGCACGCCGCCCGGTGCCGAGGACCGGTCCGAGCTCGCGGGCGAGCACTCGCAGCCGGTCAGACACCGCGCTCGACGGGCAGCAGCCCGCGCTCGACCGCGCGGACGAGCGCGGCGTGGTCGGCCTCGGTCTGGTCGGCATAGGCACGCGCGAAGCGGCACAGCGCCTCGTCGAGCTTGGCCGAGGGCCCCACGTACCCGGCGATCATCGACGCCCCGCTGGTGCGGGCGTGGCCCTTGGCGAGCAGGTGGCCCACGACGCCCGCGTAGTCGACGAGCGCGTCGGCGTCGATGCCGTCGAGGGCGATGGTGCCCTTCATGTTGCGGAACTGGCGGACGTAGTACTGGCGGTCGCTCACCGTCGTCCACCCCAGCAGCGGGTCGCTGACGGTCTGGAGCGCCTGCTGGTACTCGACGACCCGCTGGCCCTGGTGGGCGTGCCAGGCCGACTCGCCGTGCACGTAGCGGGCGAGCACCGAGCGCCGGGCCTGCTTGAGCTGAAGGAACACCACGTCGTCGGGCGTGGAGCCCTCCAGCAGCGCCACGTAGGCGCGCAACCCGACGCTCCCGACGCCGACGACCTTGTGCGCGACGTCGACCAGCGTGTAGCCGCCCAGCACCCGGCGCCAGTGCGGGGCGAGCGTGAGCAGGTACTCGTCGAGGGCGGCGGCCACGAGGTCGGACTCCTCGTCGGACAGCCGGGTGATCAGCGGCGGCTCCTCGACGATCCGCCTGTTGGCACCGATCTTCTCGGTGAAGCGGGGCAGCGCGCGGTCGCTGGTGCGCCGCCGCGCCCGCTCGGCCGCGCGTTCGATCTCGTGGCGCAGCGGCTTGGAGCTCTCGTCGGCGAGCCGGTCGACGTCGATGCGCTGGAACGACCGCGACATCAGCGGCTGGTCGGCGAGCAGCCGCACCTCATCGCGGTAGGACGCGACGCAGGTGGTGACGGCCTCGGCGCAGTGCTGCTCGCCGGTGCCGTTGTGCCGCCCGGCCACCCAGATGCTGGCGACGAGCCGGCGCAGGTCCCACTCCCAGCCGCCCGGGTGCGCCTCGTCGAAGTCGTTGAGGTCGATCACGAGGTCGCGCTCGGGCGAGGCGTAGAAGCCGAAGTTGCCGAGGTGGGAGTCGCCGCAGACGACGGGTGTGATGCCGGTGGCCGGCAGGTGGGCCACGTCGTCGGCCATGACGACGGCGGTGCCCCGCAGGAAGCCGTAGGGCGAGGCGATCATGCGCCCGACCCGGATCGGCACCAGCCGGTCGACCCGGCCCTCGTGCGACTCCATGATCAGCGCGACGGGATCGGGCCGACCGGGCCGCACCTCCCACTCCCCCAGTGACTTCCGCGCGACCTTGTGACGCAGGCTCCGGCCCAGCGCGTAGCGCTCCGCGCGCGGGGCCGGGCGCTGGCGCAGCGACGAGTAGGGCGTGCCGTCGGTGGCGGCGAGCACGGTGTGACCGGTCACCGGGGTGTTCACCGCCGGAAATCTACCCGCGGCGGTCCTTTTCCGCGTCCCCCGTTCGTCCCTAGGGTGACGCCGGCCAACCCCGCCGGCCCGAACACCGTCAGGAGCACCCCATGCCCCAGTACGCCGCCCTCATCTACACCGCCGACGTCGACTGGACGCTGCCGGAGTACGGCGACGAGATGAAGGAGTACAACGCGTTCGGCGAGGCCGCGGCCGCGGTGATCCGCGGAGGCGCGGCGCTCTACCAGACCAGCACGGCCACCACGGTGCGCGTGCAGGGCGGGAAGGGCGGCGACGTCGTCACCACCGACGGGCCCTACGCCGAGACGAAGGAGGCCCTCACCGGCTTCTACCTGATCGAGTGCGCCGACCTCGACGAGGCCGTGAAGATCGCCGCGCAGATCCCGGCCGCGTGGGACGGCGCGGTGGAGGTCCGCCCGGTCGTCCAGTTCGGCGGCTGAGCGAGCCGGGTGACGGAGCTCGATCCGGCACACGCCGCCCTCGTCCGCCTGGTGCGCGACGAGGGCCGGCGGGTGCTGGCCACGCTCGTCCGCCACGTCGGCGACCTCCAGCTCGCCGAGGACGCGGTGCAGGACGCCACCGTCCGCGCGCTGGAGACCTGGCCGCGCGACGGCGTCCCGGACGAGCCGCGCGCCTGGCTGACCGTCGCGGCCCGGCGCCGCGCGATCGACCTGATCCGGCGGGAGGCGGCCCGCTCCGGCAAGGAGGCGGACGCCGTGGAGCCGACCGCCGAGGACCCCGGCGACCAGCAGGACCTCCTGCGCCTCGTCTTCACCTGCTGCCACCCCGCGCTCGCCGTCGAGACCCAGATCGCGCTGGCCCTGCGGACGCTGTGCGGGCTGACGACAGCGGAGGTCGGCCGCGCGCTGCTCGTGCCCGAGGCCACGATGGCCAAGCGCCTCACCCGCGCGAAGCAGAAGATCACCCGCGCCGGGATCCCCTACCGCGTGCCCGACGACCACGAGCTGCCCGAGCGGCTGCGCGGCGTGCTCGCCGTCGTCTACCTGCTGTTCAACGAGGGCTACACGCCCACCGGCCGGCCGCGCCCGGAGCTCGCCGACGAGGCGGTGCGGCTGACACGGCTGCTGCGCGAGCTGATGCCCGGCGAGGCGTCGGTGATCGGGCTGCTGGCCCTGGAGCTGCTGCACGACTCGCGCCACGACGCCCGCCACGACGCGGACGGCCGCGCGGTGCTGCTCGCGGACCAGGACCGCGGCCGCTGGCGCGCCGAGCTGGTGGCCGAGGGCGTGGTCCTGGTCGGGGAGGGCCTGCGGCGCAGCCCCGACCGCCCCGACCCGTACGTGGTGCAGGCGGCGATCGCGGCCTGCCACGCGCTCGCCCCGACGTGGGACGCGACCGAGTGGGACGCCGTGGTGTCGTGGTACGACGTGCTCCTGACCGTGACGGACACGGCGGTCGTGCGGCTCAACCGCGCGGTGGCCGTCGGCGAGCGGGACGGGGCCGAGGCCGGGCTGGCCGCGGTGGCTGCGCTCACCGGGCTGGCGGACTACCCGCTGTGGCACGCCGCGCGCGCCGAGCTGCTGGGCCGCCTCGGCCGCGACGACGCGGCCCGCGCGGCCTACGACGCGGCACTCGGGCTCCCGCAGGACCCGGCGCAGCTGGCGCACCTGCGCCGCCGCCGGGCCCGGCTGGGATCAGAGCGCGACGAGGCCGATGAGGAAGAGCGCGACGGCGGCGGCGAACACGAGGGCGATGACGCGGTCGGCCCACGGAGAGGCGATCAGGGTGGGGCCCGGCGCGGCGGCGCGGCCCGGGGTGATGGCGGTCATGCTCCGTCTTCGCCACCGCGCGCAGCGGGGTTAGCAGGATTCCCGCGGCGTCACCAGAAATGATGATGCGGCGGCCCGGGAACGTGGGCGTGGTGATCGCCGCCCCCCAGCGGCTCCCGCGCAGCCAGCGCCGGGCCGTCGTCCTGCACTACATGGGCGACGTCCCCGTCGAGGAGCTGGCGCAGCGCGCCGCGACCGCGCCGGCCACCACGGACCCCGGGACCGGCGACCCGGGCGCTACCGACCCGGGCGCCTGACCCGTCCCTCCGGCGGGCGCCTGCGCGGCGAGCCGTTGGCCATGATCACCGCCACCCACGGCAGCAGCCCGGTCAGCAGCACCATCACCGCGCCGGCCCAGGGCTGCCACAGGTAGAGCGGGTACGACACGGCGAACCCGACCAGGTGTATGACCATGATCACCACATAGGTCCGGCGACGGCGGGCCTGCTCGTCGTGAAAGGACGGCGCGGCGCCGGTGATCAGCGGTGGTCGACCGGACACAATGGACCTCCCGCCACGCTCCGCGCATCTCGACGCTACACCCGTGGTCATTGGACGGACACCCGGCGTGAGGAATGGCGCAAATACGCCGGAGGAATTCCCGGAGAGCAGAGACGAATGAACATCCACAGGGTACTTTTCCCCGAGCAATGGCGAATACTGGAGGTCGGGGATGGCGTGGTGGTCGAAGTCCGAGGACCGCACGGCGGGTGATGTCGCCCGCGTCGCCGCGCTGCAACCGCTCGCCGAGCTCAACACCAAGGCGGCCACCCACCTGGCCGAGGATCGCCCCGACCTGGCCGTGCCGCTCCTGGAGGAGGCGTACGCGGGCTGCGGGGATCGGCTGGGCACCTCCCACGCGGACACGCTGACGGTCGCCGGCAACCTCGGCGTCGCGCTCGTCCAGGCCCGCCGCTGGCGCGAGGGCATCGCGCTGCTGGAGGAGAACCGCGCCGCGCGAACCCGCGCCTTCGGCGAGGAGGATCCGCGCACCCTGACCGCCGCCGAGGCGCTGGCCACCACGTACCGGCTGGCCGGACGCACCGACGACGCGCTGGAGCTGGCCGGCACCGTCACCGCCGAACGCCGCCGCACCCTGGGCCCGAGCCACCCGGACACGCTCACCTCGCGGATGGGCATGGCGCTCGCCAGGGCCGCCACGGGCGACGTCGAATCGGCGGCCACGCTGTTGCGCGCCGCCCTCAACGACGCCGAGCAGTCGCTGGGCCCGCGCCACACCCACACCATCGCGCTGCGCACCGGAGTGGCCGCCTGCCTGGCCCACCTGGAGCGGCCCGACGACGCGATCGCCCAGTTCGAGCGCGCGATCAACGATTCGGCGATGCTGCTGGGCCGCGACCACCCCGACACGGCCGCGATCATCGAGGACCTGGAGAACGTGCACACCCCCGAGCGATTCGCGCTCACCGCATCGGTGGCGGCCTGACGGGAAAGGCCCTGGAGGTCGCGCGACAGGGAGTGCAGACCTCCGGCGGTGGGCGGTCGTCGGCACCAGCGTGACCACGCACGTGACGTGATCACGTGCATGGCCGCGTCCCCTGTCACGTCCGACGGCCCGTTCCCGCCGTCCCTGCCTGCCGTCGCCGCGTCGGACCGCTCGGAGCTCCCGCCCGATCGGGTGAGCCGCGGGTGCGTTGTGCTGCTGGGAGCACCTGCAGCCACTGACGAAGTTCGCGATGGACCGGCTGGAGGAGCAGATCCACGTCGGGGCGTGGCCCCCGTTGCTCCACGTACCTCGGCATGGCCTACGCCTTCGGCCCGCCTCCTCGTTCGCGACCGTGTCCCAGGAGATGGTGGACATGCTCGTCGGGAGTCGGGTCCACTACTGCGAGGGTCTGCGCGCTGCCGACCTAGGGGCGGCGGACGTGCCACGGGACGAGAGTGCGCTCGATCAGGTGGGTGACCGCGAACAGCCCCACCGACAGCACCGCGGTCACCACCACCGCCGCGAGCACGAGATCGGTGCGGAACGAGTTCTTCTGGACGCTCATGAAGATGCCGAGCCCGGCCGTGGCGCCGACGTACTCCGCGAAGATCGCACCCGTCACGGCGTAGGTCACGCCGATCCGCAACGCGGTGAAGAAGCGGGGCAGCGCGCCCGGCAGCCGGACGTACCGGAACTGCTGCCAGCGCGACGCACCCATGCTTCGGAGCAGGTCGGTGGCCTGGCGGTCGGTGGCGGCGAACCCCTCGATCAGACCGACGGCGATCGGGAAGAACGTCACCAGCGCGATCACCACGACCTTGGGGAACAGCCCGAACCCGAACCAGATGATCAGCAGCGGGGCGACGGCGACGATCGGCAGCGTCTGCGACACCACCAGCAACGGCGTGAGCGCCCGCTTCAACCACGGCGAGAAGTCGACGGCCACCGCGAGCACCCACCCGAGCAGCAGCGACGCCGCGAACCCGGCCGCGGTCACCTGGAGCGTGGGCAGCGTGTTGGCCCACAGCTGCTCCCGGTAGGCCCACCCCTGCTGCACCACCCGCAGCGGGGAGGGCAGCACCTGCGGGCGCACGTCGTACGCGACGACGTACCACTGCCAGAAGGCCACCACGAGCGCGACGATCACCAGCGGCGGCCCCACCCGCCGGGCCACCCCCACCCCCCCGCGCGAGTCGACCTTCTCGACACGGGGTGTTCGCCGCATCAGCACGGTCACCGTGCCGCCTCCGCGGGAAAGATCATGTCGGCGGTCATGTCGCGAGGTAGCGGTCGGTGAACCACGTCGAGAAGTCCGGACGGGCCGTCAGCGGCTTCCCGTCGGGCCCGGCCAGCGTCCCGGTGCCGAACACGAAACCCGAGTACCCGTCCCACGTCGACGCCGTCTGCGTCCCGACCTTCCCCGCCGCGTCCTTGAGCAGCGTCGCCGCGAGCATGTCCTGGCTGCGCGTGACGAGCTCCGGCTCGGTGAACGTGCCGGGGTTGGCGTCCATCAGCAGCTGCGCGGCCTTGCCCGGGTCGTCGGCGGCGAGCTGGTAACCGCGCTGCGCGGCGCGCACGAACGCGGCGGCCTGGTCCGGGTGGGCGGCGAGCCAGGGCGAGTTGCCGATGAGCAGCACGTTGTAGGCGTCGGGGAAGCCGTAGTCAGCGTAGGCGAACGTGCGGAACGGCTCGCCGCGCAGCTGCGCCTCGATGCCCTCCCACGCCACGAACGGCTCGGTGAAGTCGACCTGCCCGGCGTAGAGCGCCTCGTACGCCGAGGTGCCCAGCACGACCGTCCGGAAGTCACCCTTCCCGCCCGCGGCGCGGATCACCGCCTGCATCTTCGGCACCTCGTACGCCGCGCCGAAGCCGCCGTAGATCGTGCCGTCGAGGTCCTTGGGCGTGCGGATGTCGGGCCGCCCGGCCTTGACGCCGATCTCGGTGCCCCAGTGCTGCAGGATCGCCATCACCGACGTGATGTCCGCACCCGCGGCCTTCGAGTAGGTGAACGAGTCCTGGAACGAGATGCCGAACTCGGCCGACCCGGACGACACGAGCGTGTCCGGCGACGCGCTGTTGTACGGCAGGAACTGCACGTCGAGGCCCGCGTCACGGAACCAGCCCTGCTGCTGCGCCACGTAGAGGCCGGTGTGGTTGGTGTTGGGCGTCCAGTCCAGCGCGATGCGGACGGTCTGCGCCGTGCTGCCCGCCGCGCCGCACGCGGCCAGCAGCGGGGCCGCGGCGAGCGCGGCGAGGACGGATCGCCTGGGTATGCCGGTCACGACATTCCTCCCTACGCCGGTGCTAACCGGGTCAGGTTCGAACGGTCGACGGCCGGCCTGCCGCCCTCTCAGCCTCGGATCGTGGGCTCCCGCGGGTCGGCGGCGACGTTACGCTCATCAGAGCAGCGCCTGGTAGGCCCCTCCGTCGACGGGAACCGCCGTTCCGGTCAGGTAGCCGGCCTGCTCCGAGCAGAGGAACGCGACCACGGCCCCGAAGTCGGCCGCGGCGCCGATCCGGCGCGCCGGGACGCTGTCGAGCGGCGGTCCCGCGTCACCGTACGTGCGGGTCACGCGGTCGGTGGCGTGGAACCCGGGCAGCACCGAGTTGACGGTGACGCCGTCGGCCGCCACCTCCGTGGCGAGCGTGCGCAGGAACCCGGTGGCGCCCGCCCGTGCGGTGTTGGAGAGCACGAGGTTCGGGTACGGCTGGCGGACACCCAGCGACGTGATCGCGACGATCCGCCCCCAGCCCGCCGCGCGCATGCCGGGCACGGCGGCGAGGCACATGTGCACGACCGAGAGCAGGCTGCGGTCGAGCGCCGCCGGGTAGGCGCCGGCGGGCGTGTCGAGCGCCGTGCCGGGCGCGGGCCCGGGCCCGTTGGTGACGAGGATGTCGACCGGGCCGGCCTCCTCGACGAAGCGGGTGGCCTCCTCGGGCCGGGTCAGGTCCGCGACGACGTACGCCGCTCCGATCCGCCCGGCCGCCTCCCTCGCGCGCCACTCGTCGGAGCCGCAGATCGTGACCTCCACGCCCTCCGCCGCCAGCGCCGCCGCGCTCGCGAAGCCCAGCCCGCCGCTCGCCGCGGCCACCGCCGCCCGCCGTCCCCTGATCCGCAGATCCACGGCCCCATCCCACCACCCCCCGCGAGTCGACGAAACGGACACGCCGTGATGGCCGATCCGATCGGCGATCACGGCGTGTCGAGAAGGTCGACTCGCGGGGGTCAGGGGGGCCAGCTGGTGAACGTCGCGTGCAGGTGCGTGCGCAGGGCCGGGTCCTCGGTGAGGCCGAGCGCGACGGCGCCGGCCCGCTGAGCCTCCGGTCCCTTCCCGGCGCGGTGCAGGCAGTGCGCCCGCACGACCCAGTACGGCTGGTAGCCCGCCACCCGCTCCGGGTCGAGGGCGTCGAGCAGCGCGAGTGCCGCGGCGGGGTCGCCGCCCTGCATGGCGGCGGCGGCGCGGGCCACGAGCGCCCCGACCGACGGCGTCAGGCGGACGAGCCGGTCGTAGAGGCCCGACACCGCCGCCCAGTCGGTGAACCCCGTGACGGCCCGCCGGTTGTGCATCGACTGGATCGCGGCCTGGAGCTGGTAGGGCCCGGGATCGCGCGGCACGGCCGCGTAGGCGAGCGCGAGGTGCCGCTCCGCCTCGGCCATCATCGCCGGCGCCCAGCGCCGGGCGTCCTGCTCGTCGAGCGGGACGAACGCGCCGTCCGGGCCGCGCCGCGCGCCCTCACGGGCCTCGCTGTGCAGCAGGGTGGCGAGCAGGCCGTGGGCCTCGGCCTGCTCGGGCAGGAGCTCGGCGACGATCCGGGCCAGCCGGACGGCCTCGCGGGTGAGGCCGTGGCGGCGGGCGTCACGGCCGGTGGGGTCGTCCCAGCCGGTGCCGTACGCGGCGTAGACGGCGTCGAGGACGGACTCCAGCCGCTCGGGCAGCTGCTCGGGACCGGGCACCGCGAACGGGATCCCCGCCTCCTTGATCTTCGCCTTGGCCCGCACCAGCCGCTGCCCCATCGACGCGGGCGAGACCAGGAACGCCGACGCGATGCGGGCGGCGTCCAGCCCGAGCACGGCCTGCAGCATCAGCGGGCTCCGCACGCCCACGGCGATGGCCGGGTGAGCACAGGTGAACAGCAGCTCCAGCCGGCCGTCCGGGATCGCCGACGACGGCTCCGGCGGGTCGGGGTCGGGGACGTCGACGAGCCGCGCGAGCGCCGGCAGCGCCCGCGTCGCGACGTCGCGGCGGCGCGCGGCGTCGACGAGCGTCCGGCGCGCCGCCGTGAGCAGCCACGCCTCCGGGTGCTCGGGCACGCCGCGCTCGGGCCAGGTGCGGACGGCGGCGAGGAACGCCTCGGCGAGGGCGTCCTCCGCCGCCGCGAGATCACGGGTGCCGGACGCGAGAACGGCGAGCAGCTTGCCGTAGGAGGCCCGCGCGACCCGGTCGACCTCGGCCGCGCTCACCCGGCGGGCGGCGGCAGCAGTGGCCGGACCTCCACCCCGCCCCCGGACGCCGACGGGCACCGCGCCGCCCACTCCAGGGCGTGGTCGAGGTCCGGGACATCGATCACGAAGTAGCCGCCGAGCTGCTCCTTCGTGTCCGCGAACGGCCCGTCCTGGACGATGCGCCTGCCGTCGGCGACCCGGACGGTGGTGGCGGTGCCGGGAAGCGCCAGGCCGCCGGCCCCGGTGAGCACGCCGCTCTCGGTGAGCGCCGCGATGTAGCCCGACCAACCCGCCCAGTACTCCTGCGCCTGCTCCGGATCCTCCCGCGCGGCGAACTCGTCGGGCGTCTCCATGGCCATGATCATGTAGTGCATCCGGCGTCTCCCTCTCGTCGTGGGCCCTTCCCGGGCTGACGCGGACGGACCCGCGTTTCGACATCCTCCCGGCTGTGATCTGGATCTCGTTCCGGAGGTGTCGAAACGCTCCCGCCGGCGCGTCTCCCCGGTGCGGCCCGGACGGGGCCGCTCCGGAGAACCGAGGAGCACACGATGACCACCCAGAAGATCCAGATCGCGATCAAGGCCACGCCCGAGCAGGTCTGGGACGCGCTGACCAACGGCAAGATCACTCCGGCCTACTACATCGGCTTCGAGGCGCAGTTCGAGCTCGAGGTGGGCCGGCCCTACCGCTACACCGCGGGCGGGCACGACGTGATCACCGGGAAGGTGCTGGCCCTCGAGCCCGGCACGAGCCTCACCACCAGCTTCAACGGCGCGTGGGCCCCCGACGTCGCCGAGCTGCCGGAGTCGACGGTCACGTTCTCGATCGTCGAGCCGTTCATGCCGATGCCGGGCGTGACGTTCCTGTCGCTCGTGCACGAGGGCCTGCCCGCCACCGAGGCCGCCGCCCACCTGGAGATCGGCTGGGTGGCCATCCTGTCGGGCCTCAAGACGCTGCTGGAGACCGAGCGTCCGCTGGTCGACGCGCCGCACTGATCGGGACGGGCGATGACGGACGACGTACCGCAGCGCGGCCTGCCCGGGGTGGACAGCGACCGCTACCGGGAGGCCAGGGCCGCGCTGCTGCGCGCGGAGACCGAGCTGCGCGACCACACCGAACGGGTCGCCGCGCCGCGCCGCGGGCTCCCGCCGGGCCCGGTGATGCCGGCCTACGGACTGGCCGAGGGTGCCGCGAACGGGTGGCCGGAACCGGTCGACCTGATCGACCTGCTCGCGGCGGAGCACGACGTCCTCGTCGTCTACCACCTGATGTTCTGGTCCGACGGGGCGTGCCCGATGTGCAGCATGTGGCTCGACGGGCTCAACGGCGTGGCGGCGCACCTGGCCCGGCACGTCTCGCTCGCCGTCACCGCGCCGGCTCCGCTCCCGCAGTTGCGGGCGTGGGGCCGGGCGCGGGGCTGGGACCGGTTGCGGCTGGTGTCGGCGGCGGGCACGACGCTGGGCCGGGACCTCGGCTTCGCGTCGGAGGACGGCACGTCGCAGATGCCGGGCGTCAGCGTGTTCACCCGGGCCCCCGAGGCCGGGCGGGTGCGGCTGTTCTGGCACGGGCAGCCCGAGCTCCTCGACGGGGGCCGCGGCATCGACGCGCTCTCGCCGGTGTGGAACCTGCTCGACCTCACCCCGGCCGGCCGCCCGGACTGGTGGCCGGGCAACGACTACCCCCTCACCTGGAGGACACCGTGACCCTCTCCGCGACACGGCGCTGGGCCGGGCGGCCCGCCCACGAGCTGGCCGCCCGGATCGCGGACGGCACGGTCTCCGCCCGCGAGGTGGTGGCCGACCACATCGCGCGGATCGAGCAGGTCGACGGCGTGCTCAACGCCGTCGTCGCGCGCCGGTTCGACGCGGCGCTCGCCGAGGCCGACCGGGCCGACGCGAGCGGTGAGCCCACCGGCCCGCTGCACGGGGTGCCCGTCACGGTCAAGGAGTCGCTCGATCTGGGCGGCACCGCGTCGACCTTCGGGTTGCCGGGCCGGCGCACCCCTGTCGCCGACGCCGACGACCCGTATGTCGCGCGGCTGCGGGCGGCGGGCGCGATCGTGCTGGGGAAGACGAACGTGGCCCAGCTGCTCATCGCCTACGAGAGCGTCAACCCGGTGTTCGGGCGAACCTCCAACCCGTGGGCGCTCGACCGGACCCCGGGCGGCAGCAGCGGCGGCGAGGCCGCGATCATCGCCGCCGGCGGCTCCGCCCTGGGCATCGGCTCGGACATCCTCGGCAGCGTCCGGATCCCAGCGGCGTTCACCGGGCTGGCGGCGTTCAAGCCGACGGCCGGGCGCACGCCCGACCACCAGCGCGGCAGCATCCCTCCCGGTCAGCAGGCGATCGCCAGCCAGATCGGGCCGATCGCGGGCGACGTCGCCGACATCGCGCTGGCGGTGTCGGTGCTCACCGGCACCGCCACGCCGGACGGCGACCCGCTCGCCGGGCCGGTCGGCCCCGCCGGGCCGGCCGGTCTCGGCGTCGCCACCTGGACGGAGTCGGCGGCCGGCGGCGACAGCGTCGTGCGGGCCGGTTCCGCGGTCGCGCGCGCCGTCGGCGAGGCGGCGGGCGCACTGGTCGCGGCGGGGGCCCGGCGGCGGGACTGGAACCCGCCCGACGTGCCCGCAGCGCTCGGCCTCGTGTTCGGGATCATGGGCGCCGACCAGGGCCGGGGCGTCCGTCGGACCGTCGGCCGCGACCCGGTCGCCGCCGAGATCCGCACCTTCTACCGCGGCATCGGCGCCGGCCGGCTCGCCGGCGTGGCGGCCCGGGCGGCGCTGGCCCGGCTGGGACAGCACTCCGCGCTGCCCACCGTGGCGCACGCCGGCCGCCACCACGCCGACGACTACTGGCGGCTCGTCGACGCCGCACAGGCCTACCGCAGGCGCGTCGCGGCCGAGCTCGACGCCGCGGGCGTGGACCTGGTGGTGAGCCCGGTCCACGCCGCCCCCGCGCTGCCGCACGGCACCGGTGTCTACTCCGGACCGGGCGGGCTCTTCGCGATGCTCGTCAACCTCCTCGGCTACCCCGCGGGCGTCGTCCCGGTCACCACCGTCGCCCCCGGCGAGGACGGCGGGCGGCCGCCCAGCCGCGACCGGGGCATCGCCGCGCTGGCCGCCGCGGACGAGGGCAGCGTCGGGCTCCCGATCGGCGTGCAGGTCATCGGCCGCCCGGGCCGCGACCACGCCGTTCTCGCCGCGATGGCCGCGATCGAGGCCGCCGTCCGGGACCACCCGTCGTTCCCCCGCCGTGAAGGGTTGTTGCCGTGAACCGCCGCCGAGCGCTCGTCCAACCCGTCGCGGTCGGCCTGCTCGTGGTGGTCACGTTCGTCGGCACCTACCTGCTGCTCCTGCTGAAGCCCGCACCGCACGACCTGAGGGTCGCGATCGCCGCGCCGCCGGCCGCGGTGACCGCTCTGCAGGCCGCGCTGCCGAGCGGCGTGGTGACCCTCGTGCCGGTGGCCGGGCCGGACGCGGCCACGGCGGCGGTCCGGCACCGCTCCGTCGTGGGTGCGTACCTGCCGGCCGACCGCACGCTGCTCGTCGCCGGGGCCGGCGGCCAGGCGACGGTGCAGGCGGTCACCGCGGTGTTCGCCCGCGCCGGCGTGGCGCAGGTCCGCGATCTCGCCCCGCTGCCGGCCGCCGACCCCCGCGGTCTGGCGGGCTTCTACCTGACCTTCGGCATGGTGCTGGCCGCGTTCGTCTTCGGCCAGACCAGCCACCTCTACGGCGGGGCGCTGCCGGCGCGGCTCCGGGTGGCCCAGACCGCGGTCGTCGCCCCGGTCGCCGGCGTTCTCGGAGCGCTGGTGGCCGGGCCGCTCACCGGTGCGGAACCGGCCCCGTTCCTGCTGGTCGCGGCCGTGCTGACGCTGCTGGTCGCGGCGGTGGCCGCGGTGACGCAGGCCGCCACCGCCGCGCTCGGCGACGCGGGTGTGCTCGTCGCCACCCTCGGGATGCTGACGCTCGGCAACGCCACCAGCGGCGGCGCGATCCCCGTCGCGTTCCTGCCCACGGGCCTGCGCCAGGTGGCCGAGTACCTTCCCCCCGGCGCCGCGGTGCGCGCGCTGCAGAACGCGTCCGCGTTCCCGGACGCGGCCGGCACCCCCGTCCCGTATCTCGTGCTGGCGGCCTGGAGCGCAGCCGGGCTGCTCGCCTTCCTGGCGGCCCACCGGCGTGCCGGTCGCCGTCCGCGTGCCGCAGCGGATCAGGCAGCCGTCGCGCCGGAGCCCGCGGGCCCGGGCGACCGGTAGGGACCACGCTCGGCGCGCGGCGCATCCGGCCGGGTCGGCTCCCCGCGCACGACGCCGGTCATACGGCGCCCAGCACCGGCTCGAAGGCGAGCTCCGCCGCGCCGACCAGCTTGGCGTCGCGACCGAGCGGGCTGATCTCGATCCGCGTGCCGCCGACGGCGCGGCTCACCAGGCTGCGCTGGTGCACGAGCCCGCGCACGTGCGCCACCACCGCCGGCGGCAGGGCGGTGAACAGGTCCCCGAGCACCACCAGCTCGGGCGCCATCATGTTCACCACCGTCACCAGCCCGGTCGCGAGCCATTCGGTGAACTCGTCGAGCGGCCCGGGCAGCGGCGCCGTGGCCAGCGACCGCAGCTCGGCCACCACCACCCCACGCGCGGTGGACCCGGGCAGGCCCAGCGCCCGGCACATCGCCGCCTCGCCGACCTCGGTCTCCCAGCAGCCCCGCGACCCGCAGTAGCACGACCGTCCGCCGGGCCGCACCACGAGATGACCGAGCTCTCCGACGTAGCCGCGGGCGCCGCGCAGCGGCCTGCCCTCGGAGATCACCCCG
>CAXTTN010000142.1:0-217 GCA_964247105.1 uncultured Pseudonocardia sp.
CTGCGCTGCCGGGCCGGGCTGTCGGTCGACCACCGCGTGGCCGACGGCGCCGACCCGTCCGTGCTCCGTTGACGGCGTGCATGGACGGGCCTGCGTTGACGGGCCGGGCCGGACCGGGTGGACTGATCACATGCGCGACGGGCGGGCGGCGGCGATCGTGCTCGCCGGGGGCAGCGGGTCCCGGGTGGGGGCCGAGCGCAACAAGGTCTACCTGCCG
>CAXTTN010000142.1:227-10157 GCA_964247105.1 uncultured Pseudonocardia sp.
GGGCCGCTCGGTGATCTCCTGGTCGCTCAACGCGCTCGCGGGCATGCGGGAGGTCGGGCCGGTCGTGCTCGTGATCCGGGCCGAGGACCGCGCGCTCGTCGACTGGGTGGTCGACCGCGAGGTGGAGCACGACGGCGTCGAGATCGTCACGGGGGGCGCGACACGGCAGGAGTCCGAGCTGGCCGGGCTGCGCGTGCTGGCGTCGCGGATCGGGGCGGGCGAGGTCGACGCCGTGCTCATCCACGACGGCGCGCGCCCGCTCCTGGCCCGCCGCCTGGCGGCCGCCGTCCTGCGCACCGCCCGCGACGGCGGCGGTGCCGTGCCGGGGCTGGCCCGTGACGACCTCGCCCGCGCCGGGCCCGACGGCACCAGGCTGGACGGCCCGGCGCCCGACGGGCTGGTCGCCGTCCAGACGCCGCAGGGGTTCCGGGCCGCGCCGCTGCTGGCCGCATACGAGGAGGCCTCCCGCCGCGGCTTCGCGGGCACCGACACGGCGTCCTGCATGGAGCGTTTCGCCGCCGACCTGCCGATCCGGTGGGTCCCGGGCGACGAGCGCAACTTCAAGATCACCTACGCGCACGACCTGCTGATGGCGGAGCAGGTGCTGGCCCGCACCGGTCACCACCTGAACTGATGGAGGGCCGACGATGGCCGAGCTGACCCGCACCGAGTTGCGGTGCGTCCGCTGCGGCGTCCCCACCGAGCACGAGCTCGCGTACGCGGGCCGGCTCCTGGTGACCAGCCGCTGCCTGCGCTGCGGCGAGCGGATCGCCCGCGACGTCCGCCGCCGCTACGTCCTCGACCTCGGCAGCCGCATCCGCAGCAAGCCCCGCCGCATCGTGCGCCGCCTGCGCCGCCACCCGGTCGGTTTCACCGCGACCCTGCCCCGCACGGCCGCGCTCAAGCCCTTCCGCGTCCTCGACGAGGTGCGGCTCGTCCTCGCCGCGGCCGGCCAGGCCCACCCGCGGCCCCCTGACCCGCGCTGATCACGGGCAGAGGGTCGCTCGTGGATCACCGCGAACCACCCTCTGCCCGTGATCACCGGCCGGTCTGCTCACGGCGTAGCGGCGATTCCTGAGGCACTATCGAGGTATGCCCGATGACCCGAACCCGTTCGGCCCGCTGGAGTCCCTGGTCGGCAAGCTGCTGGGCGGCCTGGACGGTCAGCTCGGTGACCTCGGCCGCCCGGCCCCCGCGGGCGGGCGCCGGCTCGAACGCTTCGGCCGCGACCTCACCGCCGACGCCCGCGCCGGCCGGCTCGACCCGGTGATCGGCCGCGACGACGTCGTCGAGCAGGTGCTGGAGGTGCTGGCCCGGCGCACCAAGAACAACCCGGTGCTCGTGGGCGACCCGGGCGTCGGCAAGACCGCGATCGTCGAGGGCATCGCGCAGCGCGTGGCCGACGGCGACGTGCCCGCCGTGCTCCGCGACGTGCGGATCGTCGCTCTCGACCTCGCCGGCATGGTCGCCGGCACCAAGTACCGCGGCGAGTTCGAGGAGCGGCTCACCGGCGTGATCGGCGAGGTCGTGGCGGCCGGCCGGCAGGTCATCGTGTTCGTCGACGAGCTGCACGCGCTGATCGGGGCCGGCTCGGCCGAGGGCGCCCCGATGGACGCGGGCACCATCCTCAAGCCGATGCTGGCCCGCGGTGAGCTGCGGCTGATCGGCGCCACCACCGTCGCCGACTACCGCAAGCACATCGAGAAGGACCCCGCGCTGGAGCGCCGGTTCGAGCCGGTCACCGTGCCGGAGCCGAGCGTCGAGGAGACCGTGGAGATCCTGCGCGGGCTGCGGCGCAAGTACGAGGAGCACCACGGCGTCCGCATCTCCGACGCCGCGCTGCGGGCCGCGGCCACGCTGTCGGACCGCTACGTCCGCGACCGCTTCCTGCCCGACAAGGCCATCGACCTGGTCGACCGGGCGGCGGCGCGGGCCGGTATGCGCGCCCCGGACGCGGGCGCCGACCGCACGGTGGAGGAGCTGCACCGGGCCCGCGAGGTGGCGGTCGACGCCGAGGACTTCGAGCGCGCGATGGAGCTGACCCGCGCCATCGACGAGCTCGCGGCGTCGACCATCAGCATGGCCAAGCGCGGCGGCCCGCCGGAGATCACCGCCGACCACGTCGCGCAGGTCGTCTCCCGGCGCACCGGCATCCCCGTCGCCGAGCTGGGTGCGGCCGACCGCGACCGCCTCCTGCACCTGGAGGAGCACCTGCACCGGCGCATCGTCGGGCAGGACGAGGCCGTGGAGGCGGTGGCCGACGCCGTGCGCGCCGGCCGCGCCGGGCTGGGGCACCCGGGCCGTCCCGTCGGGTCGTTCCTGTTCCTCGGCCCGACCGGGGTCGGCAAGACCGAGCTGGCCCGCGCGCTGGCGGAGGCGCTGTTCGGCTCGCCGGAGCGGCTGGTGCGCCTCGACATGAGCGAGTACGCCGATCGCTCGGCCGTCACCCGCCTGATCGGCGCGCCTCCCGGCCACATCGGCTACGACGAGGCGGGCCAGCTCACCGAGGCCGTGCGCCGCGACCCCTACACCGTCCTGCTGCTCGACGAGATCGAGAAGGCCCACGCCGAGGTCACGGCCACGCTGCTGCAGGTGCTCGACGCGGGGCGGCTCACCGACGCCCGCGGCCGGGTCGTCGACTTCCGGCACACCATCGTGATCATGACGAGCAACCTCGGCGCCGAGCAGATCCTGGCCGGCGCGGATCCCGAGGTGGTGCGGTTCGAGGTGCGCCGCCACTTCCGGCCCGAGTTCCTCAACCGCATCGACGACGTGGTGCTGTTCACCGCGCTGGACGCCGAGCAGCTGCGGCGCATCACCGCGGCCCTGCTCGACGAGACGCGCGAGCGGCTGCGGGCCCAGGGCATCGGCCTCGACGTGGACGACGACGCCCTCGACCTGCTGGCCCGGCTCGGCCACAAGCCCGAGCTGGGCGCCCGGCCGCTGCGTCGCACGGTCGCCCGCGAGGTGGAGCGGAAGCTCTCGAAGATGCTGCTGAGCGGCGAGCTCGGCGGCGGTGCGACCGTGCGCGTACTGGCGGTAGACGGCGCGGTTGAGCTACAGGTAACCGCAGGCTGACCGCACTTCGGAGCCGAATGGTGGTCCCGAGGGGGCTTCCAACAGCCGTGTGGCTCCGAAGTGCTACCGGCTCTGTTCCGTGTACACCCGGCCGCCCCACACGGCCTGGGCGCCCGAGTCGCCGATCCGGTACACCTGCACGGCCGTCACCAGCGCGAGCACGATCGTGAGCGCCGCGAGCACGCCCGCCGCGACCCGCGTGCCGCCGGCCATGGTGGGAGCGGTGGCGGTGCCGGGGCCCTCGTGGCGCACCGCCGCTGCCGCGCGCCGGTGCAGGAACAGGTAGGCGCCGAACACGACGAACAGCCCGCCGGCCAGCAGCTTCAGCGTGTCGCCGAGCTCCTGGTGCGCCTCGATCGCCGCGCTGCGGGGCAGGACGTGCTCGAGGCCCTCGCCGGACTGCTCGGCCAGGATCGAGCAGACGGTCGCGAGGAACGCGGTGCCGAGGACCAGGCTCCCGTAGCGCCGCCGGGCCGCGGGCCACACGACCGCGACGATCGTGCCCAGCACGGCGAGCGGCACCAGCACCACCGCCGCGTGGACGACGAGCGGGTGCAGCGGGAGACCGTTGATGAAGGTCGGCATCGGCCGAGTGTGACCCACCGTCCTGTGGATCTCCTGAAGACCTGGTGCACAGTACCGGTGTGGATCATCTTGCCGACCTGGTCGCCGCCGAGCTCCCGGACGCCGTAGCGCTGCGGCACGAGCTGCACGCCGATCCCCGCGTCTCCGGCGACGAGGACGACACGGCCGAGGCGGTGACCGCGGCCATCGGCGTCCCCGGTGACCGGGTGGCCGGGACGGGACGGGTGCTGCGGTTCGGGCCGGCCACCGGTCCCGCCGTGGTGCTGCGCGCCGAGCTGGACGGCCTGCCGCTGCGCGAGGAGACCGGCGTGACCTGGGCGTCCACCTCGGAGGTGATGCACGCCTGCGGCCACGACGTGCACTGCGCCGCCGTCGTCGCCGTGGCGCGGGCGGTGCGGCGGGTGGAGCTGCCGGTGGGGGTCGTCGTCCTGCTGCAGCCGCGCGAGGAGACCGCCCCGCTGGGCGCGGTGGACGTGCTCGCCGATCCAGCCTTCACCGTCCACGACGTCCGCGCCATGATCGGCGCCCACGTCCAGCCGGTGCTGCCGCGCGGCTCGGTCGGCACCAGCGCGGGGCCGGTGAACGCGTCGGCCGACGAACTGGAGATCCTCGTCACCGGGGCCGGCGGCCACGGCGCCTACCCGCACCGCGGCATCGATCCGGTGCTCGCCGTCGCCCAGGTCGTCGTGGGGCTGCACCATCTCGTGTCCCGCCGGATCGACCCGCTCGACGCCGCGGTGCTCACCGTCGGGGAGATCCGCGCCGGATCCGCGCCCAACATCATCCCGACCGAGGCGCGGGCCCGCGGGACCGTGCGCGCGCTGTCCCCGGCCGACCGCGACCGGCTGCTGGCGGCCGCTCGCGACGTCGTCGAGCACGTCGCCGCGGCCTACGGCTGCACCGGGACGCTGACCGTCGTCGAGGGGGAGCCCGCCCTGATCAACGAACCGGCCCTCACGCGGGCGAGCGCGGCCCACCTGCCGGGTCTCGGGGCGTTGCCGGCCGCGTTCCGGTCCTGCGGTGCCGACGACTTCTCGCACTACTCCACCGTGCTGCCGTCGGTGATGCTCTTCGTCGGCACCGACGAGGGCGGCCCCGGGCTGCACCATCCCGGCTTCCTGCCGCCCGACGAGGTGGTCGGCGAGGTGGCCCGGGCCTACCTGGCGGGGCTGCTGGGTGCGGTCGACCTGCTCAGAACAGGCTCGACCACCACTCCCTGACCCGGTCCCAGAGGCTCTTCGCGTCCTTCTGGATGTCGGGCGGGATGGTCGGCAGCGCCGTGGGGAGCGCCGTGGGGAGTGCGGTCGGGAGGCTCGGGAGCGCGATGCCCGGCGTCGTGGTGCGGGCCGCCGGTGTGGTGGGGCGCGGTGTGGTGGGGCGCGGTGTGGTGGTCCGGGGTGCGGCCGCGGTGGCGGCGCTCGTCGCCGGCGCCGCGACCGGGCTGTCGCGCCCCGCGCTGCCGGTGGCGAAGACCACCCCGATCAGCAGGGCCAGGAGCGCGGCCACCCCGATCGCGACCACCGCGCCGTGCCTGCTGTTGCCCAGGTCGACCGGCTCGGCGGGCCCGGCCAGCGTGCCCGCGACCTCGCGGGCGCTCGGCCGGCGCGCGGGATCGGTGACGGTCATCGCGTGCAGCGCCTCCCGCAGCGGGGACGGCGTGCCGGCCGGCACCGCGGGCGGGCGGCCCTCCGGCGGGTGGCCGGTGAGCGCCTCCAGCAGCACGAGGGCCAGTGCGAGCACGTCGTCCGGGGGGTCGGCGGGGCCCCCGCCCCCGGTCGGGCGCGCCCGACCGTTCCCCTCCAGGAGCACGTTCGACGAGGTGAGGTCGCCGTGGGCCAGCCCCCGCTCGTGCACCAGCGCCAGCGCCTGGGCCAGCTCCATGCCGATCCGCGTCACCTCGGCGGCGTCGAACGGGCCGCGGGCGAGCGCCTGACGCAGCGTCAGGCTGTTCGGCGGGCCGATCCGCCGCGTCGGCTCGTCACCCGGGCGCATGCGCCGACCGTACCGGTTCCGTTCAGCCGTTCCGGCCCACCGGCGTGACGTACTGCTCGTCGCTCCACGCGGCCCGCGCCCCGGAGTCACCGATCCGGTAGACCTGCACGGCCGACACCACCGCGAACACGACGGCGAGCGTGGCCAGCGCCCCGGCCAGCAGCCGGATCCGGCCGCGGAGGCGCGGTGCGGTCATGGTGCCCGGCCCCTCCGGCCGGGCGAGCGTGCCGCCGCGCTGGTGCACCACCATGACGCCGACGAGCGCCACCAGCATCCCGGCCACGAAGACGAGCAGCTCGTCGCCGAGGTGGGTGTGGGCCTGCAGCAGCGCGGTGCGGGGCAGGCGGCGTTCCAGGCCCTCGCCGCTGGAGGTGGCCAGCGGGATGCTGACGGCCGCGGCCGCGGCGAGGGCGACCACCAGCCAGCCGTAGCGGCGGCGCGCCGCGGGCCACAGGACCACCGCGATCGTGCCGAGCACGGCGAGCGGGACCAGCACGACGACCGCGTGGACCACGAGGACGTGCACCGGGAGATCACTGACGAAGGTCGGCATCAGCTCAGCGTGGCGGCCGTTCCTGGGAGCTTTCTTGGAACCGCGCGGGGCAGCTCGACGCGGATCGTGGCGCCCCCGCCCGTCCCGTTGGCCGCGGTGACCGAGCCGCCGTGGCGGCTCACGATGTCGCTGACCAGCGCCAACCCGAGCCCGTAGCGGCGGGGGCCGACGCCGTGCCCGTCGCCGGTGGACGCGAAACGCTCGAACAGCCGCGGCACCATCTCCGCGGAGATCCCGGGGCCGTCGTCGGTGACCTCCACCACCACGCACCGTCCGGGGGTGGACACGGACAGGACGACCGCGCTCGCGGCGTGGCGGACGGCGTTGTCCGCGAGCGCGGTCAGGGCGCGCCGCAGCCCCGCGGGCGAGCCCAGCACGGTCGCCGGGCCGCCCGCCGCCACGGCGGAGACCGCGACGTCGCCGGTGACCGCGGCGGCGACGTCCGCGGCCACGGCGGCCACGTCGACCTCCTCCGCGGGCGCCGTGCCGCGCGGGTCGGCCGCGAGCAGCAGGTCGTCGAGGATCCCGGCCAGGCGTTCGGCGTCGCCGACCACGCCGTCGACGGCCGCGCTCAGGTCCTCGGGGCCCGCGCCCGAGCGGATCCGCCTGCGCAGCAGCTGCGCGCGCGTGCTGAGCAGCGTCAACGGGGTGCGCAGCTCGTGGCCGGCGTCGGCCACGAACCGCCGCTGCAGGACCAGCGCCGACTCCAGCGGGCGGACGGCGCGCCGGGCCAGCCAGGTGCCGGCGGCCGCGGCGAGGACCAGGCCCACGATCCCGCCGACCAGCAACGCCTCCAGCAGCGTCGCGACCTGCCGCCGGTCGGTGGTGAGGTCCAGCGCCGCCTGGACGACGGTCCGCCCGCCCGACGGCGAGGTGCGCAGCTCGGTGCGCACGAGCACGTGCCGGCCGGCGACCGTGGTCTCGGTGACCTCGGTCGGCCCGCCCGCCCCGACCCGCACCAGGGCGTCGGCCAGCGGCAGCCCGGCGGGACGGCCCGGGGTGGCCGCGAGCGCGCCGCCGGCGGCCCGCATCGCCAGCCACATCCCGGCCGGGGGGTCCTGCACGTCGTCGGTGCGGGCCACGGCAGCGGCGAGGTCGGCCGCGTCCTCGGCCGCGCGGGCCTGCACGAACACGAACCCGGCCACCCCGGCCAGCAGCGCCACCACCAGCGCCGTCCCGACCGCCGCCTGGACGCCCAGCCGCAGCGCGGCGCGCCGGACGAGCGCCGCGTCGCCGGTGCGCACCGGCCTCCTCACAACCGGCCGAGCTGGTAGCCCCGGCCGCGCACGGTCGCGACGATGCCGCGCCCGAGCTTGCGCCGCAGGTAGTGCACGTAGGTGTCGACGACGATCTCGCTGCCGGCCTCCGGGAACACGATCGCGACCAGGTCGTGGCGGCTGTAGACCTGCGTGGGCCGCCCGGCGAGGGTGGCCAGCAGCACGCACTCGCGGTCCGACAGCCGGACGTCGCCGCGGTCGTCGCCGGTGACCACGAGCCGGGAGTCGAGGTCGAGCCGCCCGTCGCCGAGCGGCAGCGAGCGGGCCGTGTCCAGGTGGCGGCGGCGCAGTGCGCGCAGCCGGGCGAGCAGCTCGTCGACGTCGAAGGGCTTGCCCAGGTAGTCCTCCGCGCCCGCGTCGAGGCCCGCCACGCGGTCCGACGGGGTGGACAGCGCCGACAGCATCAGCACCGGGGTCGTCACGCCGCGGCCGCGCAGGCGTCCCACCAGGTCGACGCCGTCCACCGCGGGCAGCCTGCGGTCCAGCAGCAGCACGTCGTAGCTGCGGGTCAGGCCCAGGTGCAGCCCGCGGTGCCCGTCGGAGGCGGTCTCGACGAGGTAGCCGTCCTCGCCGAGCAGGGTCGCGAGCATCGCCTGCAGCTCGGGGTCGTCCTCCACCACCAGCACGCGGGGCGGTCCGACGTCGGTCACGGTCACGGGCGTCATCGTGCGGCACGGACCTGTGGATCCGCTGAACCCCGGGCGCACTCAGGAATCCCCAAGAAGGGACGCCGACACTCGGGGACGACCGAAGTTCCGACGAGAGGACCCCCGAGACGATGAACGCGTCCGAGATCCACGCCGTGCGGCGGCGCCACGAGGCCCGCCGCCGGATCGGGGCGGCGACGGCGTGGAGCGGCGCCGCGGGCGGGCTGCTCGCCGCGCTGTTCGGTGTCCTGTTCGCGCAGGTCCAGCCCGTGGCCGGGTCCACGGAGGCCGGGTCCACGGAGGCGGGGTCCACGGAGGCGGAGGCCACGGAGGCGGGGGCAGCCCCGCCGCCGACGGCCGTGCCGCAGGCGAGCCACCGGCCGTCCCCGGCCCGGCACCACACCGCCGCACCCGCCGCACCCGTCGCCCCGCCGCGACCCGCTCCCTCCGTCGTGCGGCCGCACGTCGCGACCGGGGCGTCGTGAGCGGGGCACGGGTGGCCCTGCGCGCCTGGGGCACGACGGTGCTGCTCGTGGTGACCGAGCCGGGCGCACGGAACCGCGCGGAGGAGATCCTGCTCGCCGAGCTGGCCGCCGTCGACGCCGCGTGCAGCCGGTTCCGTGCGGACTCGGAGATCTCGCGGCTGCACCGCAACCCGGGGTCGGCGGTCGCCGTCGGGCCCGTGCTGGCGCAGGCGCTGACCGTCGCGCTGCGGGCCGGGGAGCTCACCAACGGCCTGGTCGACCCGACCGTCGGACGGGCGGTGTGCGCGCTGGGCTACGACCGCGACCTGGCCGCGATCGCGCCCGACACGGCGGAGCCCGCCGGTCCGGCCCGGCCGGCGCCCGGCTGGTGGCGGGTGAACTGGGACCCGCAGCGCCGCGAGGTGGTGCTGCCCCGCGGCATCGCCCTGGACCTCGGCGCGACGGCGAAGGCGCTGGCGGTCGACCGCGTCGCCGGCCGCGTCGTCGACGAGCTGGGCTGCGGCGTGCTGGTGAGCATCGGCGGCGACGTGCGCGCGGCGGGCGAGGCCCCGGCCGGCGGCTGGCTGGTCGGCGTCGGCGACGACCACGAGCGCGCGCTCACCGACCCCGACGAGACCGTCGAGATCACGGGCGGCGGGCTGGCGACCTCGGGCACCGCCCGGCGCGCCTGGCGCCGGGCCGGGCGCCTCGTGCACCACATCGTCGACCCGCGCACCGGCGACGTCCCGGACGGCCGCTGGCGCACCGTCACGGTCGCCGCCGCGTCCTGTGTGGACGCCAACACCGCGTCGACGGCCGCGGTGGTGATGGGCGACCACGCACCGGCGTGGCTGGAGGCCTGCCGGCTGCCCGCCCGCCTCGTCGCCGACGACGGCACGGTCACTGATGCCGCCTCCGCGGGACGGAGCACGTCGGCGGTCACTGATGCCGCCTCCGCGGGACGGAGCACGTCGGCGGTCACGACGACCGCGGGGTGGGGAGGCTGAGATGGCGCTCTGGTTCGCCGGCCGCGCCACCGGGTTGGTGGCGTTGCTGCTGCTCACCGCCACCGTGGTGCTCGGCGCGTCGCACTCGGGACGGGTGACGTCCGGGCGCTGGCCGCGCTTCGCGCTGCACGCGGTGCACCGCAACCTCTCGCTGATCACGGTGGTGTTCCTGGCGGTGCACGTCGCCACCGCGATCGTCGACCCGTACGCCGGGATCCGCTGGCTCGACGCGCTGGTGCCGTTCGCGTCGATCTACCACCCGTTCTGGCTGGGCCTGGGCACCGTGGCGCTCGACCTGATCCTCGTCGTGGTGGCCACGAGCCTCCT
>CAXTTN010000142.1:10167-15384 GCA_964247105.1 uncultured Pseudonocardia sp.
CGGGCGTGGCGGGCCGTGCACCTCGCGAGCTACGCGCTGTGGCCCGTCGCGCTCGTGCACGGGTGGGGCATCGGCGGCACCGACAGCGGGCTCTGGTGGGTGCTGGGTCTCGACGGCCTCTGCGTGCTCGCCGTGGTGGTCGCCGTCGCGCGGCGGCTGCTGGCCCCCGACCCCGACCGGGCGGCCCGCCGGGCGGCCGAGCTGGTGCACCGGTGACCGCGCCGGCGGCGGCCCCGGAGGTCGTCCGGCTGCTCGCCGCGTGGGCCGAGACCGGGCGCGCGAGCGACGCCGAAGACCACCGCGCCCGCCTCGGCCCGGTCCCGCTCGCGGCCTACCGGGGCCGGTCCGGCCGGGAGCGCCTCGTCGACCACGTGGCCGCGGCCGGGCTGCGCGGACGCGGCGGGGCCGGGTTCCCGACGGCCCGCAAGATGCGCGCGGTCGCGGCCGGGCGCGGCCGCGCCGTCGTCGTCGCGAACGGGTGCGAGGGCGATCCCGCGAGCGCAAAGGACGGGGTGCTCCTGGAGCTGGCCCCGCACCTCGTGCTCGACGGGATCGTGCTGGCCGCGCACGCGGTCGGCGCGACCGAGGCCGTGCTCTGCGTGCACGCGGGCAGTCGGCTCGTCCACCCGCTGGGCATCGCGGTGCGCGACCGCGCCGACCCGCTGGAGATCCGCATCGTGGAGGTGCCGCGGCGCTACGTCGCGAGCGAGGAGTCGTCGCTGGTCCGGTACCTGACCTCGGGCGACGCCCGCCCGACCGTCACGCCGCCGCGCCCGGCCGAGCGCGGGGTCCACGGCCGCCCGACGCTCGTCGACAACGTGGAGACGCTCGCGCACCTGGCGCTGATCGCCCGGTTCGGGAGCGAGTGGTTCCGTGGGGCCGGGACGCCGGAGTCGCCGGGCACGGCCCTGCTGACCGTCGGCGGGGCGGTCGCGGCGCCCGGCGTCTTCGAGATCGACCTCGGGACGCCCGTGGGCGACGTGCTGGCGCTGGCCGGCGGACCGGCCGAGCCGCTCGCGGCCGTCCAGCTCGGGGGGCTCGGCGGCAGCTGGCTCGCCCTGCCCGACGCCGCCGGCCTGCGACTGTCCTACGAGGACGGCCTGCGGGGCGTGGCGGCGCTGGTCGCCCTGCCCGAGCGGGCCTGCGGGGTGGCCGAGACGGCCCGCGTGCTGCGCTACCTGGCCGACGAGTCGGCGGGCCAGTGCGGGCCGTGCATGTTCGGCCTGCCGGCCGTCGCCGAGGACCTCGCCGAGCTGGCCGACGGCCGCGACCGGTCCGGAGCCGTGCTGCGCCGCCTGCACGGGCGGCTCGGGGTGATCCCCGGCCGCGGCGCGTGCGCCCACCCCGACGGCGCGGCGCGGCTCGCGGCGTCGGCGTTGCGGGTCTTCGAGGCCGACGTCGCCCGGCACGCGCAGGGGCGGCCGTGCCGCTGGGCCGGTGCGCCGTCCTGGATGGGGAGCCGGGGGTGAGCAGGCTCGTGGTGAACCCCGTCCTGTGCCGGGGCCACGGGCTGTGCGCCGAGCTGCTGCCCGAGATCGTCCGGCTCGACGAGTGGGGCTACCCGATCCTGGCCGACGTCGAGGTGCCGCGCGGGCTGCGTGCCGAGGCCCGGACCGCCGTGGCCGCCTGCCCCACGCTCGCGATCCGCCTGGCCCGCGATACCTCGTAGTCAGAGGTATCGTGGCGGCGTGGATCCGATCCCCGCGCCGGCCGACGAGCTGATGGCACTGGTCACCGGCCTGCGCCGGGTGATCCGGCGCCGTTTGCGGGCCGATCTCCCGGGCCCGCCGCTGCGCGGCGCGCAGGTGGAGCTGCTGCAGATCGTGGAGGCCGAGCCGAAGATCGGCATCGCCGCCGCCGCGCGCTCGCTGCACCTGGCCGGCAACACCGTGAGCACGCTGGTCAACCAGCTCGTCGACACCGGCCTGCTGCGCCGCGAGGTCGATCCCGACGACCGGCGCGCGGCGCGGCTGCTGCTCACCGACGCCGCGGGTGCGCGGCTGGCCCGCTGGCGCGGCGCGCGCAGCCGGCTCGTCGGCGACGCGCTGGAGCGGCTGCCGGCCCACGACGTCGAGGCGCTGGGGGCGGCGCTGCCCGCGCTGCGCGGCCTGCTGGACGAGCTGGAGGTGGCGAGGTGATTCCCGCGGTGCGCTGCACGGGGGTGCGGCAGGTGTTCGGCGAGACGGTCGCCGTCGACGGCATCGACCTGGAGGTCGAGCCCGGCGAGGTGTTCGGGCTGCTCGGGCCCAACGGCGCCGGCAAGACCACGACCATCCGCATGATCACCACGCTGCTCCCGGCACCGCCGGGCGCGATCACGGTGCTCGGCCTCGACGTCGCCACGCGCCGCACCTCGGTGCGCCGGCTGCTCGGCTACGTGCCCCAGCAGCTCTCCGCCGACGGCACGCTCACCGGCCGGGAGAACGTCGCGCTGTTCGCCCGCCTCTTCGACGTCCCGCGTAAGCAGCGCGCCGCGCAGGTGGACGCGGTGCTCGACGCCGTCGACCTGCTGGAGGTGGCCGACCGTTCCGTGAAGACCTACTCCGGCGGCATGGTGCGCCGCCTGGAGCTGGCCCAGGCGCTGGTCAGCGCGCCGCGGGTGCTGATACTCGACGAGCCGACCGTCGGGCTGGACCCGGTGGCCCGCGACGGCGTGTGGGCCCGCATCCACGAGATCCGCGCCGCCACCGGCATGACCGTGCTCGTCACCACGCACGCCATGCAGGAGGCCGACGAGCACTGCGACCGCGTCGCGCTCCTGCACCGCGGCCGGATCCGCGCGCTGGGCACACCGTGCGAGCTGCGCGAGGCCATCGGCCCCGACGCCACGCTCGACGACGTCTTCCGTCACCACACCGGCAACACCCTGACCGCCGAGGAGAGGGGAGGGATGCGCGATGTCCGCGCTGCCCGTCGCACCGCAGGCCGTCTCGGCTGATCCGACCGAACCGGGCGTCCTGCGCCTGGCCCGCACCGCCGTCTCCCGGGTCGGCACGATGTGCCTGGTGGAGCTGCAGAAGCTGCGCCACGACCGGTCCGAGCTGCTCACCCGGGCCGTGCAGCCCGCGCTGTGGCTCGTGGTGTTCGGCAACGTGTTCACCCAGCTGCACGCCATCCCGACCGGGAACGTGCCCTACCTCGACTACCTCGCGCCGGGCATCCTGGCCCAGTCCGCGCTGTTCATCGCGATCTTCTACGGCATCCAGATCATCTGGGAACGCGACGCGGGCGTGCTGGCGAAGCTGCTGGTCACGCCGACGCCCCGGGCCGCGCTGGTGGCGGCCAAGGCGTTCGCGGCCGGGATCCGGGCCGTCGCGCAGGCCGTGGTCGTGCTGGTGCTGGCCCTGGTGCTCGGCGTGGCACTGTCGGCGAACCCGCTGCACTGGCTCGGCGTGGTCGTCGCGCTGATGCTGGGCTCGGCGTTCTTCTGCTGCCTGTCGATCACGATCGCCGGTGTGGTGCTCTCTCGCGACCGCCTGATGGGCATCGGGCAGGCGATCACGATGCCGCTTTTCTTCGCGTCCAACGCGCTGTACCCGGTGGAGCTGATGCCGGGTTGGCTGCAGGTGGTGAACCACGTCAACCCGCTGAGCTACGAGGTGGAGGCGCTGCGCGGGATGCTGGTCGGCACCCCGGCCCGGCTGCTGCTCGACTTCGGCGTGCTCGCGGGCTCCGCGGCGGTGATGATCGCGGTGGCGTCGGCGCTGCTGCCGCGGCTGGTGCGCGGGTAGGCGGGCACCTGCTCCGCCGGCGCGCCCGGTCCCACCGGGTCGTGGAGGCCGACGGCCGCGGGCTCCCCGCAGTGCCGGCACACCAGCTCCGGATCGAACTCGTGCCGGTCGTCGCCGGTGCCGTGGTGCCACCGGACCGGGGGGCGCTCGGACAGGTGCCGGTCGCCGAAGCCCATCAGCGTCAACAGCACGTCACCGGCATCGCGGCCCAGGTCGGTCAGCAGGTACTCGAACCGCGGCGGCCGCTCGCTGTACCGGCGGCGCTCGACGAGCCCGGCCTGTTCGAGCGTCCGCAGGCGCCTGGTCAGCAGGTCGCGAGGGGCGCCGGTGGCCTGGGCGATCCCGTCGAAGCGGTGCACCCCGAACACCAGCTCGCGGAGCACCAGCAGCGACCAGCGCTCTCCCAGGACCGTGAGGCTGCGCGCGATCGAGCATTCGCGGGGGCCGGTGGCGGTCACGTCCCCGAGGCTACGCGGAGTGGGTTGACTTTTCCAACTGACTGGCCGATGGTTAGTTGGATTACTGAACTGACTGGAGGCTCCGACCATGACCGCTACCGAGTTCCCGGCGACCTCGTCCCGCTCCGACGCGACCGTCCTGGGGCGGTGGGCCGCCGTCGTGGCGGTCTGGGGTGTCGCCGTGGCGACGCTGTCCCTCACGGGTGGGCTCGTCCGCATCCCGCTGCTCGTGCTGCCCGCGCTGATCGTCGCGGGCATCGCCGTCCCCTTGCTGGTGGTGGCGCGCTCACCCCGGATGCGGCGCATCGTCCGGGATGTCGACCTCGCCCACCTGACCTGGTTCAACGCCTGGAGGGTCCCGGCGGCGATCGCGTTCTTCGCCGTGGGCGCGGCCGGGCTGCTGCCTGCGCGGTTCGTGGCCAACGCCGCCTGGGGCGACCTCGTCGCGGGGCTCCTCGCGCCCGTCGTCGTCCTGGCGGCCCGGCGCCTCGCCGCACGCGCCCGGGTCCGGGCCTACCTGGCGTTCCACGTCTTCAGCTTCGGTGACTTCGTCGTGGCCGTGGGTACCGGGCTCACGTTCACGCTGCTCGCCGACCCGCTGATGCGCACCCTCCTCGACACGCCCATGGCCCTGATCCCGTTGTGGGGTGTGCCCATCACCGGAACGATCAGCCTGCTCGCGCTGTGGAGGCTCCTCGCCCGACGCGCATGAGGGTGACGCGAGCGGGGGCACGCACCTCCGGGTCGACCGTTACGCCTATCGGCTGTGCAGGCCCGGCGGCGAACGGCGGATGGCCGCGAAGGGGGTGGCTTGTCGACAACGCGCGGGTGCTGCCGCCGCCCGCGTTCCCGATCTGGCAAGGTGCGTGGGTGGACTTCGTGAGCGCCGAGCCGCCCGTCCTCACGCGGGTGCACGGCGGCGCGGCCTACGTGCTGCTCAACCGCCCCGATGCGCGCAACGCCGTCACGATCGGGCTGGCCCGGGCGCTGCACGACGCGCTCTCGGACGCCGCGGTGTACGCCGACGT
>CAXTTN010000143.1:0-15340 GCA_964247105.1 uncultured Pseudonocardia sp.
GAACCTGCGCGGTGCCCCCGGCGGGACTCGAACCTGCGCGGTGCCCCCGGCGGGACTCGAACCTGCGCGGTGCCCCCGGCGGGATTACCAAAGGATGGGACCGGGTCTGACCTGCGGTGCAATGTCGGCATGCTCGTGGTCGAAGCGGTATTCACCGAGCCGGTGCGGTAGTCGGCGGTCGATGACTGCCGTCGATGCCCCGCTGCGGCCGGTTCGGGCATCTGAGAACGCCGACACCTTCGTGCCCCACTGCGGGCTGTTAGGCGGCCGGCGCCGCGATGGCCACGGTGAACAGGGCATCCGACCAGAGGTGGTCCTGGTCGCTGGGGTGGTGGTCAAGGCATCTGTGGCCGCGTCGAGCACGACTAGGCTGATCGGGTGTCAGCATGGCGAAGTCCTGATCTTGAGTCGTTGATGGGTGGCCCGCTTGACGGGGCGGGGCTCAGGAGGAGGGCTTGCTCGGGCTCGTCAGTAACGGCGCTACCGAGGGCGAGCAGCTTGAGTTCAAGAAGGAGACGTACCGCAAGACCGTCGGTCCACGCGCAGAGCGATGGACGCAGGAGCTGGAGTTCTGCAAGGACGTTGCCGCACTGGCCAACCACCGGGGCGGGCTGTTGCTGATCGGGATTGATGAGATCGACGGTGTCGCGACCGAAGTCACGCCGGTATTTAACACATCCTCGGAGCGTGAAGAGCAGCGGCTGCGCGCTGCTGCTCTGAATTTTCTGTCGCCGCCGGTCGAAACCTCGTTCGTTCCGATTCCCGTCGCCGGTGGCGGCTTCTGCCTTGGTGTGGTCATAGCGCCGAGCCCACGTGCCCCACATGCTGTTCTGAGCGACCCGGGGGACCCTCGCAAATCGCTGCGCTATCCGGTGCGCCACGGCGCGGGCACCTCATGGCTTTCCGAGACCGAGGTGTCGGAGCGACACCGCCGCCGTTTCGCAGCCCAAGACCAGATCGACGCCCGCCGTGACAGGGTGCTCGCTGACGGGATCGATGCGCTCGTGGACTCCGACGCACTGTGGACCTTCTCCGCCATCGTGCCGGATGCGGTGATGGAAGCCCGTCTCGACGGCGCGTCGCTCAGATCGATCACCGAGTGGGCGTACCTCAACGTCGATGGTTCTCCCCTTGGTCACACCCTTGGAATAGGAGGGCGTGCTATCCCGGCCCCGGGACGGGTGACGCTCACTGGAAACCGCTACCGAGACGACCAGGACCCGGCGGCTCCGTACGACGGCTACGCCGCGTTGTACCTGAACGGCGCGGCGTTCGTCGCCACCACGACGTCCTCCGACGCGGCCAGTCCGCGAAGACTCAACCGCGATCAGGTCGTCGACGACCTGATAATGACCGGGGATCTCGGTCTGCGGTGGGCGGCGCGGCAACTCGGTGCGTGGGGATCCGCTACCATGGTTGGCGGATTCGTGGACTCCGGGAGCGCGGACGGGCAGTACCGCCAGGCTCTCGAACTCGGAGGGTGGCGGTTCGGCCGCGACGACGAGCGGCTCGCGAACACCCGCGCAGTGCATCGGCAGGTCTCGGCCGCGACGGCGGCAAGCCTGGAAGCGACAACGACGATGCAGGGCAGGCTGTCACACGTGGGTGCGCTCGCGTCGGCGGTCCTGCAACACTTCGGGTTGGCCGAGGCGGAGCAGTTGGCCCCGGACGGGGCGATTCGGAGTTCTGCCTGGCCCGTGGCGAATCACCGGAGCCTGGAGGCATGGGCGACCTCAACAGGCGTCGCTTTCATTCCACTCTCTGGTGAGCGCTGAGGTCGAGGTGGGCTGACGGTGTCATGGCGTGGTCGGAAGGTTTGCTGGCAGAAGGTATTCCTCGGCCTGTTTGGCGAGGTGGAGGGGCCACGGCAGCACGGTAGTGACCTTCGAGTACGGTGCGGCCCATCGCAGCTCATGTGCTACCGCTGCCCAATAGTCCGGATTGTCGCCAGGTTGTAGGCCGGCGGCGAAGATCTCGATGAATTGCTGATTCCAAACCTGGGTCGTCGGCCGAGGGGCGGTGGTCTTGTCCCTGTGCTCGGTCGACGTGATCTTCGAGACTCCCTTGAGGGCGCTGGCCGCGGTGCTCGGTTTCGTGCCGGTGCTGCCGTAGAGGCGTTCGTTGCGGTATCGCCACAGCCCGGTCGGCTGGCCGCTGGTGGTGTCGGCGACGCCGAAGCATTCGGGGGTCTCGTGTTCGTCGTCGGTGCGAATGCGGACGTGCCGGAGGCCTGGGAAGTCGGTTATCGGGCGGCGGTCGTGGCCGAAGGTCAGCGTGTCGACCGTGATCTTGGTGTTGCTGATGGCGGGCCAGCTGCGGCGGAGGTTCTGTGCGTGGGTCAGCAGGAGCGTGTCGGGATAGGCACCAGCGGTTTCGTCGACGGTCTGCCGGATGAATGCGGTGATGCCGTCGGCGGTCTGGTTCGGTGCGGTCGTGTACCGCTCGGCGAGCGCGAGCATGCCGGTGTGCCAGGGCTGCCACCCGACGTCGGGTGCGTGGACCTGAACGTGTTGCCCGGTCGGGTCGATCAGAACGGCGACCGGCACGGTTCGGCGGACTCCCCAGGTACGGCCCCTGTTGGTGTTGATGAGCCAGACGGCGAGCATCGCGGGGCGCTCGGGGATCGTGTCCGGGCGAGGTTGCGGAAGTGGCTCAGGTCGGACCGCCAGGTGTCGGAAGATCTCGTCGATCGCGGAGACGTAGCGCTCCCGGTTCGGGTCCGAGGTCTCCTTGTCGTCTCGACGGCGCGACGACGGAGGTGCCTCCGTCACGGGTGTGACGAACTGGCTGAGGCGCCCGGTCAGGGCGAGGCCGTGCCGGGCGGCGAAGATCGGGTCGTTGCCCCGCTGTGCCCCCTGGTAGCTGTCGGGATGCCCGATCTCGACGACGGCGACGGTCGGGTGTTCGGCTCTGGGGAGCTCGGCGGTGATGGTGGTGATGCGTTCTCCCGCCGCCGCGGCGGCTGAACGCTGCGCGGATCCGGCTCCGCGGTCGAGGCTGTGGGCGATGGTCGCGGACGGTCGTCGGATTCCGAGGGTGAGTGGTCCGACCTCGATGAGCTGGGTCTTCTCGCCGAGTTGACCGGGCTCGGGCAGGGGTGTGCCGAGCCGGGTCGAGAGCGCCTGGAGTGCGTGGGCCGTGGCGATGGTGGTGTCGGTGAACAGTTCGACGTCGAGGCGGCCACCGACCACGTCCACGACTGCGGCCGGGATGGTGGTCGCCCGCGCGGTGTGGTCGGCCGGTCTACCGAGCCCGGTGTAGATCTTGGTGGTGACGCGGGGTAGTGGTCCGACCGGGCGGAGACCGGGACCGAGGACGTGGGCGGCCCACTCCATGAGTGGTTCGCGATCTGCGAGGGGGAGTCCTGCGCTGACGCGGACGTTAGTGCTCATGCTGTTGCTGTGCACGAGGGCGGCGGTGCGCTGTTCGCGCCGCAGGTAGTCCATGGGGTTGTTCGTCAGCTGTTCGGGGTCAGGCAGGTGATTGAGGCAGCCAGCTTCGCGCAGGACAGCCGCGAAGGGGTCGTCCCACTGGTTGCGGTAGGTCGACTCGCCGGCATCGTTCTTCGTGCGACATCGCCTGATGCGGGCGCGGCCGAAGTGCGGAGAGTTCCGTAGGCCGGCCAGGTAGGGGATGGATGCCTCCAGGTACACGTTGTGGCCGTTGCTGGTGGAGAGGTAGGTGCGTGTGGGCATCCACCGGCGTACGCCGAACTCGAGGTAGAGGAGTGCCTCGTCGTGGCCGGGCAGGGTCTGGGCCGTGGCGGTGATCTTCACCGAGTACGGGGTTTCGTCTTCGACGTGTAGCGGGGGCCACGAGATCAGCTCGGCACCGGTGTCGGTGGTGCAGCGTCGGAACGCCAGCTCTCCGTGCGGGCAACTCAGGTCGGGGGCCGAGAGAGCCGCGGCCGCGGTCATGGGTAGTAGCCGCATGGCGCGTTGTCGCTGGCCCGGCGACTCGGGGTCGAGTTCGATCTCGTGCCAGGCGAGCTGGTTGGGATCGAGGTCGGCGAGTGTCGACTGGATCTGTTCCGGCGCGGCTTTCTGAGAACGTATCCAGGCCGCGACGAGTGCGTAGATCGCGGACGTGTCGATCTCGTGGTCGGCGAGCAGCCAGTCCTCGTCCTCGGATCCGTACCCGGCGTAGGTCATGGTGATGATGCAGTCGGCGACGACCGCGGCGATGGCTTCGTTCAGCGACCGGATGGGAATGCTTGCTTTGTCCTTCCCGGTGGTGCTCTGGGCGAGTCGACGCAGGGGCTCCTTCCAGGCGCCGGGAAACGGAAGACAGCTGTAGGTGCCGCGGTGCGCGGCGGCCGGGTCCAGGTCCATCGCGGTGATCGCGAGCCGGTCGTAGCGAGGCATCAGCGGGTGCCCTCCATGGCGGTGAGTGCGTTGTGGAGCGGCTGGTAGAAGGCTTGGACCAGGTAGCGGTCCGGGTCGTCGGATCCGGGTCGGAAGTAGGGGTCGAGCACCTCGCGCATCCCGTGGAGCAGGCTGGTGGCCGCGGTGTCGACGAGTGCGGTGTCCCGGGTGGCGGCGGCGGGTGCGAACGCGGCGTCGCAGAAGTAGATGCGTGCGGACTGTCCTCCTCGCAGGAGCCGTCCCACGACCTGCCAGATGGTCACGAGTTGTGTCCAGGCGACACGGCGTCGTTCGTCCGTGCCGAGCTGGCTGTAGGCGACGCGCAGGTGCAGCAGGCGCCGCCATTCGCGCTGGGCCGCCCGTCGTCGGGCCGTGCCCGCTGTGGTGAGCCGCCGGTGTGGTTCGCCGGCGCGGGCCTGTCCGTGCCTCATCTGCTGCTGGGCGTACTGGTTGATGCGTTGTGTCACGTAACTGAGGTCGCGTGGACGGGGGTGGGGTCGCACCATGAAGAACGCGGCCCCGATCGCCGCGACCCCGTCGCTGTTGAGGATGTTGTGTCCTCGTTCGACGGCCAGGATCGGGGCTACGAGAATCCATGCGTCGTCGCGGCCGAACGTGGAGACGTCGCCGCGACGGAGCAGGTGAGTGTCTTCCCAGCCGGATTCGAGTTCGTCGTCACCTACCAGGCAGCGGATCTGCCCGGCCCACGACGGCTTCGACCGTAGGAGACTCTCCGCGACCAGTCGTGCCTCGGCGTAGCTTCCGACAAGCAGCAGGATCTTCCCGCGGGCGGGGTCGAGGCCGGCACGCTCGCGTTCGAGCCGGCAGTGGCCGCGAGGCCCGGGGCCGGGTCGCGTCATCGCCTTGACCATCAGCCGCAGGTCCTCGGCGCGTTCCGGGCCGTAGCGGCCCGACACCCAGATCGGGTTGCTGCGTTCACCGTGGGTCTGGATGTCGAGGGCGAACCTGGTGCGTCCGATCTCGTTCAGCTTCTCCGCTGACGGGCGAAGGATCGCCCCGACGGGGACGTCGATGTTGTAGCGCGGCGAGGTGCCCGCCCAGCTCGTCCCGGAGAGCAGCAGGACGTTGGGGCCAGGGCCGTCGGCGGGGAACAGGTCGGGGAAACCGACCAGCAGCATCCGGCCCACGCCGGAGTAGCGGAAGAACCGGAACTCGCCGAGTCCGCCGCCACGGTCGTGATCGTCCTCGACGTACTGGAAGCCGAGGACGTTACCCATGGGCGAGTCCGGGACTAGGGACACCAGGTCGGTGGGCGGACGCCGGAGCTCGGCCGTGAGCGAGTCGTGCATGTCGAGTTCGGCCGCGACCTGAGGCCACTGGGCGAGCAGGACGTTGAGCCGGTGCGCCATGACGGCGATCGCCAGCGCGAGCTCAAGCCTCCTGACTGCCTCGTCGATGTCCGGGACCGCGATCCGGCGCCCCGGCGCGGCGGCAACGGCGTGGTCACCGAGCGCCTCCAGCCATGCGCGTAGCCGGTCCTCGCGGGGCTCCTCCTCGGAGTTGCTCAGCTGGTGTTCCACGAGCTGCACCAGCCCGGCCGCGATGCCTTCCTGCTCACCGGTCGGCTCGTCAATGAAATCGTTGAACGCGGTCTGGAGTTCGATGTAGACGGGGTCGTTCTCCCAGCCCTCGGCAGGTCGGCTGCCATGTCCTCCGCCGTGTTCCAGACTGTGTCCTGCCCACTCCTGGGCGAGTTGGTCGAACAGGGACCAGGCAGTGAAGTAGTCCTGCTCGATACTGTTGAGGACCGGACGGTTGGGGACGGCGCGGTCGCGTTGAAGAACCTGGTAAATGATCGCGGCGGCGGTCTTGGCGTGCTGACCGGAGAGCGTGAAGCTCCGGACCTCCTGGGAGCTGTTCTGGGCGCGGCCGCTCATCCGGAGCCTCTCCTCGACCCGCGCCGCGATCTCGTCGATCCACGCCTCCTCGCTGGATCCGAGCAGCACCTGAGCGCTGGCGAACATCTCGTCCAGGTTGGCCTGGACCTGATCAGCCTCGTCGACGATGACCAGGTCGCTCCGCCGCCAGATCGCTTCCAGATAGCGCATCCTGCCGCTGGCCAGCGGAGCGGGGAGCCGGGTGTGCACCATGCTCCAGGGCGTCGCGATCCAGACGTTGGCGCCGACGAGCTGTCGCGAGGCCTCGTGCCGTTGACATCCGTGCCAGAGCGGGCAGACCCGCTTGGGTTTGTCCCGCCACCGCGGCGCCGGATCCTGATCGTCGTGGGCGACGAGGTCCTGACACGGTGCTTCGCGAACCGCGAGAGGCGCCGCCGCGTCGCGGCGCAGCGTGTCGATGGCGCACGCGGTGCTGACCAGCTCGAAACCGAAGCGCGGATCGGGCAGTGTCTGACCGTTCAGAGGCGGCTGTAGTCGATGCAGACGCTCGGTGTGGCGGGTCCGGTTGGTGCCGAGCACAGGTGCTGCACGAACCCCGTCGTAGCGAGACAGGTCGCGGGTCGCGCGCAGCGCAGCGGAGTTGTCGCCAACGACGATCGTGACGGTGTGACCGTTCTGCGCGGCCCACACCGACAGAACCACGAGCAACGTGGTCTTGCCGACGCTGACCAGCCCGACCATGTGCAGCATCGCGTCGACGGTCAGTACGGCTGCGTCCTCGAACCTGTCTTCGCCGTCGCGGAGCTGCAGCGTGGTCTCCTGTATGCGGTCGGCCCAGCAGTTCGTCAGGCCGAGCCGGTGATCGGTGGCGTCCATCGTCCGGGCCGTCGCCACGAGGTCCGACCAGCTCACCTTGATCGGGCTCCGCTGGCGGACGTTCGTTTCGTGGGCTTCGGAGTCCGGGAACGACGGCAGGTCCTCGGGCAGCGTGATGCCGATGCCCCGAGCTGTCGACGCCATCCGGTAAGAGCCCGGTTCCGCGACCTTCGGTGTGGAGGCGTCGAACGGGAGGGGCTGGGTGAGGATCTCCTCGAACAGCGTCCGCCGATCAGGTGCTATCCGGCAGGTGCGCGGTGTCGGTACCCCGAGCTCGGTGAAGTCGTAGGCCCGCACGTGCTCGGGGACCGAGCGGTAGCGGCGCAGCACGGACTCCCATCCGAACGGTCGAAGCACCCGATGGAGAACGATGCGGGCATTGGCGAGCCGAACGTTGGAATCGTCGGGGACGTCGTCAACCGCGTCCCACAGAGTCAGATATCCGTCCAGCAACGACGGGACACCGTCGGCCGACTGGCCGGGCGCGACGGTCTCCAGCAGATAGAGGCTCAGTTCCACCTCCAGCAGGGTCGACACCGTCGGCTGATCCCCGATCGGTCGGTATTCACCCTCGAGCATCGTGGCGAAGCTGCGGCGCCAGGTGTCGATGTTCCTCATGACGATCGCTCCCGCCGGCGCCTGTCGACCTGTTGCAGGAACGACCGTTCCGACATCGCGACGGCTCGAGGGGTTCGTCCCAGCTCCGGACAGGCGCGTCTGAGCCGATCGACGTAGCGCTGAGTGCTGCTGACCTGCTCCGTCGCGATCACGACAAAACCGCGTTCCGCCCACGGCGCGACCTCGAACGGGTGCTGACGAAGGTGTCTGCCCAGCCGGGTCGGGTTGCACCAGGCCTTGACGTCGACGACCCACCGCCGGTCGGAGAACACAGCGAGGTCATAGGCGTCGAAGTCCGGCCACAGCTCGAAGGTCACGCCGCGTCGTTCCAGCTCGGCGGCGATCCGTAGCTCGGCGCGTCCCGGTCCGACGATGAACGTCCGCAGGTCGCGACGCAGCCAGACGACGCCCTCGGCGGCGAGGAGATCCGGTCCGGCTCGTCCGGGATCGGGGCAGGACACGTCGGGGCAGTACCAGTGACGGCCTCGGTCGAGCGGCAGGCGTAGGCCACCGCATCCGGCGCATGTGCGCACGACACCGTCCGCGATCCCCTCCGGCGGAACAGCGGGATAGGCATCCCGAATCTCCCCCGACAGCATCGCGAGCTCGGGCCGGGCCAGGTGCTGGTCGAGACTGCGCATGGTCATCAACGGCTGCTCGATCAGCAGCCGCCGGAACGCAACGTAGGAATCAGGCGCCGAGTGGGCGCGGGCCTTCTCCATGACGGCGAACACGGTCCGGTTCTCCCGGATCTCTCCCTCGACGTCCCCTCGGAGGGCCCCCAACTCTTCGCACGTCGGGGTCGGGACTCCGTGTAGCAGCAGCGACTCGTCGGGATCCACGTCATGGGGGGCCGGCGAGACCGGCCAGTCGGCGAACGGACGTCCAGCCCACTCGAGCAGCTCGACCACGCCGCTGGGCGGCGCGGCCTGATAGCGCCAGCAGAGCATGGTCAACTTGTTCAGAGCGGTCTGGAGGTTCGCCGGGTAGGGCAGCACAAACGGCTCCCGCGAGCGTGTGATCTCGACGTAGTCATTGATCCCCGCAGCCAACTGCGCGAGCAGGATCTCACCGTCGGGAACCCAGGACGGTTGAGGCTGGATCACGGTGTTCACGGGCGGGCCCGGCGCGCGGCGTGCATGGAGTCGGTCGACGCGTCCGGCGTCGAGCCTGCCAAAGCGTTCACCGTCCGGTCGCCGGCGCCTGCGATCCCTAGGGACTCGTCGAACTCCGCCGCGTCGTGTTCGACGACGTCCAGACCGCTTGCGAAGGCCGCTTCCGAGTCGGCCAGCTGACGTGCCGCGGCGTGCTCGGCCGGGTCGAGGACCATTGTGTCGCGGCCGAATTCGAGGCGGCCTTCAATGAGCACATCGATGTCGTCCAGACGACTCTCGTAGCGTGACAGCAACTCGCCTCCCGTGTTCGATCTGCCCCGCGCCGCACTGCGGAGCACTCGGCAGTGTTCGCTGGTTCGGTACTCGCCGTCCGGTCGCGTGCAGTATGCGAGAGTGCACCGACAGTTTCGCTGTCTGACTGGCTGCCAGCGAGAAGCCGGTTCGGCCGGGCGTGTCTAGGCCAGTGGGCAGCCCGTGCAGACGTCTGCGGAAGTCGCTGTTGCCGGGCAAGGCTCTGTGCCACAGACCGTCGTTTTGGTCCTCGTCGGGTTCTTCGCGGCAGACGACGTCAAGGGCTCATCTGGTCGGGCCTGCTGCGTGTCTGCATCGGTCGAAGGTGTCGGTCAGGTCAGCGACGCCTGCCAGGCAGCCAGCAGGCGCGCCTCGACGCTGTACGAGCCGTCGCTGTGGGTGTCGAACACCTGCAGCGCCAGCAGCCGCTCAACGACCTCTGTGGCGGAGCCGTCCATGTCGGCGGCGACCTGTAGATCGGCCCGGCTGACCTTCTGGTCGTCGACGAGTGCGACGATTGAAGCGTAGGTGCGCGCCAGGTCAGGGTCGTGGGTGAGACCGACACCATCGAGCAGGTCGCTGTGACCGGTCGGGCTGTTGACGTACGCGTCGAGCTCGTCCAAGGCGGTGGGCTCCTGCGCGCCCTCGCTGTCGGCGAGGGTGGCGGCGTGCTCGACGAGCATCGGCCACCCGCCGGTGAGGTCCCACAGCCGCTGCAGACGTTCGTCGTGGCTGAACATCTGCCGTGTGATCGTCCAGACCCGCAAGGTCTGCTGGTTGTAGCGGCGTAGCGCGACAGCGACGCCGTGCTCGAAGGCGCTGTCCCAGAGCTCGGCCTGCTCCGGGCTGGAGATCAGGACCGCGGCGCGCGTGACGCCCGGGGCGGTCGGCTCGAGGGTGAATGCCAGGTCGAGCGCCTCCAGGCACGCCGACGTCTGCGGCTGGACGCAGGCCAGGTCGTCGATGATGACCCGCCGTTGTCCGGCCCGTCCGCCACGCAGCTCCTCCGCGAACGCGCGCCGGCCGTTGATCGGCGGGATGTCGAAGTCGCCGGCCTTTCTGGTGACCTCACGCAGCGCCTCTTCAACGCGGTACAGACCGGTTGCGCGCGACCCGACGACGACCCGGACGTGCGTGCTGTGGTCGCCGAGGATGTCGTCGAGCTGCGCGGCGGTCAGTGGCGCGCTGCTGTCGTCGGACAGCTGCGGCCGGCCTTCCAGCGCCAGGAACGTCTCAGGCACCGACTCGGACTCGGCCATGAGTAGCTGCCGCTCAACCTCGGAACGGTTGCCGATCATGTTGAGCACGTTCGGGCTGCGCAGCCGCCACCCGCGCCCGTCCGTGTTCGGCGCGACGACCCCGAGGCCGTCCATCTCGTTGAGGTAGGCGCGAAAGCTTTCGCTGTCGAGCGACTCGAAGCCCGCACGCCACCAACTCAGGCACTCCTCGCGCAGTTCTGCGTCCTGCAGGCGGGCATCGAAGCCGAACCGGAACGCATGGTCGGCCAGCACGTTGGCGATGACGTTGTACCGGGGGTCCAGGTTCAGGGTGTCCTGGAAAGCCGAGGTGATGTCGGCGCGAAGATCACGGTTGCGCTCGACTACGGCGACGTCGTCGTCGGTGATTATGTATGGCGGGTGGCCGACAGCCAGGCCGTCGCGCCTATTGGCGTGCAGCGCCTCGACCAGCCGGTGGCCGAACATCTGCAGCAGGAACGGCTGGTAGGAGCAGTAGCCCAGGACCCGGTTGACGAGATTGTCGTCGGCGAACTCGTAGCCGAGCACACCCAGCGGCACGGTCAGCAGGTCGGCGGCGAATTGCGGGCGCAACGGCCCGATGACGGTGGGGCGCTGCGCGAGGTGGCTGAAGGGGCCGTTGCGGGCGCTCTTGGCGTACCGCTGCACCGAGTGAAGGCCGGCGAACACGACCTTGATGTTGTTGTCGGTCACCACGCCGATGTCGCGCAGCCGTTTGGTGTCTAGGAACGCTGGTGCGTCGGCCTCGAAGAACTGGTCGGACTCGTCGAGCAGGATGAGCAGCCGGTTGCGACTGTCCTTGTTTCGCCAGTCGAGCATCCCGGCGCGGACCTGTTCGTAGACGTCGCCGGTCTTCTTGGCCTTGCCGCTCGGGGCGGGCAGCACCTCGCGCTTGGTCAGCTCGTTGCGCAGCCCGACCCACAGGGCGTCTTTGCTGAACGCGGCACCGGCAGCGACCGAGTCCAGACTCAGGTAGATCGCGATGCGCTGTCCGGGTTCGGCGGAGGACTCGAACTTCTCGGCGGCGTAGCGCAGCAGCGCGGACTTGCCCAGGCCGCGACCGCCGTAGAGCACCTGCGTGCCGTCGGGGTCGATGACCTGCACGCGCTCGAGGTCGCGGCCGTAGAACATCTCCTCGGCGACCGTGCCGCGCTTCATCCGGATGTAGGGGTTGACGGCGGCGAACGGCATGAGGATCGACATGGCCACGCCGAGCTGGCGGTTGCCGCGTGCGGCGAGGTAGGCCAGAGCGGCGTCGTCGAGGATCGCAACGGGACCGCCGGTGCGCTCGACGCGTGCGGCGAACTTCGCCCGCGCAGCGGCGCTCATGGTGCCGAAGTAGGCGATGAGCAGGCTGTCGCCGGACTGGTCGTGGTCGGCGTAGGTCATTAGCAGGTCCTCGGTGGGCTGGCCCCACACGAGCAGGACGCGTAGTCGTCCGCTGAGCTTGCTGCCGAACGCCGGGATCTGCGCGTCCCTGTTGGGTCGGAGGTCGGTGATCTCGATGAACCGGCGCTCGCCGCTCTTGGGCATGTCCTCCAGTCGCCGGATCTTGGAGCACTCGTAGCCCATGAGGCGGATCGCCGGCAGCAGAAGGTCGCGTTCGGTGAAGTTGCGCCGGCCGGTCACCGGCGCGGTCGCGGCCTGACGCCAGGCGCCGAGCGCCTCGGCGATCTGCTCGGCAGCGGCGGGCGAGAGGTGGCTGTAGTCGAGCACGTCGCTGCCGGCGAAGCTCGTCCGTTCGCGGATGGTGGCGATCAGCTCGGTGGTGATGCCCTTGGGCAGGGTGTCCGGGATGGCGGAGAAGAACGCGCGCAGGTCACGGCGGCTGTGGTCAGTGCGGGGGACAGGCTCGCCGACATCCTGGAAGTACAGCAGCTCCTCCGCGGTCAGCAGGTCGCCCTTCTCGATCGGGTCGCTGATGCGGGCCCGCTCCTCGTTGTCGATGTCGAGCGCGGCGAGCCGGTCGCGAAGGCGCTGCGCGGCCTGCTCGCGGTAGGCCGGCAGCAGGTTGCTGATCATGGCAAGGGTAGCGCGGACCTGGCCGAGGTTTTCGCGGGTCGGGTCGGCGCTGGTCAGCAGCGCGGTGAGCTCGCCGTCTGCCTCCTCGGTGACGACGTTGCTGCGGCGCGCGCGACGCAGGTCGGCGTCGACGGTGTTGCGTTCGGCGACCATCTCGGCGCGGCTGCGCTCCATCGCCGTGGTGTAGCGGCTGCGGGCGTCATCGCTGAGGGCGTCGTCGGGCAGGATGCCGGCGGCCTGCATATCGAGCAGGTACTGCGCGGCGGGGTAGTTCTCGCGTTGCAGCTGCAGTGTGAACGCTTCGGCCCAGTCGCGCTGAGCGGCGGTGATGAGCGCGGAAAGCGGCTCGACGCTGCGCAGCTCGAAGGTGCCGGCGTCGGAGACGACGACGTCGTCGGTCTTGAGCAGCTCAAGGTCCAGCGCGACCGTGACGCTTGGCTCGCCGCCCTGCAGCGGCTCGACGCCGTCGAGCATGATGAAGGTGTGCTGCAGGCTGGCGTGTGCGGCCTGTGCGGCGGCGACCAGCAGCGGGTCGGCGGTCTGGGTCTGCGCCAACAGGGCGACCAGGGCGGCGTCGCCCTGGGCGAGCACCGCGCTGCGCATGTCGGCGACCTCGCCGGTGGTCCACTCGTCGCGTCCGGCGCGGGTGCGGGTCAGAGCGCTCGTTAACTCGATCCAGCTGCGGACGGGCCGCAGCGTCTCAAGGATCAGCGCGTGCAGGTCCTGCCGTCCAGATCCTTCGATCGGCTTGCCGCTGTGCCCGCGGAAGTAGGCGTCAAGCTCGTCGATCTGTCGCTCGCGTACCGAGGCGTCGGATAGGTGCTGAACCTCGGTCTGCACCTCGACGAGGCGGGCAGCGTCGTTGGCGACGACGATGTCGAGCAGCCGGCCCAGAACGCCGTTGCTGTCGAGCCAGCGTTTGGCGATGTCGCTGCACCGCTTGAAGCGCAGCGTCCGGGGCCGTCGGGCTGCGCCGGCCTGCTCGATAATGAGCTTGAGGTCGCGCTCGGCGTCGCTGACGTCGGCCAGGACGTTGAGCGCCGGGGTGGCGTTCAGGACGCCGCGCAGTGCGCGCTTGCCGATCTCGTCGGCGATGGTCGCCAGGTGCGGGTCGAGCCGGCTGCTCAGCTCGCCAAGCAGCGCGCCGGCTGCGGGCTCGCCGGTCACGAGTGCGACGCGTACGAGGCTGCTGACGGCGATGAGCAGACTGACGTTGTCCTCGGTGACCCGGTTGCTGTCCAGGTCGGCCAGCTCTTGGCGCAGCACCGCGCCGCAGGGTCCGGTGTCGGTACGGACGGCTCGAGCCAGCCCGGCGATCCGGAAGATGCGGATGCGGGTGTCGTCCCACTTGGCTTGGGCCGCCAGATGGGAAGCCATCCCGTAGCGGCAGGTGGACAGCAGCGCGGTGACGGCCCCCTCGACGTCGGCAGGGGTAGGCCCGTGTTGCTCGGTACTGCTCTGACCGGTGTCGCTCTGATCTGCGCTGAGCCCGGTTTGCGTCGGGACGCTACTGGTCCGCGCGGTGGTCGTGGCCGGCTCCGGTTCCTGAGATGCGGCGGGGGTGACAGTGCCGGCCGGTTCGCCCAGGAGGTGGGGAGCTGGGTCGGCTGCTGTGACCGGTGCATCGCGAGCCAGCTGCGAGTCAGGCTGTACAGGGGTCGGCTCGGCCGTGGTCCGGGAAGGCTCCGAGGCCTCGGTCGGCTCGCTGACGTCAGCATTGTCGGTGGTGACATCGGCAGCGGGGGCCTGCTGCGCCGACGCAACGGCTAGATGAGCGGGCGGCGGTACGGCAGCAATAGCCGTCGGCTCCTGCTCGGCAGGCGACTCGGGGTCCTGCCCTGTTGGCGAAGCTGCGTCGTTGGAGGGTGGTTCGAGTGTCAATTGGCCGGCGAGCATGCTGAGCACGGCGAGGGCGGGCAGCGAAGCTACTGCTCCGCTGACGCGGGCCTGCAGCTCCAGGCGGGTCTCCGGCGTGGCTTGCGGAATGCGGACGAGCTCGACCAGCGCGGCGATCGCGAGCGCCAGCGCGCGCTGAGCGTCGGTCCAGTCGTGCGCTGCCAGCAGCTCTGCGGACAGCGTCCTCAGCTGCGCGACGTGCTCGGAGATGCCAGGGGCTTCGCTGGTAATGCTGGCTGTTGCGGTGATGCTCTGGCGCAGCGGCCCGTCGGCGTCCCGTGTGGCGCGCACCGCGAGCACCTGGGCAATCTCGTCCAGCGTTGGCCGGACGTCCGACGCGGCACGGGCGTCCTCCTCGCCTGCGTCTTGGACGGCGGAGCAGGCGTGGCGGTAGGTGTTCTGGGCGTCGCGCACGGCGAGGACGTCGTTGTCGGCGGGTCCACGGCCGGCCTGCAGGTCAGCCAGGATGTGCTCGGAGGAGACAACGGCCAATGCGAAGCACTTGCGGGCGGCGTGCAGCGTCTGCTCGGCGTCGGCTGGAGTATCTGGAGCTGCCGCAGGGGAGGTCTGCGGGTCTCCGGGGCGCACCGTGCTGGCGACGCCCACGGACACGCTCTCCAGGGAAGTGCGGGAGTTGGGCAGGATTCTGCTGCCTTCAGGCACGGTGGCCAGCTGGCCGGGCGAACGGGAGGGGACGACGGGCCGCTCGTCAGGCGGGTCGTCGCGGTTCTCGAGGACGGTGTTGCGGTCCGGGGAGTGGGCGATGATCTGCTCGGCTGCGGTGCGGATCTTCGCGGCGGTGGAGGTGTCGACCGCGCCGTGGACGAACCAGGGCCGTTCGACCGCCCACGTCCACACGCGGGCTGACATCTCGTTCTGGGCGATGTCGGACCATAGCGCCAGGCGTAGCAGGGCGGGTGTCCAGCGGTTCTCGAGCTGGTCGTCAACCTGGTCCGAGCTGCGCTCATCCGGTCCGTCGGCGGTAGCCACGGATCGCGCAGCAAGGGTGCGCAGGCTGCCGTAGAGCGCCCCGGCGGTGAGGT
>CAXTTN010000144.1:0-15277 GCA_964247105.1 uncultured Pseudonocardia sp.
CGACCCGATCGAGCTGCTCGACGCGGCCGAGCAGCTCGTGGACGACGGCTTCACCGTGCTCCCGTACACCAACGACGACCCGGTGCTGGCGCGCAAGCTGGAGCAGGTCGGCTGCGCGGCCGTGATGCCGCTGGGCTCCCCGATCGGCACCGGCCTGGGCATCCGCAACCCGCACAACATCGAGATGATCGTCGACCGGGCGGGGGTGCCCGTCGTCCTGGACGCCGGGATCGGCACGGCGTCCGAGGCGGCGCAGGCCATGGAGCTGGGCTGCGACGCGGTGCTGCTGGCCACGGCCGTGACCCGCGCGGGCGATCCCGAGCGGATGGCCCACGCCATGCGCTGGGCGGTGGAGGCCGGCCGGGCCGCGCACGGTGCCGGCCGCATCCCGCGGCGCTACTGGGCGCAGGCCAGCTCGCCGGACCCCGCGCGCTGATCAGGCCAGTGCGGCGAGCCAGGCGTCGACCACGTCCGGTGCGTCGCGGCCGAGCTGGTCCCGCACGAGCTCCTGGGCCTCGGCCCAGGCGGCTCGGGCCGCGACGAGCGCGGCGGCGCCGTCCGGGGTGATCGCGATCGTCATGGACCGGCCGGTGGCCGAGGCCGAGGCGACCTCCACCCAGTCGCGGTGCTGGAGCGCGGCGAGGTTGCGGCTGACGGTGGACCGCTCGGTGCGCAGCTCCTCGGCCACCTCGCTGGGGCGAGCCGGTTCGTCGCGGAGCACGAGGTAGCTCAGGATCTCCATCTGCGGGATCGAGAGGCCGAACGGGCGCAGCGCCTGCTCGAAGCGCCGGGCCACGACGCGGTGCAGCCGGCCGATCCGCGTACCGAGGCACTCGCTGCGCATCGCGTCGGCCAGATCCCACGCTGGGTCCATGTGTTGCACCTACATCTCATCAGTGGTGTACTTGCAACACATCATGTCACATCGACCCGGAGGTCACGATGTCCCACCTCGATCCGCTGCTCGAACGCAACCGCGAGTACGCCGCCACCGGGCCGCACGGGCAGCTCTCGATCATGCCCAGGCACCCCGTCCTCGTCGTCACGTGCCTCGACCCCCGGGTCGACCCGGCCGGCTTCCTCGGCGTCGCGCCCGGTGACGCGGCGGTCGTCCGCAACGCGGGGGGTCGCGTGACGCCGGAGGTCCTGCTCGATCTCGCGTTCATCGGTGCCCTGGCCGAGCGGCAGGTCACGGACGGGCCGCTGTTCGAGATCGCGGTGGTCCACCACACGGACTGCGGCACCGGCGTGCTCGCCGTGGACGGCTTCCGCCGTGCGTTCGCCACCCGCACCGGCGCGGACGACCACGCGCTGGCCGAGCAGGCCGTCACCGATCCCGACGCCACGGTGCGGGTCGACGTGGACCGCGTGCGGTCCACCGCCTGGCTGCCGGACCGGGTGAGCGTGTCCGGGCACGTGTACGACCTGCCCAGCGGCGTGGTGCGCACCGTCGTTCCGGCTGCGGCGCTGTCGGTCGCCGCATGAGACCGGTGCTCGTCACCGGCGCCACCGGCCGGATCGGTGGCGCGGTCGTGGCGCAGCTGCGCGGTCACGGCGTGCCGGTGCGGGCCATGGCCCGCACCCGCGATGCGCGGCTGGAGGCGCTGGGCGCCGAGGTCGCCGTCGCGGACGCCTTCGACCCGCTGCAGGTGCGGGCCGCGCTCGACGGGGTGTCGCGGATCTTCTACGTGCCGCCCTGGCACCCGTACATGATCCAGAGCGCGGTGGTGTTCGCGACCGAGGCCCGCCGCGCCCGCGTCGAGGCGGTCGTCGGGCTCTCGCAGTGGCTGGCCGCGCCGGCCCATCCGTCGCTGGCCACCCGGCAGAACTGGCTGGTCGACCAGCTCTTCGGCCTCGTGCCCGACGCCGCGCACGTCGTCGTCCGGCCGGGCTTCTTCGCCGACAACTACGTGGGCAACGGGCTCACCGGCCTGGCCGCGCAGCTGGGCGTCCTGCCCCTGCCGCTGGGCACCGGGCGCAACGCCCCGCCGTCCAATGAGGACGTCGCCAGGGTCGCGGCCGCGGTGCTCCTGGACCCCGACGCGCACGCCGGCCGCTCCTACCGGCCCACGGGCCCGGCGCTGCTCGACGGGCACGGGATCGCCGCCGCCGTCGGGGCCGCGGTCGGGCGGCGGGTGCGCTACGTCGACATGCCGGTGTCGCTGTTCCTGCGTGCTCTGCGGGTCATGGGTCCCCGGGCGGGCATCGACCGGTTCCTCATGGCCGAGACCCGCTGGTACTACGAGGAGGGCCGCATCGGCACCTGGGAACAGGGCGCGCCCACCACCGACGTCCGGGACGTCGCCGGCGTCGAACCGGAGGACTTCGCCACCATCGCGCGCCGGTACGCGGAGCGCCCCGAGGCCCGGCGCACCGCCGCCAACCTGGCCCGCGCGCTCTGGGACATGACGAGAATCGGCGTGACCCCGGCACCGCGGCTGGACCGGTTCGTCCGCCGCCAGGACCAGCCCCGTCCCCATTGCCCCGAGCTGTCGGGGCACTCCTCGCGCTGGGCGGCCGACCACGTCGCGGGCGCGGGCGGTCGGCCCGCCGGCTCGCCACCTCGCAGGCCGGGCCGTCACCTCACCGGCTCGGCGGACCCTGCGACGTGACGGCCGGCCCTGCGACGTCGCGAACCGGCGGGCCGAGTCTCAGGCGTCGGTCACCGACCTCACGGTGCGCTTGTGGCGTTGCGCCAGGTCCTGGTAGGTGCCGGGGTTGCCCGCCACCCACCGGCGCGCCGAGTCCGTGAGCGGGCCCCTCGCCTTCGCCACCGTGCCGAGCACCAGCTGCCCGTCGGGGACGACCGTGTTCGGGGCGACGGTCGCACCGGCCCCCACCAGGCACCGCGCGCCGATCCGCGCGCCGTCCTGGATCGTGGAGCCGTTGCCGATCAGCGCCTCCGCGCCGATCACGCAGCCGTGCACCACGCAGAGGTGGCCGATCGTGGCGCCGGGGCCGACCTCGGTGATCGGGTCGTCGCCGCCGTGCAGCACGCTGCCGTCCTGCACGTTCGCGCCCTCGCGGATGATGATCGGGCCGAGGTCGGCGCGGAGCACGGCGTTGTACCAGATCGACGCGCGTGCCTCGACGCGCACGTCGCCCACGAGCGTGGCCGTCGGGGCGATGAACGCGTCGGGGTGGACGGTCGGGGCGGTGCCCTCGAAGGAGTACAGCGGCATGCTCAACACGGTGCCACGCGGGCGGGTCCGGCCGGTCACGAGCCACCCGACGACGATCACCGTCCGGTGGGGGCGCGCAGCCCCAGCGACCGCAGCTCCAGCTCGGCCAGCCCGCGCACCACCTCGCGGTCGTCGCGCCGCCAGGCGGCGGCGGGGTCGTCGGAGACGGCCAGCAGCCTGCGCACCGGCATGTGGGCCATCGCGCGCAGCGCGAGCAGGTCGCTGTCGACCGCGCGGACGATCACGGCCGAGCGCGCCGCGCGGGCGTACCGCACGCGCACCGTCAGCCACAACAGCACCACCGGGACCGCGGCGAGCACCACGATCCCGATGGCCACGCCCGTCGCGACGGACGTGATCGCCTGCACCTGGTCGCGGCCGGCGTCGGCGAGCGAGGTGCCCGCCCCGGTGCCGATACCGAGCGCGCGGGCCAGGTCGCCGCCGACGATCGGGACGGACCCGGCCGTGTCGGCCGCGCCCTCGAACGCGCCGCGGATGGCGTCGCCGGCGTCCACCAGCGCGTGGGCCGGGGCCTGCAGCCGTTGGATCAGGTCGTACGCCGCGCGGGCGACGACCACCACCAGCACCACCCAGGCGACCACGAACACGTCGGCGAACAGCTGCCGGAAGAGGCGAACCGGGCGTTCCGCGTAGAACCGCATGGGCGGCTGTCTACAGGAGTCCGGGTGTGGTCGCTGACCTCGCGGGCCGACCGGGCGCGCGTTCCGCGGAACGCCGGTGATCGTCGCCCCGGGACGGGCCACCGCACTCACCGCGGTTCCGCGTCCCCGCACGACGATCACGCCGCGCGCAGCCGGGCTCCGGTCCCGCGCCGGGCGCGTTCGGCCGCCGGCTACAGGAGCCCGAGCTTGGTCGCCGCGTACACCGCCTCGGCCCGCCGCGACACCATCAGCTTGCGCATGAGGTTGCCGACGTGGAACTTGACGGTCGTCTCGGAGATGTACAGCTCGCCGCCGATCGCGCGGTTGGACAGCCCGCGGGCCAGCAGGCGCAGCACGTCCAGCTCGCGCTCGGTCAGCCGCTCGCGCTCGGGGACGCCGCCGGAGAGCGAGCGCACCATCGCCGACGCGCTGCGGGCGTCGAACGCGCTCTCCCCGCGCGAGACGGCCCGGATCGCGCGCACCAGCTCGGTGGTGTCCACGTCCTTGACGACGTACCCGCGCGCGCCGGCCTGCACCGACTCGACGACGAGCCGGTCCTCGGCGAACGTCGTGAGCACGAGCACGCCGAGCCCCGGGTGCGCGGCGCAGAGCTTGCGGCAGACGTCGAGGCCGTCGGTCTGCGGGCCGGCCGTCAGCTTGAGGTCCAGCAGGACCACGTGCGGGTGGGACGCGGCGACGGCGGCGACGGCGTCGGCGGGCGTGCCGGCCTCGCCGACGACGCGCAGGTCGTCCTCGCGCTCCAGCACCGCGCGCAGCCCCTGCCGCATGATCGAGTGATCGTCGACGAGCACGATCCGGGTGGGCAGCGGCCGAGCCGCAACGGGAGCACTCACAACGCCTCCCGGAGGGCATCGCGCGGGCTCGTCGTCGTCACGAAGGCCCCCCGAGGGCATCGCGCGGGCTCGTTGCGGCTGGTCGTGGTCATGGTCGGGCCTCCACGGGGATGTCGACCTGGACCTGGAGGCCACCCAGGCGGGCTCTGCGGAACGTGAGGGAGCCGCCCAGCTCGCGGGCCCTGGCCTGCATGTTCACCAGGCCGCGGTGCTCCCCGGACGGGGTGGCGACGCTGGCCGCGCGGAGGCTGCGCCGCACCTCCTCGGGGCTGCCGCAGCCGTCGTCGGAGATCGTGAGACGGACCTGTTCGCCCTGGTAGGCCAGCCGTACGACGGCCCGGCTGCCCTTCGCGTGCACAGCCGTGTTGAACAGCGCCTCGCCCGCGATGCGGAACAGCGACTGCTCGCAGTCGGCCGGCAGCGCCACCGGGGTGCCCCCGATGCGCACCTCCACGCGCAGCTCGTCGGGCATGTGCACGCCGGAGAGCTGGCGCAGCATCGCGGGCAGGTCCTTGTCGCCGTTGTCGCCGTGCCCGTCGCTGTCGTTGAGCGCGTAGATCGCGGAGCGGAGCTGCTCGACGGCCCGGCGCGTGAGGTCCTTGGCGGTGTCGAGCTGGCCGCGCAGCCGCGGGTCGTCGATCTCGGTGCGCACCAGCTCGATGTGCATGCCCGCCGACAGCACGTACTGCGTGACGCTGTCGTGCAGCTCGCGGGCGATGCGGTGGCGCTCGATGTCGAGCACCTCCCACTGCCGCGCCGCGCCCAGCTCGGCCTGGGTGGCGACGAGCTCCGCGTTGCGCGCCCGGAGATCCTCGGCCTGCCGGGAGGTGCGGGCGTGCAGCCGGGTCGAGTGGTCGAGCAGCGCGCAGTTCTGCAGCGCCGCGGCCGTCTGACCGGCGAGGATCCGCAGCACCGAGTGGTCGGTGTCGTCGATGGCGCGATCCTCGGGCGTCCACGCGACGAACCCGCCGACGGTCCGGCCGTCCAGCTTCACCGGGACGTGCAGGTGCCGGCGGCGCTGCTCGGCGTCGTGGTCGTCGTGCTGCTCGCCGGCGCGGATGTGCTGCAGGTGCTGCCCGATGCGCTCGGGGACCGACCGCGCGTCGGACCACTCGGCGCCGTCCGGCCCGCGGACCAGGTAGCGCGGCTGGGCCTCCGGAAGCTCCCCGTCGACCAGCGCGAACACGACCCACTCGGCGGTGAGGTGATCGGCCGCGGCCTCGACGACGGCGCGGACGAGCGCCTCGGAACCCTCCATCGTGCGCACCAGCGCCGCGGAGATCCGTTCCAGCGCGAGGATGACGCGGTGCAGCCGCTCGGCCGACGTGCGGTACTCGGGGTAGTAGTGCGGCTTGCCCGAGCGCAGTCCGGTCAGGGCCGCGAGATCCGGGCGCGGTGCGCGGCCGGACCGTCGCGGCCATGGAGCGGCCGAGGTCACCTTCCCGCCGTCACAGGGCCGCCTTGAACAGCGTCTCCACGTCGCCCACGGACGTGGGGCGGGGGTTGGTGGTGAGGCACGCGTCGCCGAGCGTCAGCTCCGACAGCCGCGGGATGTCCTCGGCCGTGACGCCGAGCGCACCCAGCCCGCGCGGCACGCCGACCTCGTCGCCCAGCGTGCGGACCTCCTCGGCCACCGCCTCGACGGCGTCGGCTGCGGGCATGCCGGGCACATGCACGCCCATGGCCTGCGCGATCGGGATGAAGCGCTCGGGCAGCTGCGCGCCGTTGAACCGGATGACGTGGGGCAGCAGCACCCCGTTCACGACGCCGTGCGGGAGGTCGAGCATGCCGCCGACCTGGTGGCTCATGGCGTGGGTGGCGCCGAGGATCGCGTTGGTGAACGCGAGCCCGGCCTCCAGGGCGGCCTGGGCCATGAACGCGCGGGACGCGGTGTCGCCGGGTGCGTGGATGGTGTGCGCGAGATGGCCGTTGACCAGGGAGATCGCCTGCAGCGCGTGGTGGTCGGTGAGCGGGCCGTGGGCCAGCGAGACGTAGGCCTCGATGCCGTGGGTCAGCGCGTCGAGGCCGGTGGCGGCGTTGAGCCAGTCCGGCATCGTGAGCAGCAGGCGCGGGTCGATCACCGAGACGTCCGGCACGAGCGCCCGGCCCATGATCGTGATCTTCGTGTGGCGGGCGGTGTCGGTGACGATGCAGAACTGCGAGACGTCCGCACCCGTGCCGGACGTGGACGGCATCATGATCAGCGGCGGGATCGGGTGCTCGATGCGGTCGATGCCCTCGTAGTCGAGGATCCGGCCCCCGTTCGCCGCGAGCAGCGCGATGCCCTTGGCCGCGTCGATCACCGAACCGCCGCCGATGCCGAGCACCACGTCGCACCCGGACTCGACGTAGACCGCGTGGCCCGCCTCGATCTCGTGGTCCTTGGGGTTGGGCGTGACGTCGGTCCACACCACCGGGTCGAGGCCCGCGTCGCGCAGCTGGGCGAGCAGCTCGTCGGGCCAGCCCGCCTCGGTGAGCCCCGGGTCGGTGACGACGAACGGCCGCCGTGCGCCCAGGCGGACCGCCGCGTGAGCGGCCTCGGCGAGCGAGTTCGGGCCGAAGACGATCTCGGGCGCGTGGAACTTCGACAGCCGGAGCGGGCCGCCGTCGTCGCCCCCGGCCTGACCGTCCGGACTGCGCCGGGCCAGCAGGACCGAGTCGCCGGCCTTGCGGGCTTCATCGACGAGGACCACATTGCCCTCCCGCACCACATCGTCCGCCGCGGCCAGGCTACGCGAACCCGCCAGGGGCGGGCAGGTGCGAACGGTGCGTACCCGATCGGGTGGCGTCCGCGCCGCCGACGACCGCGTCCGCCCGTGGGCGAGGTGTCGGCTGGTCACAGCCTGCAGGCTAGCCCGGCGACGGGGCGGGGTGGACCGTGCGAGGGCAGGGGAACGCCCCATCCCATCGGGCAGGGGCCGGTTCGCGGCGGCCCCGGTCCGCAGCATGGTGGCCTGACTCCAACCAGGTTGGAGTGAAGCCACCATGCTGCAATCCGGCCCGCCCCGCCGCCGCGGCCGGCCGCCAGCGGACGGGTCAGCTCACGTGGATGGGGCCCTCCCGGTTCGCCAGGCGCGTGCCGGCGCCGCCCCAGTGCTGCGCGATCATCTCGGCCGCGATCGACACGGCCGTCTCCTCGGGGGTGCGGGCACCGAGGTCCAGGCCGATCGGGCTCGACATGCGCGCGATCTCCTCCTCGGTGATGCCGATCTCGCGCAGGCGCTCCAGCCGGTCCTCGTGGGTGCGCCGCGACCCCATGGCCCCGATGTAGGCGACCTCGGGCAACCGCAGGGCCACCTCCAGCAGCGGGACGTCGAACTTGGGGTCGTGGGTGAGCACGCAGAGCGCGGTGCGCTTGTCGATGCGCCCGGCCGCGGCCTCGGCGGCCAGGTAGCGGTGCGGCCACTCGACGACGACCTCGTTGGCGCCCGGGAACCGCGTCGCCGTGGCGAACACCGGGCGCGCGTCGCAGACCGTGACGCGGAAGCCGAGGAACGCGCCCATCCTCGCGACGGCGGCCGCGAAGTCGATGGCGCCGAACACGATCATGCGGGGCGGCGGCGCGAACGACTCGACGAACACGTCCAGGCCCTCGCCGCGGCGCTGGCCGTCGACGCCGTAGTGCAGGATCGCGTTGCGCCCGGCGTCGAGCAGGCCGCGGGCGTCGTCGCGCAGGGCGTCGTCGAGGCGGGCCGAGCCGGTGCCGCCCTCGACGTGGTCGGCCCAGACGATCAGGCGCCTGCCGAGGCGGTCGCCCGGCCCGGACACGACCGTGGCGACCGCGACCGGCGTCTCGTCGCGGATGGCCTGGGCCACCGAGCCGAGCTGGTCGTAGGTCTCCGGGCCGACCTTCTCCACGAAGATGTCGATGATGCCGCCGCAGGTCAGGCCGACGGTGAACGCGTCCTCATCGGACACGCCGTACCGCTGGAACACCGGGCGCCCGTCGGCGAGCACCTGCTGGCCCAGCTCGTAGACCGCGCCCTCGACGCACCCGCCGGACACGCTGCCGACGGCCTCGCCGCCGGGCCCGACGAGCATCGACGCGCCGGGCTGGCGCGGCGCGGAGCTGTAGGTGCCGACGACCGTGGCCAGCGCGGCGGTCTCGCCGTTCTTCCACCAGCCCTCGAGCCGGTCCATGACGTCACGCATTGCGGATCACCTCAAGCAGGTCTTCCAGGGTGGCCAGGCTGTGGCCGGCCAACAACGAGTCCAAGTAGGGCAGGGCGGCCACTATTCCGCCCTGGACCGGGGCGTAGCCGTCCTTGCCCGCGTGCGGGTTGACCCACACCAGCTCGTGGGCCAGCCGGGAGAGCCGCTGCATCGCCGCGGCGAGCAGGTCGGGCTCGCCGCGCTCCCAGCCGTCGGAGAACACGACCACGACGGCGCGCCGGGCCGCGCCGCGCTGCCCCCAGCGGTCGACGAACGCGGAGAGCACCTCGCCGAGCCGGGTGCCGCCCGACCAGTCCGGGATGGCCTTGCCCGCGGCGGCGAGCGCGCGGTCGGCGTCCCGCACGCGCAGCTCGCGGGTGATGCGCGTGAGCCGCGTGCCGAGCGTGAACGCCTCGACCGCCTGGGGCGACCGCCGCACCACCACGTGGGCGAAGCGCAGCAGCGCGTCGGCGTAGGGCTCCATCGAGCCCGACACGTCGACGAGCAGCACGACCTTGCGCGGGCGCCGGGAGTGGTCGCGGCGGAACAGGTCGCGCACCTCGCCGCCGTTGTGCAACGCCGCGCGCAGCGTACGGCCGGGATCGGCCTCGCCGTGGCGCGACGCGGTGCGCCGCCGCGACGGCCGCGTGGGCGGCTCCGGGCGCAGCAGCGCGAGCAGCCGGCGCAGGTGCTCGCGTTCCGCCGGCGTGAGCTCGGCGAGATCGCGGTTGCGCAGCACCTCGGCGCCGCTCGCGCGGGCGTGCACCTGCGGGGAGTCGCTCTCGTCGTCGCCCTCGTCGGACGGATCCCGCGGGGACGGCGTGAGCGCGGCCAGCCGCGGGGGCGGGGGCTTGCGCTCGTCGACGATCCGGGTGCGGCCGCCGCCCTTCGGCGGCGTGAACCACTCGTCGAAGGCCTGGTCGTAGCGCGGCAGGTCGTCCGGTTCGGAGCAGAGGGTGAGCCGGCCGGCCCAGTAGGTCTGCACGCGGCTGGTGACGTCGAGCGTGTCGAGCGCGCCCAGGAACGTCGCGACGCGGTCGGTGGTGATCGCGAGCCCGGCGTTGCGCAGCACCACGGTGAAGCCGACGAGCCCCTCGACGGGATCCTCGGTGCTGGTGGTCACGACGCCCCCCCGACCGCATCGCGCGGGCTCGTTGCGGTCGCGAGGGCTCGCCTGACCGCATCGCGCCGGCTCGTTGCGGTCATCGGTCAGGAGGCGAGGAGGGTGTCGAGCTGCTTGCGGATGCGGTCGGCGTCCTCGCGGTACTTGAGGACGGCCCCGAGCGTGGCGGCGGCGCTGTCGACGTCGAGGTGCCGGGCGCCGACGAGCTGCAGCGCGCGCGCCCAGTCGAGGGTCTCCGCGACTCCGGGCGGCTTGATCAGATCGGCCTGGCGCAGCGCGCGGACCGCGCCGGCGACCTGAGCGGCGAGCCGCTCGGGCAGGCCCGGCAGCCGTGAGTGCAGGATCTCGATCTCGCGCTGCAGGTCGGGGTGGTCGAGCCAGAGGTAGAGGCAGCGGCGCTTGAGCGCGTCGTGCACCTCGCGCGTGCGGTTGGAGGTGAGGACGACCAGCGGCGGCGTGGTGGCCCGGATCTCGCCGACCTCCGGGATCGTCACGGCGTGCTCGGTGAGCACCTCCAGCAGGAAGGCCTCGAACTCGTCGTCGGCGCGGTCGATCTCGTCGATGAGCAGCACGCTCGGCGTGGTCTGCAGCGCGCGCAGGATCGGGCGGGCGAGCAGGAACTTCCGGTCGTAGAGGGAGGCCTCGACCGCCTCGACGTCGAGCTTGTCCGAGCCCGCCGCGGCCTCGAGCGCGCGCAGGTGCAGGAGCTGGCGCGGGAAGTCCCAGTCGTAGAGCGCCTGCGAAGCGTCGATGCCGTCGTGGCACTGCAGCCGGATCAGCTCGGCGCCGGTCACCTCGGCGAGCGCCTGGGCCAGCGCGGTCTTTCCGGTGCCCGGCTCGCCCTCACAGAAAAGGGGGCGATTCATGCGCATCGCCAGGAACGTCGCGGTGGCGAGCCCGTCGTCGGCGAGATAACCCGTGGTGCGCAGGGCGGCGGCGAGAGCAGCCGGCGAGTCGGAGGGGTCGGTCACCTGGTCAGCATGACTGACGGACCCGTCCGTAGCCACTGCGGGTCGGGCCGGTACGCCGGGCCGTGACCGGCGGGTCACTGCGCGTCGAGCAATTTTTGTGATGCGATCGGCAATACTTCCACTTTGGCGATAATGATTCTGCCGTGATCAAGTCGTGATGTTGTGCCCATGACCTGGGGATTCTCATGTATCGGCCCGTTAATCTGTTCGTTACCGTGACGATGGTCACTGACCCGAGGATTGCGGATTTTCGACCGGCATCTCGTAGCGTCGATGACCGGTCGCACCGACAGGTCGGCCACGAATGCATCCGGAACCGTCGCGCCAGGCCCTGTCCTGCGGTTTCCGGTCCGTCGAGATGGAGGACGGGACAGGGCCGGGGAGAAAATCCCGACGGTGCGATAGGAGAAATCAGAGAATGAAACCCGCACACAGCTCGGGCCGAAGTCTTCTGCGCCTGATCGTCGCCGGGGCCGTCGTCGTCGGTGCCCCCGTGGCGCTCGCCGGCAACGCCGAAGCCGCCACCGACGCCACCTGGGACCGGTTGGCGCAGTGCGAGAGCGGCGGCAACTGGGCGATCAACACCGGCAACGGTTACTACGGCGGGGTGCAGTTCAACCTCACCACCTGGCGCGCCTACGGCGGCACGGGGCTGCCGTCCAACGCCGGCCGCGCCCAGCAGATCGCGGTCGCCGAGCGTGTCCTCGCCGCTCAGGGCTGGGGCGCGTGGCCGTCCTGCTCGAAGCAGACCGGCGCCTCCGGCGGATCGACCCCCCGAGCGATCACCGCGTCGGCCCCCGTCGCCGCCCCGAAGCCGGCCGCCCCCGCACCGGCCGCCGCCCCCGTCGCCAAGAACGGCGCCGACTACACCGTGGCCGCGGGCGACACCCTCAGCTCGATCGCCGCGAAGCAGGACGTCGCCGGTGGCTGGCAGGCCATCTGGAACCGCAACACCGATGTGTTGAGCAACCCGAACGTGCTCCGTGTCGGTCAGCAGCTCGACCTGCGCTAGCAGTTCTCAGGCGCTGTTGACCCATTCATCGGCGCCATCGGTGAACGACTGGTGTTTCCATACCGGAAGCAATTTCTTGATCTCCTCCACGAGTTCGGAGCAGGTTTCGAACGCTTCCCGACGGTGATCGGCGGCCACGGCGCACGCCAGCGCGACGTCGCCGATCTCCAGCTTTCCGACGCGATGGCTCACCGCGATGGCACGCACGCCCGTGGCGCGGCCGGCGACCCCGGCCGCGACCTCGGCGACGATGCGCGGGGCGCTCGGGTGGGCGCTGTACTCCAGCCCCCGCACCGAGCGCCCGCCGTCGTGGTCGCGGACCACGCCCGAGAACGTCACCACGGCACCCGCCGCGGCCTGCTCGACGAGCGCGGCATGCTCCGCGACGTCGAGCGGTTCCTCGGTGACCGCGGCCCGCAGTACGGCCGCGCCCGTGGCTCGTGTCATCGGTGGTCGCCTCCACGCAGTTGGTCCACGGCATGCTCCAGCACGCCGTCCAGTACCGACAATCCGTCGCGAACTCCCCCTGTCGATCCGGGGAGGTTCACGACCAGAGTGCGCCCGGCGACGCCGGCGAGCCCGCGCGACAGCACCGCCGTGGGCACCGTCGGGGCGCCGGCCGCGCGGATCGCGTCGGCCAGCCCGGGCACCTCGTAGTCCAGCACGGCCCGCGTGACGTCGGGCGTCGCGTCGGTGGGGGAGATGCCGGTGCCGCCGGTGGTGATCACGACATCGACGCCGTCACCGACCGCGGCCCGCAGGGCGTCGCCCACCGGCACACCGTCGGGCACCACGACGGGATCCGGGGTGGAGAACCCGCGCTCCCGGAGGAACGCGACGATCAGCGGCCCGCCCCGGTCGGCGTACACGCCCGCGGCGGCGCGGTTGGACGCGGTGACGACCCGCGCGGTTCGGGTGCGGTTCACGCCCGCCCCTCCCCGTACGAACGGCACTTTCGTTGCACAGGTTCGTACGAGAGTGCCACTCGTACCGCGGGAGGGGTGCGCGTCACGAGCGGTCCGCCGGGCGTGTCCACGTTCCCGTCTTCCCGCCGTCCTTGCGTTCCACGCGCACGCCGTCCATCACCGCGGCGGGATCGACGGCCTTCACCATGTCGTGCAGCGTGAGCCCCGCGACCGCGACGGCCGTCAACGCCTCCATCTCGACGCCCGTGCGGTCGGTGGTGCGCACGGTGGCCCGCACGTGGACGCGGTCCGCCCCGAGCTCCAGCTCGACCGTCACCCCCGAGAGCGCGATGGGGTGGCACAGCGGGACGAGGTCGGGCGTGCGCTTCGCGGCCATGATCCCCGCGATCCGGGCCGTGGCGAGCGCGTCGCCCTTGGGCAGGCCGTCGCGACGCAGCAGTTCCACCACTTCCGCGGTGGTGCGCAGCGTGCCGGTGGCGACTGCGGTGCGGGCGGTGGCGTCCTTGCCGGTGACGTCCACCATCCGGGCGGACCCGGCGGTGTCGACGTGCGTGAGCTCCACGACCACGACCCTACGCGAGCCGAGAAGAAGTGATGTGTCTCACATCAGCGCAACCTTCGGTGTCGAGACGGATGCCACATCCGGTCGCGATGAACAGCGACGATGTCACGCGGTTGCGCCGTTCGGCCCAGTTGCTCCCGGCGCGTCCGCAACGGCACGCCGATTGGCTCTCAGGAGATCCGCACGTAGCGTGCCTGACGGCTCTCCCGGACGCCCCAGGTCCGAGTGAGCCCCGGCACCGCAGCGCCCCCCTGTCCGGCGGTCCGGAACCCCCGTTGCCTCACGAACCCCACGTGGGACAGGAACGGGCCGAGCGGTCCCCAGCCTGCCGGCCCGTGCGCAGCGTCCGGAGACAACCCCATGGCTCGGTACCGCGGCCGACATCGTGCCCCCAGCACCACCGGACGGGCCCTCGCCCGCACCGCCCTCGCCGGAGCCGTCGTCGGCGCTCCGCTGGTGGTCGTGGCCCCTGCGGCCAACGCCGCCACCGACACCACCTGGGATCGGGTGGCCCAGTGCGAGAGCGGCGGCAACTGGTCGATCAACACCGGCAACAGCTTCTACGGCGGGCTGCAGTTCACCGCGTCGACGTGGCGTGCCTTCGGCGGCGCCGCGTTCGCGCCGGTGGCGAACCAGGCCAGCCGGGCCCAGCAGATCGTCGTGGCCGAGCGCGTGCTCGCCGGGCAGGGATGGGGCGCGTGGCCCGTCTGCTCCCGCAAGGCCGGGGCCACCGGCCAGCCCGTCTCGATCCGCAGCGCCCCCGCCGCGCCGAAGCTGAACCTCAGCGCGCCGAAGCCGGCTGCCGCGCGCAAGCCCGCTGCCGCGCCGAGGCCGGCCGCCACCACGGGCAGCTACGTCGTCAAGCGCGGCGACAGCCTCAGCTCGATCGCGATCCGCAACCACGTCGCGGGCGGCTGGCAGGCCCTCGTCGCCAGGAACCCGGGCGTCGCGAACAACCCGAGGCTGATCCACCCCGGCCAGCGCATCACGCTCTGACGGCCGACGATCGTCGGACGGGGACGCGCCGCCGTGCTCAGCGCGGTTGCGCGTCCCTGGACGGTGATCACGCCTCCCGGGCGGCGGGGCTCCGCGCGCCTCACGGGGTCCGGCGGAAGCGCTCCAGGGCCTCGGGCGTGTCGACGTCGTCGGGATCGGCGATGTCGCCGCACTCCACCAGCTCCAGCGCCGGGTTCCCCGCCAGGTAGCCGCGGGCCCCGGCGTCGCCCGTCGCGGAGGCGCGCACGGCCGTCCAGTGTGACCGTCCGATGAGGACGGGGTTGGCGGGGCGCCCGGCGTAGGCCGCCCGCCGCAGGACGTCGGGCCCGGAGGCGCTCGCGAGCCGGGCGATCGCCTCGGCCGTGACGCCGGGCAGGTCCACCAGGTGCACGACGGCCGCCTCCGCGTCCGACGTGGACAGTGCGTCGAGGCCGGCGCGCAGCGACGCACCCATGCCCTCGGCCCAGTCCGGCGCCTCCACCGACCGCACGCCGGGCGGCAGCACCGCCCGCACCTCGGCGGCTGCCGCGCCCACGACGACGAGCAGGGGTGCGCAACCGCCGCCGTCGAGCACGCGCACCGCGCGGACCACCAGTGGCTCGCCGTGCAGCTCGACCAGCGCCTTCGGCCCGCCCATCCGGCGGCCCGCGCCGCCGGCCAGGAGCAGTCCGGCCGGCGGGGCTACTTGTTGATCTCCGTGACGGGGTGCACGTAGGGCACCGTCTCCAGCGGGAACTCGAGGTCGCCGAACGGGGACAGCGACCCCTGCACGGGCGCCGCGAGCTCGCTGACCGGGTGCTCGCCCTCGGGCAGCTCGGGCCAGGTGGGGTCGATACG
>CAXTTN010000145.1:0-15081 GCA_964247105.1 uncultured Pseudonocardia sp.
CCCACCACCAGGCGGAGCCGGGCGGCGAGCTCGGTCTGGTCGTCGTCGGCGGTGACCGTGGCGCCCGCGGCCCGGGGTGTCATCCGCCCATGGTGCCATCAGACCTTCCGCAACCGGATGCCGGTCACGCTGTGGTCGGGGCCCTTGCGCAGCACCAGGCTGGCCCGGCCGCGCGTCGGCCGGATGTTGTCCACCAGGTTCGGCCCGTTGATCTCGGCCCAGATGCTCTCGGCACGCGCGATCGCCTGCTGCTCGTCGAGGGCGGCGTAGCGGCGGAAGTAGGAGTCCGGATCGCGGAACGCGGTCTCGCGCAGCCGCAGGAACCGGTCGACGTACCAGCGCCGGATGTCGGCGGTGGCGGCGTCGACGTAGACCGAGAAGTCGATGAAGTCGCTGACCGCCAGCGCCGCGGAGCCGGCGGGCTGCAGCACGTTGAGGCCCTCCAGCAGCAGGATGTCGGGCCGGTGCACGGTCATCCGCCTGCCCTCGACGATGTCGTAGACGAGGTGCGAGTACACCGGGGCGGTCACCTCGGCCCGGCCCGCCTTCACCTCCGTGACGAACCGCAGCAGCGCGCGTCGGTCGTAGGACTCCGGGAAGCCCTTGCGGGCCATCAGCCCGCGGCGTTCCAGCTCGGCGTTGGGCAGCAGGAAGCCGTCGGTGGTCACCAGCTCGACGCGCGGGTGCTGCGGCCAGCGGGCCAGCAGCAGCCGCAACAGCCGCGCGGTGGTGGACTTCCCCACCGACACCGACCCGGCGATCCCGATGACGAACGGCGTGCGGGCCTCCGTCGCCCCGAGGAACGTCCGGTAGGCGCGGTAGAGGCGCCCACCAGCCTGGACGTGCAGCGTGAGCAGCCGTGAGAGCGGCAGGTAGACGTGCCGGACCTCGTCGAGGTCGACGGCGTCGCCGACGCTGCGCAGCCGCTCGAGCTCCTCGGCCGTGAGGGGCAGCGGGGTGTTCTCCCCCAGCTTCGCCCACGCCGCCCGGTCGAAGTCCACGAACGGCGAGGACACCTCGCGCGCGCCGGTGCCGCTGCCGTTCATGACGGGTCAACCTAGGTCCCGCCGGGCGTTTCCGCCGCACGGACGTGACACGGGGCTCACCCCGAGCGCTGTGGCCGACACGGTCGAGGTGAGTCCGTGGCGGTCAGGGCGGCGAGGGCCCGTGACAGTGGGCGGCCGCCGCGGGGGCCGGTGTCGTGGTCGCCGCCGTCGTGGTCGATGAGGTGGATCAGCGGGTCGTCGCCGACGGGATCGTCGAGGTCGACGGCCCAGTAGTACTGGCCGGTGTCCTCGCCCACGGCCAGCCAGGCGCCGGTGGCGGAGACCGGGCCGGCTTGCAGGGGGAAGGGGCCCATCGGCAGCGTGACTTCCCGGCCCCGGCCGTCGCTGGCGTACAGCCTGCGCTTTTCCGGCCAGCGCAGGCCCAGCAGCGTCTGGACGGCCGGCGGCACGGTGCGGGGCCCGGCCGAGGTCTGTTCGACGGCGGTGCGTTCCCGGGGGTCCAGCCGCGCACCCAGACGGTGCAGGTGATGCCACACCGACGCCGACAGCGCCGAGGGATCCGGCCGGTTCATGGCGGGCGACGGCCGGCCGGTGATGATCGCGGCGAAACGAGGTGAAAGCAGCGGCGCCAGCGTGTCGGCCTCCGCGGCGCAGCCGCACTTCGGCGGGGGCCAAGGCCGGTCTCCGGCTCACCGCCGGAACCCGGCACGTAGCTCCGGACCAGGACCCGGTAGCGCTCCACCAGAGGGCGCAGCCGCGTCCACGACAGCGGATCGGCGCTCAGCGGCATCGACGTAGCCTTCCAATCCATCCACGCCCGCACCCTCCCACCACGCCGTCCAGGGCGCGGCGCCAGGCGTGGTCGGCTGCATCGGGGACGTCCGCCTACACTGGCGCCACCCTTCCCGAGGAGCTGTTCCCGTGAGCACCCTGTGGTCGATCCTCGGCCTGCTTGCGGTCGTCGCCCTGACGCTGGGGACCGCCGTGTCGGTGGCGTCGGAGTTCGCGCTCACGGCGCTGGAACGCAGCCAGGTCGACGCCCACGTCGCCGAGCGCGGCGACCGCTCGGCGAAGCGGGTGCAGCGGGCCCACCGGGCGCTGTCGTTCCAGCTCTCGGGCAGCCAGCTGGGCATCACGGTCACCACGCTCGTCACCGGTTACGTGGCCGAGCCCGCCATCGCGGCGCTGTTCGAGCCGGGCCTCACCGGCATCGGGCTGCCCGCGGGCCTGGCCGGCGGCATCGCCACGGCGCTGGCCCTGCTGCTGGCCACCACGCTGTCGATGGTCTTCGGCGAGCTGGTGCCCAAGAACATCGCGATCGCCGATCCGCTGCGCACCGCCCGTGCCGTCGTCTGGTTGCAGAGCGGCTTCGCCTCCGCGTTCCGCTGGCTGATCAGCGGCCTCAACGCCGCGGCCAACGCGATCGTGCGGCGGCTCGGCGTCGAGCCCGCCGAGGAGCTGCGCTCCGCGCGCTCGCCGCGCGAGCTCAGCTCGCTGGTGCGCACCAGCGCCCGGCACGGCACCCTGGACGCCGGCACCGCCACCCTGCTGGATCGCTCCCTGCGCTTCACCGACCGCGTCGCCGAGGACCTCATGACGCCCCGCGTGCGCGTCGAGTCGCTCGATGCCGACGACACGGTGGGCGATCTCGTCGCGCTGTCGCGGCGCACCGGGTTCTCCCGGTTCCCGGTCTACGACAACGACCCCGATGTCGTGCTCGGCGTGGTCCACGTCAAGCAGGCGTTCGGGGTGCCGGTGCCCGATCGCTCCTGGGTCACGGTGCGCGAGCTGACCCAGCCCGTGCCGACCGTCCCGGAGTCGCTCGACGGCGACGCGCTGCTCACCAGCCTGCGGGAGTCGGGACTGCAGGTGGCGCTCGTCGTCGACGAGTACGGCGGCACGGCCGGCCTCGTCACCCTGGAGGATCTCGTCGAGGAGATCGTCGGCGAGGTCCGCGACGAGCACGACCGCGCCGAGCAGGCGAGCGTGCGGCCGCTGGGCCGCGGGGTCTGGCTGGTGTCGGGGCTGCTGCGCGACGACGAGGTGGCCGAGGCCACCGGCTTCGAGATGCCCGAAGGCCCCTTCGAGACGCTGGCCGGCCTCGTGGTGGCGCGGCTCGGGCGCATCCCGGCCGTCGGCGCCGCCGTCACGGTCGAGGGCTGGACGCTCACGGTGATGCGCCGCGACCGGCACCGCGTGGCCGAGCTGCGCCTGGCCCGGCCCGACGCCGTCGACGGCCCGGAGGCGGCACCCGCGGCCGCGCGGCCGCTACCGGCCGATCGGCCCGTCGACTCGACGGACCGGGAGCCCGCCCGTGGGTAGCGACGTGTTCGCCCTGCTGGCCGCGGTGGCGCTGCTCGGAGCCAACGCGTTCTTCGTCGGGGCCGAGTTCGCCCTGGTCTCGGCGCGGCGCGACCGGCTCGACGCGATGGCCCGGGCCCGCGTGGCCGGGGCGCGCACGGTGCTGCGGGCGAGCGGCGATCTCTCGCGCATGCTCGCCGCGTCGCAGCTGGGCATCACGATCTGCTCGCTGCTGCTGGGCCGCCTCGGCGAGCCCGCCGTGGCGCACCTGATCGAGGCCCCGTTCTCCTGGGCGGGGGCGCCGGTGGAGGTGCTGGAGCCGATCGCGTTCACCCTCTCGCTGGCGATCGTCGTGGTCGCGCACATGGTGATCGGCGAGATGGTGCCCAAGAACATCGCGATCGCCGGGCCGGAGCGCACCGCGATCGTGCTGGTGCCGCCGTTCCTGGTGTTCACCACGATCATGCGGCCGCTGATCGAGCTGTTCAACCTGATGGCCAACGGCGTCCTGCGGCTGCTGGGCGTCGAGCCCCGCGACGAGCTGGAGTCCGCGTTCACCTCCGGAGAGCTCGCCGACCTCATCGCCGAGTCCGGCCGCGAGGGCCTCCTCGACGACGACGAGTCGCGCCGGCTGGAGCGCACGCTCAGCTCCGTGGAGTCCACGGTGGCCGATGTGCTCGTGCCCCGCGAGGAGCTGGTGACGCTGCCGACGCGGCCCACGGTCGGCGACGTCGGCGTGGTGGTCGCCGACACCGGGTTCTCCCGCTTCCCGGTGCTAGCCCCGGACGGGCGTTACGTCGGCTACCTGCACGTCAAGGACATCCTCGACCTGGCCGACGATCCCGGGGCCGAGGTCCCGGCGGACCGGGTGCGGGCGCTCCCGGAGGTGCGGGCCGCCGCGCGGCTCGACGAGGCGCTGGCCGAGCTGCGGCGCACCGGGGCGCACCTGGGCCGCGTCAACGACACGCGCGGGGTCACGATCGGGCTGGTGACGCTGGAGGACCTGATCGAGCACTACGTCGGCACGGTCTCCGACTCCACCCACCAGAACGAGCACTAGCGGCACGCCACGTTGGCGTAGCCCTTCGCGGCGCGGAACACCTTGTTGGTGTGCAGGTCACCTGGTTGCGGTCCTTGTTGGTGGTGATCAGGACGCCGTAGCCGGTGCCGTCGACGGTGGCGTTGTTGCCGGTGAACACGTTGTCGAGGGCCCAGCCGTCGAGCACCCGGTGCAGCTGGAACCCGTCGACGGGGCTCGCGGTGCCGGTGTTCTCGCTGATCGTCCAACCGTTGCCCTTGACGTCCACCCACGAGTCGGCGGCCGTCATGCCGGCGCCGTTGATCGAGTTCTTGCGCAGCGTGCCGCCGGTGGTGCCCTCCTTGACGTCCACGGCCTCGGCCGCCGTCGCGGAGATGGCGTTGAGCTCGATCGTGTTGCGGTCGCTGCGGTCGGGGGCGCAGGCCGTCAGCTCGCACCAGTTGCCCTGCGCGCTGCCGACGTAGACCCCCTCGCCGATGGCCGGTGTGCGCAGGCCGGCGCGCTGGATCGTGTTGCCGCGCACGAGGTTGTCGCTGCTGTTCTTCCGCAGGTGCAGCGCCTCGTCACCGACCCCGTCGACGAGCAGGCCCTCGATGCGGTTGGCCTGGGCGTTGTCGGCCATCACGCCCTTCAGCCCGCCGCGCACGGTGAAGCCGCTGACCTGCCAGTACGACGCGCCGTCGAGGTAGAGGGTGTAACCGCGGTCGGTCGTGCCCGCGGTGAGGACGGCCGTGCGCGGGCCGCACAGGGCGATCGGCTTCGTGGCCGTGCCCGCGCCCCGCAGCGTGAAGGTGCCGGTGTAGGTGCCGGGCGCGAGCTTGATCATCGTGCCGGGCCCGGCCGCGGCCAGCGCCCGGGTGAGGCCCGCCGCCGTGGAGACCGTCACCGCCGCCGCCGACGAGCAGGTGGTGGACGACGGCGGGGTCGCCGCGTCGGCGACGGCGGCCGGGACGGTGACCGCAGCCACTGCGGCGACGACGCCCGCGACGGCGAGGCGGCGCGTTCGGTTCACGGGGTGCTCCTGCATTCGGTCCAACATCGGTGTCGCCTGCCTGTCGAGCCGGGACGGTGCGGCGTTAGGCGATCCCGGCCCGTTCACCACAACTGGGTACGGTGGTCGCCGTGCGTGAGGTGCTCGACGGCCCGGAGTGGCGGGCCCGCGCCGCGGCCCATCGCGCCCGCGTCGAGCGGTGGACCCTCCCCCACCGCCGACGGCGGGAACGCCGCGAGGCCCATCCGGTGATGGACTTCCTGTTCACCTACTACTCGCTGCGCCCGCAGCGGCTGGAGCAGTGGCATCCCGGGCTCGGCGTGCTGCTGCGGGACGCCGCCGAGTTCCTCGACCATCCCGGCTACGTCCGCGAACCCGGCGGCGTCGGGCTCGACCCCGCCGCCCTCCCCGACCGCCTCGCCGGGACCGCCAGGTTCGTCCGCGCCCTGCTCGGCGCGACGGCCGCCCGCGCGCCGCGGCTGGGCTGCTTCGGGCTGCACGAGTGGGCGATGGTCTACCGCAGCGACGCGCCCCGCCACGGCGCCGTGCCGCTGCGGCTGGGCCCGGCCGGCACCGACGCCGTCGTCGAGCGGCTGCCCGTGCACTGCACCCACCACGACGCGTTCCGCTTCTTCACCGACGCCGCCCGCCCCCTCAACGCGGTCGCGCCCGAGCGCGCCGACCAGGTGGAACACGAGCAGCCCGGCTGCCTGCACGCCACGATGGACCTGTACAAGTGGGCCTACAAGCTCGCTCCGGTCACGCCGTCGGAGCTGCTGGCGGACTGCTTCGCCCTCGCCGTGGACGTGCGCGAGCTCGACATGCGCGCGAGCCCGTACGACCTCGCCGCACTCGGCTACCCGCCCATCCGCATCGAGACCCCGGCGGGCCGTGCCGACTACGCCCGCGCCCAGGCCGTCTTCGTGGAGCGCGCCGCTCCCCTGCGCTCGCGGCTCGTCGCCCTCTGCGGCGACATCCTCGCGGCCTGACCAGCCGCTTCGCTTTCTTTCTTCGGGCTGTTCTCGGTTGGTCAATCTGTGGTCGACCATCCGTAGCGTCAATGAATGATTGACATATGGGAAGGTGGTGTGAGTCACCTCTCACGGGACGGCATGTATCAAACGCGGCCCGGCCGGCCTCATCGAGATGGCGGGCGGGCGCTGGAGGGGGCCCGCCCGCCAGGTCTCAGGAGTACGCCTCCACCGGCGGGCAGCTGCAGACGAGGTTGCGGTCGCCGTGCGCGCCGTCGATCCGCCGGACCGGCGGCCACACCTTGCGGTCGTGCACACCCGGCGTCGCGCCCGTCGGGTACGCGGCCAGCTCGCGGCTGTAGGGGTGGTCCCACTTGTCGGCGATGCACGCCGCGGTGTGCGGGGCGCCGCGCAGCGGGTTGTCGTCGGCCGGCCACTCCCCCGCCGCCACCCGGTCGATCTCGCCGCGGATGGAGATCATGGCGTCGACGAAGCGGTCGATCTCGGCGAGATCCTCGCTCTCCGTCGGCTCCACCATCAGCGTGCCCGCCACCGGGAACGACATGGTCGGGGCGTGCAGGCCGTAGTCGGCCAGGCGCTTGGCCACGTCGTCGACGGTGACGCCGGAGTCCTTCGTGATCCCGCGCAGGTCGAGGATGCACTCGTGGGCCACGTGCCCGCCCGCGCCCGCGTACAGCACCGGGTAGTGATCACCGAGGCGGCTCGCCACGTAGTTGGCCGCCGCGATGGAGGTGAGCGTGGCCCGACGCATGCCGTCGGCGCCCATCAGCCGGACGTACGCCCACGAGATCGGCAGGACACCGGGGCTGCCGTGCGGCGCGGCCGACACCGCCCCGACGGTCCCCCGGCCGGGCAGGAACGGAGCCAGGTGCGCGGCCACGGCCACCGGGCCCACGCCCGGCCCGCCGCCGCCGTGCGGGATGCAGAACGTCTTGTGCAGGTTCAGGTGGCTGACGTCCCCGCCGAACGCACCCGGCCGGGCCACCCCGACCAGCGCGTTCAGGTTGGCCCCGTCGACGTAGACCTGCCCGCCCGCCTCGTGCACGGCCTCACAGACCTCGCGCACGCCCGCCTCGAACACCCCGTGCGTCGACGGGTAGGTGATCATCAGCGCCGCCAGCGACGCGCGGTGCTCGTCGATCTTGGCGTGCAGGTCGGCGAGGTCGACGTCACCGGTGGGCGAGGTGCCCACCACGACCACCCGCATGCCCGCCATCACGGCCGACGCCGCGTTGGTGCCGTGCGCGCTGGCCGGGATCAGGCAGACGTCGCGGTGCTCCTCGCCGCGGCTGCGGTGGTAGGCCGCGATCGCCAGGAGCCCGGCGAACTCGCCCTGGCTGCCCGCGTTGGGCTGCAGCGACACCGCGGCGTAGCCGGTGAGCTCGGCGAGCCAGCGCTCCAGGTCGCTGATCAGCTCCAGCGTGCCGGCGGTGTCGGCCGCCGGGGCGAACGGGTGCAGGTCGGCGAACGCCGGCCAGGTGACCGGCTCCATCTCGGTGGCCGCGTTGAGCTTCATCGTGCAGGAGCCGAGCGGGATCATGGTGCGGTCCAGCGCGAGGTCGGCGTCGGCGAGGCGGCGCAGCCAGCGCATGAGCGAGGTCTCCGAGCGGTGCTCGTGGAACACCGGGTGCGTGAGGTACTCGCTCGTGCGGGCCAGCGCGGCCGGCAGCACGTCGTCGGTCGACGCGTCCAGAGCCGAAGCGTCGGCAGCGACGCCGAAGGCCGCCCACACCGCCTCGACGTGCGCCACCGTGGTCAGCTCCGAGCACGCGATCCCGACGGTGTCGGCGTCCACCCGGCGCAGCGCGATCCCGGCCGCGTGGGCGGCGTCGGCGACGGCCCCGGCGCGCCCGGGCACCCGGGCCGCCACGGTGTCGAAGAAGGCGTCGTGCACGACCTCGACGCCGCCCGCCCGCAGCCCCGCCGCCAGCACCGCGGCCATCCGGTGGGCGCGCTGCGCGATGCGGCGCAGACCGTCCGGGCCGTGGTAGACGGCATAGCAGGCAGCCACCACGGCGAGCAGCACCTGCGCCGTGCAGATGTTGGACGTGGCCTTCTCACGGCGGATGTGCTGCTCACGGGTCTGCAGGGCCAGGCGCAGCGCGGGGTGGCCGTCGGCGTCGCGGGAGAGGCCGACGAGCCGGCCGGGCAGCTGGCGGGCGAGCTTCGTGCCCACCGAGAGGTAGCCGGCGTGCGGGCCGCCGAAGCCCAGCGGCACCCCGAACCGCTGGGTGGTGCCCACGGCGGCGTCGGCGCCCAGCTCACCGGGCGGGGTGAGCAGGGTCAGGGCCAGCAGGTCGGCCGCGACGGCGGCGAGCGCGCCGCGGGCGTGCACCGCGTCGATGACCGGGCGGAGGTCGCGCACCGCGCCGGACGCACCGGGGTAGGACAGCAGCGCGCCGAAGAAGTCCCCCTCGGGCAGCTCCGGTGACACAACCAGCTCGATCCCCAGCGGCGCCGCGCGCGTGTGCAGCACCTCCAGCGTCTGCGGGAGCGTGTCGGCGTCCACCACGAACCGGTTCGACGGGGACCGGCCGGCGCGGCGCAGCAGCGTCATGGCCTCCGCGGCGGCCGTGGCCTCGTCCAGCAGCGAGGCGCCCGCCACGGGCAGCCCGGTCAGGTCCGACACCGCGGTCTGGAACGTGAGCAGCGCCTCCAGCCGGCCCTGGCTGATCTCGGGCTGGTAGGGCGTGTAGGCGGTGTACCAGGCCGGGTTCTCCAGCACGTTCCGCAGGATCACCGTGGGCGTGACCGTGCCCGAGTAGCCCAGCCCGATCATCGGCACGGTGACGGTGTTGCGCGCGGCCAGTGCCTGCAGCTCGGCCAGCACCTCGGGTTCGGTGGCGGCGGGCGGGAGGGCCACGGGGACGGTGTCGCGGATGCTGTCCGGCACGGCCGCCGCGGCGAGGTCGTCCAGGGAGGCGGCCCCGATCGTGGCGAGCATCGTGTCCAGCTCGGACGGGCGCGGGCCGATGTGGCGATCGGCGAACGGGGTGCCGCGTTCGAGATCGCGGAGGGACGGACGCTCGGACAAGGAAGCTCCCAGGGCTCGGGGCGGGCGCACTGCTCTGCCCCTCCCCCTCTGTCTCCGCCCGGATCCGGGCACCTGAGAGATTCACCGCTCCCGCGGCTTTCCCCGTCGGCGGATGCCCACGTCGGTGCGGGCATCGCTTTCCAGAGGCGTCTCGCCCGCGCGGTCCTGGGTGCCTGAGAGGTTCCGGGGAGGATTTGCTCCTTCGGCGCCCGGCTGGACATAACCGGGTCTCTTCCGCGCTGGTTCGGCGACTGCGTGATCAGTCTAGCGTGAACCCGTGGAGCTGAGCACCGAGGAACGGGCGGTCGTCGAGGTCGTGCGGGAGTTCGTGGACCGGGAGGTCCGGCCCGTTGTCCGCGAGCTGGAGCACGCCGACACCTACCCCGAGAAGCTGATCGAGCAGATGAAGGAGCTCGGGATCTTCGGCCTGGCCGTCCCGGAGCCCTGGGGTGAGGCGCCGGTCTCGATGCCCTGCTACGCGCTGGTCACCGCGGAGCTGGCGCGGGGCTGGATGAGCCTCGCCGGCGCGATGGGCGGGCACACCGTCGTCGCCAAGCTGCTGCTCGGGTTCGGCACGCAGGAGCAGAAGGACCGCTACCTGCCCCGGATGGCCACCGGCGAGGTCCGGGCCACGATGGCGCTCACCGAGCCGTCCGGCGGCTCGGACCTGCAGGCCATCACCACGCGCGCGACCCGCGACGGGGACGCCTACGTGGTGGACGGCGCCAAGACGTGGATCACCAACTCGCGGCGCTCCCAGCTCGTCGCGCTGCTCTGCAAGACCGATCCCGCCGCGTCGCCGCCGCACCGCGGGATCTCGATCCTGCTCGTCGAGCACGGGCCCGGGCTCACCGTCTCGAAGGACCTGCCCAAGCTCGGGTACAAGGGGGTCGAGTCCTGCGAGCTGCTCTTCGACGGCTACCGCACCCCCGCCGCGTCCCTGCTGGGCGGGGTGGAGGGCCGGGGGTTCGCACAGATGATGAAGGGGCTGGAGACCGGCCGCATCCAGGTGGCCGCCCGCGCGCTGGGCGTCGCGCGCGCCGCGTTCGACGACGCGCTCGCCTACGCGCAGGACCGCGAGTCGTTCGGGCAGCCCATCTGGCGCCACCAGTCCATCGGCAACTACCTCGCGAACATGGCGACGAAGATCACCGCGGCGCGCCAGCTGATCCTCTACGCCGCGGAGCGGTACGACGCCGGGCGGCGCGCCGACATGGAGGCCGGGATGGCCAAGCTGTTCGCGTCCGAGACGGCGATGGAGGTGGCGCTCGACGCCGTGCGGATCCACGGCGGCTACGGCTACTCGACGGAGTTCGACGTGGAGCGCTACTTCCGCGACGCCCCGCTGATGATCGTCGGCGAAGGCACCAACGAGATCCAGCGCAACGTCATCGCGGCGCAGCTGGTGAAGCGCGGCGGGCTGGACCGGTAGTCCCACGGACGCCGCCTTCGTTCCGCGGAACGCCGATGATCGACGTCCCGGGACGCGCAGCCGCTCGTACCGCGGTCACCGGTCCCGGACCGCCGATCATGGCGTGTCGTCCGGCGGCAGCGGGTCCTCGACCCGGCCTGCGGCCACCACCTCGACGATCCCGGTCTGGCGGCGCTAGCTGATGGCCCGGCGCGTGCGGCGGCGGGCCAGCTCGTCCTCGGGGGCCTCGTCGACGGAGCCGCCGTCGGCCCGCTCCACCGGGAAGTCCTTGATGGAGCCGCTGATCTCCTTCATCGCGCCGGACACGGCGATCCCGAACACGCCCTGGCCACCCCGCAGGAGATCGACGACCTCCTCCGGCGAGGAGCACTCGTAGACCGTGGTGCCGTCGCTGAACAGGGTGATGCCGGCGAGATCGCGGATGCCGCGGCGGCGCAGGTGCTCGACCGCGACGCGGATGTTCTGCAGCGACACCCCGGCGTCGAGCAGCCGCTTGACGACCTTCAGGACCAGCACGTCCTTGAACGAGTACAAGCGCTGCGAGCCCGATCCGGCCGCTCCACGGATGGACGGGACGACGAGCCCGGTGCGGGCCCAGTAGTCGAGCTGGCGGTAGGTGATGCCCACGACCTGCGTGGCCGTGGGGCCGCGGAAGCCGACCAGTTGATCGGGCATCCCGTCGAGGCCCGCTCCGAGCAGCGGGTCGGGGAACAGCTCACCCTGTTCGGGCGCGCTGTACGGCGGGTCTTCCACCGAACTCCCTTCCCGGGCCTGCCCCGACGGCGCCCCTGACTGAGCTGACCGTAAGCGGCTGCACGCGGCCGGTCAACGCGGCGCGCCGCACCCTTCACCCGTTCACGGGCGTGTCGGGCGGCTCGGATCGAGCGGCGCTCAGGGTTGGGCGCCGCGGAAATCGCCAGGGGATGCCGACCCGCGCGACTTCACAAGCCCGGCTCAGGGCTGGGCGCCGCGGAAATCGCTAGGGGATGCCGACCCGCGCGACCCCACAAACCCGGCTCAGGGCTGGGCGCCGCGGAAATCTTCGGGGGAAATACTGTCGAGGAACTCGCGGAACTTCTCCACCTCGTCCTCCTGCTCGTCCGGGATGATCAGCCCGGCCTCGGCGAGGACGCGCTCCTCGGCGTGGATCGGAACGCCGATCCGCAGCGCGAGCGCCACCGAATCGCTCGGCCGCGCCGACACCGTCACGCCGCCGTCGAAGATCAGCTCGGCGTAGAAGGTGCCTTCCTGCAGGTCGGTGATGCGGACCTGCTCCAGGCGGCGGCCCAGGCCCGAGATCACGTCCTTGAGCAGATCGTGGGTGAGCGGCCGGGCCGGTTTCACCCCCTGCTGCTCCAGGGCGATCGCGGTGGCCTCCACCGAGCCGATCCAGATCGGCAGGTAGCGGTCTCCACTCGTCTCCCGCAACAGGAGGATCGGCTGGTTCGCGGGCAGTTCCACCCGGACTCCCACGACGCGCATCTCGCTCATGCGCTTCCCTCCTCCTGACGGTCCTGCTGTGGTCCGACGCTACACGGGACGCCCGGCATCCGCCCGACTCCGGACGGGCGGCGAGCCGTCGCGCGACATCGGCAGATCGGGTCGGACGACGTCAGCCGCGGGCGCCGGTGATGAACACCAGCCGGAACTTGCCGATCTGCACCTCGTCGCCGTTCACGAGGACTGCCGTGTCGACCGGCTCGCGGTTGACGTAGGTGCCGTTGAGGCTCCCGACGTCGACGACGACGAACTCGCCCGCGTCGTTGCGGAACTCCGCGTGCCGACGCGAGACGGTGACGTCGTCGAGGAAGATGTCGCTGTCGGGATGGCGCCCGGCACTGGTGGACGCGCGGTCGAGGAGGAACCGCGACCCCGCGTTGGGCCCGCGCTTGACCACCAGCAGGGCGGCACCCTCGGGCAGCGCATCGGCACCGGAGACCGGTTGGTCCTGGGCGGGGGGCTCGACCTCGGAGAGGAAGTCCGCCCGGAAGACCGACGTGGTCTCGGGGGAACGCTCCGGGGGGATGCCGGGCCCGTCGTTCGTGGTCACCTCGGGGACTCCTCCTGCAGTTCTGTCGAATCGGGGGTGTGGCGGGCCCAACCTACCCCCTGGGTCAGGAGAGCTCGGGGCCGGTCAGCCGCCGATGAGCGCGCCGTACGCGGCGGCGTCCAGCAGGTCGGCGGGGGCGCCCGCGAGCCGGACGTCGATCATCCAGCCCGCCTCGTAGGGGCCGCTGTTGACGAGCTCGGGGTTGTCGGCCAGCGCCTCGTTGACGGCCACGACCGTGCCGGCGACCGGCGCGTAGATGTCGGAGACGGACTTGGTCGACTCGACCTCGCCGATGGCCTCGCCGGCCGCCACGCTCGCTCCGGCGTCGGGCAGCTGGACGAAGACGACGTCGCCGAGCTGGGACTGGGCGTGGTCGGTGATGCCGATCCGCACCACCCCGTCGCCCAGCTCGCGCACCCACTCGTGGGCTTCGGTGTACCGCAGGTCATCGGGGATCACGCCGGGGAGACTAACCGGCCGGCGGCAGCGGGCGCCTCAGGGCCAGCGCGAACTCCGCGACGTACAGCGCGCCGGTGTAGAGGTAGAGCGCCGTGCCCCAGACGGCGAACGCATACCCCGTCGGCCGGCACAGGTCGGAGAACCAGCCCTCCCCCAGCCCGGCCAGCAGCAGCGGGAACGCGTAGAGGAGCAGGAACGTGGCCGCCTTGCCCAGGTAGGTGACGACGAACGGCCCGTAGCCGCGGCGGCGCAGCACGAGCACGCACACCCCCAGCACGAGGTCGCGGCCCACCAGCACCGCGACGGCCCACCACGGGACGATCCCCCGCACCGCGAGCGCCACCAGCGCCGCGAGGATGTAGAGGCGGTCGACGGCCGGGTCGAGCAGCGCGCCGAGCCGGCTGTACTGCCCGAGCAGGCGGGCCAGCTTGCCGTCGAGCCAGTCGGTGATGCCGCCGATCCCGAGCACGATGATCGCCCAGACGTCCTGGGCGACGAACCCCGCCGGCCGGGGCCCGAGCAGCAGCCACAGGAACAGCGGCACCCCGGCCAGGCGCAGCACGCTCAGCAGGTTGGGGACGGTGAGGATGCGGCCGGAGTCGGGCCGGGTCGGTGCGGCGGGCACGGGGGCGACAGTAGTGCGCGACACCTGGCCGGGAGGCACGATGGCGCCATGGACGCAGGAAAGCTCAGGGAGATCCAGACCCCGCTCAAGGCGCAGTACCGCGAGGACCCCACCGCCGCGCTGGTGACGCTGAAGGCCGACGGCGAGCTCGACGGCTCGGGCATCGCCTGCCGCGTCACCACCGCGACGGCGCTGGCCGAGGCCGGGCTGCACCCCGCCACCGGCGGCGACGGCACCCAGCTCTGCTCGGGCGACATGCTCCTGGAGGCGCTGGTCGCCTGCGCGGGCGTGACGCTGCGCGCAGTCGCCACCGCGCTCGTGCTCGACGTCAGCGGGTCGGTGCACGCCGAGGGCGACCTCGACTTCCGCGGCACGCTCGGCGTCGACAAGGAGGCTCCGGTCGGCTTCCGCGACATCCGGCTGTCCTTCGACCTCGACACGACGGCCGACGCCGACCAGCTCGCGACGCTCCTGAAGCTCACCGAACGGTACTGCGTGGTGCTGCAGACGCTGGTGTCCTCGCCGACGACCTCGGTCACGGTCAGCACTCCGTGAACGGCGCCCACGCCCTCCTGCACTCCCTGGTCGCGAGCGGGGTCGACGTCTGCTTCGCCAACCCCGGCACGTCGGAGATGCACTTCGTGGCCGCGCTCGACGGGGTGCCGGAGATGCGTGCGGTGCTGGCCCTGTTCGAGGGCGTCGCCACCGGCGCCGCCGACGGCTACGCGCGCATGACCGGCCGGCCCGCGGCGACGCTGCTGCACCTCGGGCCGGGCCTGGGCAACGGCCTGGCCAACCTGCACAACGCCCGCCGCGCCGGCACGCCGGTCGTCAACGTGGTCGGCGACCACGCGCTGCCGCACGTGCGCCTCGACGCGCCCCTGCAGTCCGACATCGACGCCGTGGCCGGGTCCGTGTCGGGCTGGCTGCGCCGCAGCACCTCCCCGTCCCGCGTCGGCGCCGACGCGGCCGACGCCGTGGCCGCCGCCCGGGCCGGGAGGATCGCGACGCTCGTGCTGCCCGCCGACGTCAGCTGGTCCGACGGCGGGTCGGTCGCCACGGCGGTCGCCGTCGCGCCCCGGCCCGCCGCCGAACCGGCCGCGATCACGGCCGCCGCGGACGCGCTCACCTCGGGCGAGCCGTGCGTGCTG
>CAXTTN010000146.1:0-14659 GCA_964247105.1 uncultured Pseudonocardia sp.
GCGCGGCCTATGAGGACCTCAAGGCCGCCCAGGGCGAGCTGGTCCGGCTCGGCATCCTGCCGCGCCCCGCCGTGGCCAGGGAGGCCTGAGATGTCCCGCTCGACGATGGTCAACTGGCTGCTCGTGCTGGCGGTGCTCGTGCTCGCGGCGGTGCCGCTGCTGATGGGCAGCGACACCGGGTTCGGCGGTGCCGACGGGGTTGCAGCCGAGCAGATCGCGGCGTCGAACCCCGGGTTCGAGCCGTGGTCCACCCCGTTCTTCGAGCCGGCCCCGGAGACGGCGTCGGGCCTGTTCGCGCTGCAGGCGGCGATCGGCGCGGGGTTCCTCGGGTACTTCTTCGGGGTGGCCCGCACGCGGCGGCGCCTCGCCCGCGACTGATGCGCTCCCTGGACGCGCTGGCGTACACGAACCCGTGGCGGCTGCGGCACCCCGGGGAGAAGGCGGCGCTGTCGCTGGGCCTGCTGGCGTGCGCGGTGACGCTGCCGCCGTGGCCGGGTGCGGCGCTGGTCGGGACCGCCGCGCTGGTGACGTTGCTCGGGCCGGTGGCGCTGGCGCCCGCCCAGGTGTGGCGGGCGGTGCGGGCGCCGCTGGTGTTCGTCGCGGTCGGGTCGGTGCCGCTCCTGGTGGCCGTGGGCGGCGCGCCCCCGGTCCGGTGGGAGCCCGCGGGTGCCGGGCCCGCGCTGGCGCTGGCCGGCCGCGCGCTGGCGGGCCTGCTGTGCCTGGTCCTGTTCGCCGCCACCACCCCGCTCGCCGACACGCTCCCGCGGCTGGAACGCCTCGGGGTGCCCGCGGCCGTCACCGAGATCGCGGCACTGGTGTACCGGCTGCTGTTCCTGCTGCTCGACACGATCGCGACGGTCCGTGAGGCCCAGGCGGGCCGGCTCGGCTTCCGCACCTGGCGCACCACCTACCGCTCCGTCGCGGGCCAGGCCGGTGCGGTGTTCGTCGGGTCGTTCGACCGGGCCCGGCGCCTGGAGGAGGGGCTCGCGCTGCGCGGCTACACCGGCTCGCTGAAGGTGCGGGTGGAGGCGCGGCCGGTGTCGTGGCGGTTCCTCGCGGCCACCGCGCTGCTGCTGGCGTCGATCGTCGGCGGGACGCTGGTGGTCGCGTGACGGCCGTCCTCACGGCGGACGGGCTGTGCTTCGCGTACGAGGCCGACCGCCCGGTGCTCACCGGAGCCGATCTCGCGCTGCACGCCGGGCGCCGCGTCGCCGTCCTCGGGCCCAACGGCGGCGGCAAGACCACGCTGTTCCGCCTGCTGGTCGGAGCGCTGGAGCCCGGCGCGGGCCAGGTCCTCCTCGACGGTTCGCCCGTCCGCCGCACCCGGCGGGGGCTGACCGCCCTGCGCGAGCAGGTGCAGCTCGTCCTGCAGGACCCCGACGACCAGCTGTTCGCGGCGAGCGTCGCGCAGGACGTCTCGTTCGGGCCGGTGAACATGGGGCTGCCGCCCGCCGAGGTGACCCGCCGCCTCGACGAGGCGCTGGCCGCGCTGGGCATCGCCGACCTGGCCGACCGCCCGACGCACCTGCTCTCCTTCGGCCAGAAGAAGCGGACCGCGATCGCGGGCGCGGTCGCCATGCGCCCCCGGCTGCTCGTGCTCGACGAGCCGACGGCCGGCCTCGACCCGGCCGGCGTGGAGGAACTGCTCGCCACGCTCGCCGCGCTCCACGCCGCCGGGACGACGCCGGTGCTCTCGACCCACGACGTCGACCTGGCCTACCGCTGGGCCGACGAGGTGGCCGTCGTGGCCGGGGGAGCGGTGCACACCGGCCCCACCGATGCCGTGCTCGGTGATGCCGACCTGCTGCGCGCAGCGAGGCTCGGCCCGGCGTGGGCGCCCGCCGTGCACCGCGTCCTCGGTCCGGGTGCCCGCCCGCGCACCGCGGCCGAGCTGCACGCGCACCTCGCGGCCGCCGGGTCGACAGGCGTCCCCGTTCGCGCGGTGGCACCATGAGGTGCCGGCGGGTACGCCGTCGGGAACGGTGCCTGCGGGCGCCAGCGAGGGAGTACCGGTGAGCGAGGCTCAGCGTGCGGAGGATCCGGTTCTGATCACGGATGCTCCGATGTCCTACGAGCAGGAACTGGCGGCCCGCAAGCACCGCTACAAGATCATGATGGGGATGCGGGTGCCCCTGATGATCCTGGCCGCGGTGTTCTACACCACCCCGTGGCTGGCCGTGACCCTGCTCGTGATCTCGATCCCGCTGCCCTGGATGGCCGTCCTGATCGCCAACGACCGGCTGCCCCGCAAGCGCGAGGATCCCAACCGGTACCAGGCCGACAAGAAGCAGATCGAGGCCCGCAACCACCCGGTCATCGAGGGCTGAGCGCTCCCCGCGGGGGCCGTCACCGGCCGGGCCGGGCCCCGATCCGGCCGACGGCGGCCGCCCCGGCCGCGCATCCGGCGTCGAGGGCCTCCTGCGGCTGCGCCCCCCGCAGCCAGGCCAGCAGCAGCCCGGCGTCGAAGGCGTCGCCTGCGCCGGTCGTGTCCACCACGCGGACGGCCGGTGCGGGCACGGCACGACGCTGCCGCCCGTCCGCCCAGACGGCACCGTTCGCCCCGTCGGTGACGGCGACGGCGCCCACCGCCGCCAGCGCGGCGGCGGTCCCGCCCAGCGCGCGCAGCTCGTCGGCGTTGGGCAGCAGCAGGTCGGCCCCGCGTACCCACTCAAGGAACGCTGGTGTCAGCGCCGGTGCGGCCTGTGGGTCGACCGACGCGGTGATCCCGGCCGCGCGCGCCGCCGCCAGGGCCGCGAGACCGGCGTCGCGGGACGAGGCGTCGAGCAGGACGTAGCCCGACAGGTGCAGGTGGTCGGCGCCGGTGAGGTCCGGGAGATCGGCGGGCGCCAGCCGGGCCGCGGCGCCGCGGTCCGACAGCAGGGTGCGGTCGCCGTCGCCCAGCAGCGCGACGACCGTGCACGTGGGGTGGGCCGGGTCCACGGTCAGCACGGTCCGGACCCCGGCCGCCCGCAGCTCGTCGCGGGCGCCCCGCCCCGCCGCGTCCTCGCCGACCCGCGCCACCAGCGTGACCTCGGCGCCGAGATGGGCGAGCCAGGCCGCGGTGTTGGCGCCGGCGCCGCCTGCCGTCGTGCGGATCCGGGCCCGCACGTCGGCCCCGGGGACGGCCGGGGTCGCCGGCTCCACCAGCACGTCGACGGCGACGTCACCCACCACGACGATCCGCGGCGCACCCGACCCGCGGGTCATCCGGCGAGGGCCACGGCCACCTGCGCCGCCAGCGCCGCGTTGGCCCGGACCAGCGCGAGGTTGGTGTGCAGGCTCGCGCCGTCGCTGCGGGCGTGGAAGTGCTCCAGCAGGGCCGGCGTGACGTCCTTGCCGGTGATGCCGCGCTCGACGAGGAGGGCGAGGCCCTCGGCGAGCAGCCGGTCGTGCAGGGCCGCGTCCAGCTCGTCGGCGGCCGGGACGGGCTGCGCCAGCACCGCACCCGACCGCGACCCCAGCGCCGTGTGCGCCCGCCACACGGCCGCCGCCTCGGCCGGGGAGTCGACGCGCCACGGCACGGCGTGGCCGGAGTCGCGCCGGTAGAAGCCCGGGAACGCGTCGGTGCCGTAACCCAGGACGGGCACCGACCCGGTCTCCAGCACCTCCAGCGTGGCGGCGACGTCGAGGATCGACTTGACCCCGGAGCAGACGACGAGCACGCCCGTCGTCGCCAGCGCGGCGAGATCGGCCGACACGTCCCAGGTGTCGCGCGCGCCGCGGTGCACCCCGCCCAGCCCGCCGGTCGCGAACAGGGCGACCCCGGCGGCGTGGGCGAGCGCGGCCGTCGCGGCCACGGTCGTGGCGCCGTCGCGGCGCAGCCCCACCGCGACGCCGAGGTCGCGCACCGAGAGCTTGTCGAGCCCGCCGTCACAGACGCGGTCCAGCTCCGCGGCGCTCAGCCCGACCCGGGGCACGCCGCCCAGCACGGCGACGGTGGCGGGCACGGCGCCGTGGGCGCGGACCGCGGCCTCCAGCTCGTCCGCGGCGGCGCGGTTCTGCGGGGCGGGCAGCCCGTGGGCGAGGATCGTGCTCTCCAGGGCGACGACCGGGCGGCCGCGGGCGAGGGCGTCGGTCACCTCGGGGGCGGTCCGGACGAGGGACGGGGAGACGGCGCGGGACACGTGGGGCATCATGGACGACATGGCCACGCAGGTGCTGCCCGACGTCGAGACCCGCCCAGAGGGCACCGACCACACGGGCACGGACGAGCCCAAGATGTTCCACTACGTCAAGAAGAACAAGATCGCCGAGAGCGCCGTGCTCGGCAACCTCGTGCAGGCGCTGTGCGGCGAGACCTTCCCGGTCACCCGCGCGCCCAAGCCGGGATCGCCGGTCTGCCCGGACTGCAAGAAGATCTACGACGGGCTGCGGCCCGGCGGCGAGGACTGAGGCCCGCGCGGGGGCGGCGTCCGTGAGCGGGATGCGGGGATGGGTGTACGACCGGCTGATCGCCGGGATGACCGCCGACTGGTACCGCGAGGTGCTGGGCCGGCTGCCCGAGGGCGCCCGGGTGCTCGACGTCGGGATCGGCACGGGCGCGGCGATGTCCCGGTGCGCCGAGATCGTCCGGCAGAAGGACCTGACCGTCGTCGGGCTGGACATCGACGCCGACTACGTGCAGCGCTGCCGCCGCGAGCTGGCGCGGGCCGGCCTCGCGGGCCGCGTGGAGCCGCACCTGGCGTCGGTCTACGACCACGAGGGCGGCCCGTACGACGCGGTGTACTTCAGCGCGAGCCTGATGCTGCTGCCCGATCCCGCCGCCGCGGTCACGCACGTGGCCGCGCAGCTCGCGCCGGACGGGCGGCTGTTCGCGACGCAGACGTTCCAGCGCCGCCGGTCGCGGCTCATGGAGCGGGCCAAGCCGATGATCAGGCACGTCACCACGATCGACTTCGGCCGCGTCACCTACGAGGACGACTTCCGCGCCTGCCTGGTCGCGGCCGGAGTGGAGCTGGTGGAGCTGCACACGATGAGCGCCAGCCGCTACCTGGCCCACCAGCTCGCGGTGGCCCGCGCCCCGGTGGTGGAGCGCGACCGCTCGGCCGCGTAGATCAGCCCTCCAGCAGGAACGCGTCGATCACCGGGGCCAGCTCCCTCGCCTCCGTCAGCAGCGCCAGGTGGCCGCCGGAGTAGAGGTGCAGGCGGGCGTTCGGGATCCCCCGCTGCATGATCCTCGCGTTGATCACCGGGATGAGCGGGTCGTCGTCGCCCGCGATGATCAGCGTCGGCTGCCGGATCAGGCGCAGTGCCGGCAGGCTGCTCCAGCCCGCGCCGGCCAGCAGCTGGTAGTAGTAGCCGCGGGTGGGGCCCTTGCGGGTGTAGGCGTGCAGCACCTGGGCCGCGGCCTCCGGGTGGGTGCGCATCGTGCCGCCGTAGATCTCCCCGGCGATCCGGCGCGCGTAGTCCGGGTCCTGGTGGCGCCGCGGCGTGAGCATCCTCGCCAGCACGTGGGGGCGAGCGGGGACCATCAGCGAGCCGGTGCCCGTGGCGGCGAGCACCAGCCTGCGCGTCTGCTTGCGCTGTGCCACCGCGAACTGCTGCGCGAGCCCGCCGCCCCAGGAGAACCCCATGACATCCACGCGCTCGTGGCCCAGCCGGCGTACGAGCGTGCCGACCAGCGGCGCGAGCGTCGACATGTGGTAGGGGATCACCGGCAGCGGCGAGCCGCCGATGCCCGGGACGTCGAAGCGGATCACCTCGAGCCCGGGTGGCAGCTGGTCGACGAACGGCTGGAGCAGCTCCAGGCTCGCGCCGATGCCGTTGAGCAGCAACAACGGCGTGCGGGCCGGCCCGGCCCCGGCCGCGCGGCGCACCGACACGCGCAGCCGCCTGCCGCGGACGGTGGCCTCGAAGACGTCGTCCCCCACGCCTGCCGTCATGACGCGCTCTCCTCGACCGGGGCCGGCGCGGTGGCGACGTCGGCGTCCGGCTCCCCAGTGGTCACGGCTCCAGCATGGACCATGGCGGGTCACCCCGTCCTGTCGACGCCGTGCCGTTATCCTGGGCGTCCCCCGGCCGAGGTGCCCGGGCGCCCCCCGCCAGTTCAGACGTCAGGGAGTCGTGTGTCCCAGGCCCAACCGCTCGCGCCCGCCTCCCGCCCGCTGCGCGCCTGGCAGCGCAGCGCGCTCGCGCGCTACCTGGCCGCGTCGCCGCAGGACTTCCTGGCCGTCGCCACGCCCGGGGCCGGCAAGACGGCGTTCGCGCTGCGCGTGGCGTCGGAGCTGCTGGCCGACCGCGTGATCGAGCGGATCACCGTGGTCACGCCCACCGAGCACCTCAAGACGCAGTGGTCGCTGGCCGCCGCGCAGGTCGGCATCGCGATCGACCCGGACTTCCGCAACTCCACCGGCGCCACCTCGTCGGACTACACGGGCATCGCCGTCACCTACGCCGGCGTCGCCGCGCACCCCCTGCTGCACCGGGCGCGCACCGAGAACCGGCGCACCCTGGTGATCCTCGACGAGGTGCACCACACCGGCGACGCCCGCTCCTGGGGCGACGCGGTGCGGGAGGCGTTCGATCCCGCCGCCCGCCGCCTCACGCTCACCGGCACCCCGTTCCGCAGCGACGACAACCCCATCCCGTTCATCGACTACCTGCCCGACGCCGAGGGCGCCCTGCGCAGCCGCGCCGACCACTCCTACGGCTACGCCGAGGCGCTGGCCGACGGCGTCGTGCGCCCGGTGGTGTTCCTCGCCTACTCGGGTGTCTCCAGCTGGCGCACCAGCGCGGGTGAGGAGATCACCGCGCGGCTGGGCGAGCCGATGACCGGCGAGCAGACCGGCCGCGCGTGGCGCACCGCGCTGGATCCGGGCGGCGAGTGGATCCCGGCCGTGCTGCGCGCGGCCGACAAGCGCCTGACCGGCCACCGGGTGGGGGGCATGCCCGACGCGGGCGGCCTCGTCATCGCCACCGACCAGACCACCGCCCGGGCGTACGCCGCGATCCTCACCGACGTGACGGGCACGCCGCCGGTCGTCGTGCTCTCGGACGAGGCGGGCGCGTCGGCGCGGATCGCGCGGTTCAGCGAGTCCGACGACCGCTGGATGGTCGCGGTCCGGATGGTCAGTGAGGGCGTCGACGTGCCGCGCCTGGCGGTCGGTGTCTACGCCACCAGTGCGTCCACGCCGCTGTTCTTCGCCCAGGCCGTGGGCCGGTTCGTGCGGTCGCGGCGGCCGGGGGAGACGGCGTCGGTGTTCGTGCCGAGCGTGCCGGTGCTGCTCGGGCTGGCCAGCGAGCTGGAGGCCCAGCGCGACCACGTCCTGGGCAAGCCGCACCGCGCCGACGAGCAGTGGGACGACGAGCTGCTCGCCCAGGCGCAGCGGCAGGAGGACGAGCCGGGGGAGGACGAGAAGTCGTTCACCGCCCTGGAGGCCCACGCCGAGCTCGACCAGCTGATCTACGAGGGCACCTCGTTCTCCGCCGACGAGGAGGACTACCTGGGGCTGCCCGGCCTGCTCGAGCCCGACCAGGTGCGCACGCTGCTCTCGCAGCGGCAGAAGGACTGGCTCACCCGCTCGCAGCGCAAGGCGGCCGCCGCCGCGCCGCCGGTGGTGCCCGCCGAACGGCCCCAGCTCTCGGTGCGCGAGCAGATCGCGAAGCTGCGCAAGGAGCTGAACACGCTGGTCGCGCTGCACAACCACCGCACCAAGAAGCCCCACGGGATGATCCACAACGAGCTGCGCGTGCAGTGCGGCGGCCCGCCGACCGCGATGGCCAGCATCGAGCAGCTGGAGGAGCGCATCGCGACGCTCCGTACCTGGCGCTGATCCACCCCTCCCGCGAGTCGACCGAACGAGCACGCCGAATGAGCCGCTCCAGCACACCCCTGCCCGCGAGTCGACCGATCGGGTGCGGGGTGTGTGCCGATCGCGTCCGAGTTGGCGTCCGAGTTGGCGTCCGAGTTGGCGTCCGAGCCGGCGTCTGAGCCGACGTCCGAGCCGGCCTCCGAGCCGACGCGGTGGCGACGTGCCGAATCCGCGAAGACGGCGTGTTGGAAAGGTCGACTCGCGCGGGGTGGGGGGACGACGACGGCGGGGCGGGGACCGTGTGGTCCCCGCCCCGCGCGTGAGAGTCGGAATGGGCCGGCTGGTGCCGGCCCGGTCAACTACCGGACTGCACAACCGCCTGCATCTCGCGGAGCTTGTCCGCGTGGGCCTTGGCGTGGTGACCGCAGAACAGCAGCTCGCCGCCCTTCGGAAGGACAGCACGGACCTTCGCCGCCGCCCCGCAGCGGTCGCAGCGGTCGGCAAGGGTCAACTCGGGCCGGGTCAGGGTTCCTGGCTGCATAGCGGTCTCCCTCCGTTCGACCCCGGGACGCATCCCGGAGCCGTTCACTGTGACGACCGCTCTCGCGGTGCGCCCACTCTCCCAGACGTTCAGGACCCCTGCATGTGTTCCCGCGGCGCGTCGCGACGCTCATCACGTTGGCCCGGTAACGATCGCCGAACGGTGGCCTCCGTGCTGTGGGACCATGCAGATTCAGTTGACTACGAGTGAATTCTGCGGTCCGCACCGGTCCACCGCAAGGTGTGGCTTGTTAACACTCTCGGCAGGGCGATTACGCTGCGCAGTCATGACGACCAGCGTGGGCAGCCGGATCCCGGCCCCGTTGCTGTTCGTCGTCGGGGGCGTCTCGATGTACGTCGGCGCCGCCCTCGCCGTCGGATTGTTCGATCTCCTGGCGCCGTCCGCGGTCGCCGTGTTGCGCCTGGTGGGCGCCGGAGTGGTGCTCGTCGCGTGGCGGCGGCCGGGGCGGGCGGCGTGGCGGGGACGGCGGCTGGGCCGCGCCGTCGCGTTCGGGCTGGCCACCGCGCTCATGAACGTCGCGTTCTACGAGGCGATCGCCGCGCTGCCGCTCGGCACGGCCGTGGCCGTCGAGTTCTGCGGGCCGGTGGCGGTGGCGGCGGTCGCCTCGCGGCGGCCCCGCGACGTCGCGGCCGTGGTGCTGGCGGCGGCAGGCGTGCTTCTCATCGCCGATGTCCGCTGGTCAGGCAGCCCGTCGGGGGTGTTGTGGGCGCTCGCGGCGGCCGCGATGTGGGCGGCCTACATCGTGCTCGGGAAGCGCGTCGCCGGTGCCGGCAACGGTCTCGACGACATGTCGGTCGGCTTCCTCGTGGCCGCCGTCCTGCTCTCCCCGCTGCTGTTCACCGGCAGCACGCGGGCACTGGTGGACCCGCGGGTGCTCCTGGTGGCGGTCGGTGTCGGGGTGCTGTCGAGCGTCGTGCCCTACGTCATCGACCAGGTGGTGCTGCGCCGCCTCGGCCAGGCCCGGTTCGCGGTGCTGCTGGCCTTGCTCCCGGCCACCGCCACCGTGGTCGGCCTGGTGGGGTTGGGGCAGGTCCCGGGCGTGGGGGAGGCGGTCGGGATCGCGGCCGTCGTCGGAGCCGTCGCGCTGCGGTCCCGCGACGGCGACACGCCGGAACCCGTGGGCTGAACGTGACGGGTATCACGCATAGTAAGAGGCGGAAAATCACCCTCAGTAAGTGAAGTGGACCTGGTCGGGTGATGGGTGACCGGTCGGGTGAATCGTGTTCGTCGCGACTACCGACCGTTCACCGCACAGTGAGACGCTCGGCGCGTGATCGCACCCCTGGCCGGCCCCGCCCTCGCGCGCCGCGCGCACGACGCGCTCGCCGTGCCCCTCCAGCACGCCCTCGGGGCCCGCCTCCTGGATCCGGCCGACCCGACCACGGGCGTCCGCTTCACCGTCGCCGACCTGGCCACGAACGGCGCCGGCGGCCTGCACGGCGGCGCCCTGAGCGGGCTGCTGGAGCTCGCGGGGTACCTCGCCCTGCTCCCACGGCTCACCGTCGAGGAGCACGCCGTCACCCACGCCGTCGCGACGCAGCTGTTCGCCGCGGCGCAGGAGGGCGACGAGGTCGAGGTCCGGGGAGGGCTCGACCGCCGCACCGGGCGGCTGGCCTTCCTCTCCGTGACGGCGTCGGTCGGCGGACGGCTGATCGCGCGGGCCCAGATCACCAAGTCCGTGGTGCCGTGGGGGCCGTGAGGGCACGAGATGACCGTGGTGGCTGTTCGATCTCGCTGGAACAGCCGCCACGTCCATCTCGCCGGTGTGACGCCGCCGAGGCGGGGGGCGATGACGTCAGGTTCGGGGGTGCCCGGCCAGCGGCGGGAAGTGCCCCGGCTGCTCGCCGAACTCGAACAGCTCGGCCGCCGGCCCGACGATCAGCGGGTCCGGGTCGGTGGCCACGTCGAGCGCCTTGCCCGGGTAGTCGAACAGCCGCAGCACGTGCCGCATGGCCTCCAGCCTCGCCCGCTTCTTGTCGTTGCTCTTGATCACCGTCCACGGCGCGTCCGCCGTGTCGGTGTAGAAGAACATCGCCTCCTTGGCCTCGGTGTAGTCCTCCCACTTGTCGAGGGAGGCGAGGTCCATGGGCGAGAGCTTCCACTGCCGGACGGGGTCGACCTGCCGGATGGCGAACCGCGTCCGCTGCTCGTTCTGCGACACCGAGAACCACAGCTTGACCAGGTGGATCCCGCTGCGGACCAGCATCCGTTCCAGGTCGGGGGTGGTGCGCAGGAACTCCATGTACTCGCGCGGCTCGGCGAACCCCATCACGCGCTCCACGCCGGCGCGGTTGTACCAGCTGCGGTCGAACAGCACGATCTCGCCCGCGGCGGGCAGGTGGGCGACGTAGCGCTGGAAGTACCACTGCGTGGACTCGCGCTCGCTCGGCTTCTCCAGCGCGACGACGCGCGCGCCGCGCGGGTTGAGGTGCTCGGTGAAGCGCTTGATCGTGCCGCCCTTCCCCGCGGCGTCGCGCCCCTCGAACAGGATGACGAGCCGCTGCCCCGTCTCCTTGATCCAGTTCTGGAGCTTCAGCAGCTCGATCTGGAGCAGGCGCTTGACGCGGTCGTACTCGGCGCGGTCGAGCCGGTCGTCGTAGGGGTAGCCCTCGCGCCAGGTGTCGACGTGCGCGCCGTCGGGTCCGATGAGGCGCGGGTCGTCGTCGTCGGAGTCGTCGACGCGCAGCGCGGAGTGGTCGGTGAGGAAGTCGGGGATGGCCACGCGCGCACGATCGCCGGTGCGGATGGCCGGGAGGTGAACCGCGGGTGGCCGGCGGTGGGGTTCCCGCTGACGCTCGATGCCGCCCGACGGCGCGCGCGCTCCGTCGCGGCGCACGCGTAGCTGCGCGAGCGCCGTGGACAGGACCTGCGCGCGGGGCTGCTGTTCGGTCGCCGGTCGCGTCCGAGCCCGGCCGCGCGCGGGTTCCGAACACCGCGCGTGCGCAGCTGCGCACGCGCGGTGCCGATACGCGCGCGCCGCGGGGGATCGGCGCGGCCGCGCGCTGGGCCGTTCGGCGGCCGCTGCGTGCACCGCAGGGTGGGCGTCACAACAAAATCGGGCCGAGGATGCCCAAACGTGACCGAATCGGGACTGCTTGAAGGATTCAGTGTGCTTGGCACCACTCCAGTTGGGCACATACGTTGTCCGTCACAACATTTACCCGCCGCCGGCGGGGTCCCCGACGATGTGGAAGGACTCACTCGATGCGTCTCAGGAAGACTGCGTTGGCGGCCGCGGGGCTGGGCGTCGCGCTCACCCTGGCCGCCTGCGGCCAGAACGCCGCGGCTCCGAGCACCAGCGGCGGCGCCTCCGCCGCCGCACCCGCCACCGGCGCCAAGGTCGGCGTCATCCTCCCGGAGACGGCCAGCTCGGCCCGTTGGGAGGGCTTCGACAAGCCGCTGCTGACCAAGGCCATGGCCGACGCCGGCCTGCAGGCCGACATCCAGAACGCCCAGGGCGACGAGCAGAAGTTCGGCACCCTGGCCGACGGCATGATCGCCAGCGGCGTGAAGGTGCTGGTCATCGCGTCGATCAGCAGCGAGTCGGGCGCGGCCGTCGCGGCCAAGGCCAAGGCCCAGGGCATCCCGGTCATCGACTACGACCGCCTCAACCTCGGCGGCTCGAGCGACTACTACGTGTCGTTCGACAACGTGAAGGTCGGCGCGCTGCAGGGCCAGGGCCTGGCCGACGCGCTGAAGAGCAAGCCCGGCGCACAGGTGATCCAGATCGAGGGCGCGCCCACCGACAACAACGCCACGCTGTTCTACAACGGCCAGCAGACCGTGCTGAAGCCGCTGTTCGACTCCGGTGCGCTCAAGCTGGTCGACATGCAGGCCATCCCGAAGTGGGACAACCAGGTCGGCGGCACGACGTTCGAGCAGCTCCTGACGAAGAACGGCGGCAAGGTCGACGGCGTCGCGGCGGCCAACGACGGCCTCGCGGGCGCGGTCATCACCGTCCTGACCAAGAACGGCCTCAACGGCAAGGTGCCGGTGACCGGCCAGGACGCCACCCCGGACGGCCTGCAGGCCGTCCTGCGCGGTGACCAGTACATGACCGTGTTCAAGGAGATCAAGCTCGAGGCCGACGCCACCGCGAAGCTCGCGGCCGACCTGGCCAAGGGTGACACCGCCGCGGCCGACGCCGTCGCGACGGCGACCTCGCAGGACCCGAAGGGCAACCGCACCGTCAAGTCGGTGCTGCTGACGCCGGTCCTGATCACGAAGGACAACGTCAAGACCGTCGTCGACTCCGGCCAGGTCAAGGCCTCGGAGATCTGCGTCGCTGCGACGCAGGCGGCCTGCGACACCGCGGGCATCAAGTAGCCGACCGACCCCAACGCGAGTGCGGAGGTGCCCTCGGGCGCCTCCGCGCTCGCGGGCACGGAGGTGCCCCAGTGAGTGAACCGATCCTGCAGCTACGCGGGGTGAACAAGAGCTTCGGTGCCGTCCAGGTGCTGCACGACGTGGACCTCACGGTGCGGGCCGGAGAGGTCACCGCGCTCGTGGGTGACAACGGCGCAGGCAAGTCCACGCTGGTCAAGTGCGTGGCCGGTATCCACCCGATCGACAGCGGCGAGGTGCTGTTCAACGGCACGCCGGTGACGCTCAACGCGCCCACCGACGCGGCCAAGCTCGGCATCGAGGTCGTCTACCAGGACCTCGCGCTCGCCGACAACCTCGACATCGTCCAGAACATGTTCCTCGGCCGCGAGCGCGGGAAGTCCTGGCTGCTCGACGAGGCCGACATGGAGCAGGCCGCACGGCGCACGCTCGCCTCGCTGTCGGTGCGCACCGTCACGTCGGTGCGCATGCCCGTCGCCGCCCTGTCCGGCGGCCAGCGCCAGACCGTCGCGATCGCGAAGGCCGTGCTGTGGGACTCCAAGGTCGTCCTGCTCGACGAGCCGACGGCCGCGCTCGGCGTGGCCCAGACCCGCCAGGTGCTCGACCTCATCCGCCGCCTCGCCGAGCAGGGCCTGGGCGTGGTGCTGATCAGCCACAACATGGCCGACGTCTTCGAGGTGTCGGACCGCATCGCCACCCTGTACCTCGGACGCATGGTCGCCCAGGTGCCGACGAAGGACCTCACCCACGGCCAGGCCGTGGAACTGATCACCGCGGGCCGCTCGGGCGAGCTGGGCCTGCAACGACCCGAGAGTGTGACGATCTGATGGCCACTCCGACCGACGACACGGAAGCGCCGACCGAGACGGGGACGACGAGCGCCGCCGACCGCGCGGCCCCCGCGTCGTCGCGCTCGGCCGACTTCGGCATCGACACCACCGCCAAGTCGACGAGCGAGGCGATCCGCGCCTACTTCACCAACCTGCGCAACGGCGACCTCGGCTCGCTGCCCGCCCTGCTGGGGCTGCTGGCCCTGTTCGTGCTGTTCACGCTGCTGGCCAGCGACACGTTCCCGAGCCTGATCAACCTGGCCAACCTGCTCCAGCAGGGCGCGGGCCAGACGATCATCGCCATGGGGCTGGTGTTCGTCCTGCTCACCGGTGAGATCGACCTCGCGGCCGGCACGGCGTCCGGCCTGACCGCGGCCGTCATGGCCCTGCACCTCGTGTCCGACGGGAACCTGCTGGGCTCGATGGGCACCCTGGTGTTCATCGCGTTCGCGGTGATCGTGGCGGGGGCGATCGTGCTGGCCGTCATCCTGCGGATCTGGGCGGGTGCCGCGTTCGCGGCCGTCGCGCTGCTGCTGCTGGTGATCGGCTTCCCGCCGAACCCGTGGCTGGAGATGCTGCTGGCCGTGTGCGTCGGCGTCGTCATCGGCTGCCTCACCGGGTTCCTCGTGGCGAAGGTCGGCATGCCGTCGTTCGTCGTCACCCTGGCCCTGTTCATCGCGTGGCAGGGCGTGATCCTGCAGCTCATCGGCAACGGCGGCACGCTCGGCCTGCGCGATCCCGTGATCAACGCCGTCGCGAACGGCAACCTCTCGACCCTGGGCAGCTGGATCCTGTTCGTCGTCGGGGCGGGCGGTTACGCGGCGGTGCTGCTCAACCGGCAGGTCTCGCGCCGCAAGCTGGGCCTCGTGGCCCAGCCCACCGGCCTGGTACTGATCAAGATCGGCACGGTGGTCGTGCTGGCCGCGATCGCCACCTACCTCCTGACGGTCAACCGCAGCCAGAGCACCCTCGTGGTGATCTCCGGCGTGCCGTACGTGGTCCCGCTGGTGCTGGTGCTGCTGGTGGCGGGGACGTTCCTGCTCGACCGCACCCGCTTCGGCCGCCACGTCTACGCCGTCGGCGGCAACCGGGAGGCCGCGCGCCGCGCCGGCATCGATGTCGTGCGCATCCGGGCGAGCGTGTTCGTGGTCTCGTCGGCGCTCGCGGCGATC
>CAXTTN010000147.1:0-14552 GCA_964247105.1 uncultured Pseudonocardia sp.
ACTTCCTGTTCCGCAAGATCGTCCGCAACAACGGGCAGGCGCTGCTGCACGTGGCCGGGGAGATCCAGTCCTTCCTCGACGCCCAGTCCGGCAACGGACGGCTCAAGGAGGAGCGCGCAGCGCTCGCGACGGCACTGGCCGACGTGCAGGGCATGCTCGGCTCGCTCACCGGCTACCTCTATGCGTCGCAGCAGGATCCGGCGAGCATCCACAAGGTCGGCCAGCACTCCGTGCGGTTCCTCATGGCCGTCGGCGACCTGCTGGTCGGCTGGCTGCTGCTGCGCCAGGCCGACGTGGCGCTGGCCGCCCTGGGCCGTTCGACCTCGGCGAAGGACGCCGCGTTCTACGAGGGCAAGGTGGCCGCGGCGCGCTTCTTCGCGAAGACCGCGCTGCCCCTCCTGACGGCGCACCGCACCATGGTGGAGGCAGCGGACAACACCCTGATGGAGGTGGCGGAGGCCTCCTTCTGATCGAACGAGTGGCACTTTCGTCGGATAGGTTCCGACGACAGTGCCACTCGTTCGTGGTTGGGGCCTGCTCAGCCCGCTATGTAGCTCTGGAGTTGCTCTCGTTCGCTCTCCAGCAGGTCGATTCGCGCCTTCACCAGGTCGCCGATGCTCACGATGCCCACCAGCGCGCCGTTCTCCACCACGGGCAGGTGGCGGAAGCGGCCGGTGGTCATGATCTTCGCCAGATCGGCCACCTGGTCGGCCGGTGAGCACGTGGTGACGCCCGCGGTCATGATGTCGGAGACCCGCTGCGTGAGCAGCGACGCGCCCGCCGCGTGCAGCCGCCGCACCACGTCGCGTTCGGAGACGATGCCCACCAGCCGTCCCTCGTCGACGACGGGCAGCGCTCCGACGTTGTAGGAGGCCAGCGTGCCGACCAGCTCGGCGACGGTGACCGACGGCGCGACCGTGGCCACGCCCGCGCCCTTGCCCCGCAGTACGTCCGCAATCCGCATGAACGAACCCCCGATCCCGTCTCCGTTGATGGACTCGGGACCGAGAGTACGAACTGTGACCTGGATCTGTAAGCCTCTTTCGGGGCGATTACCCGCCGCAGACCACGATCGGGGACGGGTTGTACTTGACCGTGCGCGTCGGATCGGTGCGCACCTCGCCGGTCTGCACGTTCTTGAGCGTGCGGGTGTTCGTGATCGTGAACCCGGGCGCGCCCTTGCTCGGGGCGCACTGCTGGCCCGCGGGGATCGTGATCGGCGTCGGCTCGGTCGGGTTCGTGCGCGGACCCGACGCCGACGTGACCTCCCAGACCTTCGTGCCGAAGATCTTGACGTTCAACGAGGACGGCGTCCACGTCGTCTGGATCATGATCGCGGTCGGGTTGTCGTTGCGGAACTTGAGATCGATGACGTCGTCGAAGACCGTCGCCTCCCGCCCGGCGGGGTAGCGGCTGATGTAGAAGCTGTGCTCCCGGTGCTCCACGTTCGTCATCCCGGCGAAGTACGCCGCGTTGTAGAGCGTGGTGGCCACCTGCGAGACGCCGCCGCCGATACCGCGCGCGGAGTGCCCGTTCTCGATGATGCCGGCCTCGACGTAGCCGTGCGCGGCGTCGCGGGGGTTGGTGACGGCGTTGAGGCTGAACGTCTCGCCCGGCTGCACGATGACGCCGTTGATCTGCTCGGCCGCGCGCTTGATGTTGCGGCCGGAGTCGGCGGCGAACCCGCCGGTCTGGAACTCGCCGATCACCCCGTTGATGCTCAGCGCCGTGAGCGCCTCGGTGGTCAGCTTGGCCGGCTGGTCGGCGTAGACGGCGGTGATCTCCCGCTTGTCGGTGCCGGTGAGCACCGTCAGGAAGTCCTTGAGCGTGGCCGGGTAGTCGATGCCGCGCCCGTCCTGCGACGGGACGACCACCGGCGCGCCGGACGAGAAGTCGAGCTTCGCGTCCCGTCCGGGCTTCTCCGACCCGGCGAGCTGCGGCTTGAGGGCGTCCGTGACCGCGCCGGTGTTGATCTCGGGGACGAGCCCGGACGGGTCGGCGCGGAACGTCAGCGCCGCGGCGATCACCTCGGGCGCGACGGTGCCCTTCGCCCCGTTCTCACCGACGACGGTGACGGGCGCGGCCACCGCCGGCGTGGCCACCTTCGCGATGGCCCCGGCGACGTCGTCCGGGGTGGTGACGGCCGGCAGCGCCCGCAGCGGGAGGGCGATGCTGCCGCCGCCTGCCCAGTCGCGCTCCAGCACGGTGGCCGCGCCCGGGGCGTCGAGCTCCTGGCCGGGCACCGGATCGACGGGCACGGGCGTCACGCCGTCGAACTTGACCGTGCCCTCGACGGGCGCCTTGTTCACGATCGGCGCGAGCTGGGCCAGCGCGGCGTCGAGCGCGGCGCGGTCGGTGCTGGTGGCGACCCCGACCTCGTGCGAGGAGAAGAACGACGTGACGCGCGTGATCGGGTTCAGCGGTTGGGCACCGGCCCGGTCGAGCGTCGACGGCCAGTCGACGGCCAGCCCGGCCACCCGCGGGTCGAGCCGGCTGCTGGCCTCGCCGACGGTGACGGGCACCGGCGCGGTGGTGCGGGGCTCGATCTGGGCGCGCAGGGTCTGCTCGGCGTCGGCGAGCGAGAGCCCGCCGACCGCCACCCCCGCGACGGTGGTGCCGCGCGGCACCGAGCCGGAGCTGAACAGCAGATCGGCGCCGTAGGCCAGGCCGACCACGGCGACCGCCCCGGCCACCACGAGCAGCCGGCGCTTCGCCTTCCGCGCGGGGACCGGCAGGGGATCGGCAGGCGGCGGCGGGGGGGCCGCGGGCGGCGGGGGGGCCGCGGCCACCGGTCCGGGGGGAACGGGCGGGAGCTGGATGCGCTGGGTCGGCGCGTCGACGGGTTCGGCCGGACGGCCCGGGAGCTGCTGGGTGGCCGCGGCGTCGGGCGAGTCGAACCAGGCCGTCGCGGCAGCCGGCCGGCGGGTGGCGACGGTCGGGGCCTCCTCGGCGCCGGCTGGAGGCGGCGCGGCGGCAGGCGACCCCGCGGCAGGCGACCCCGCAGCCAGCGACCCGGCAGCACGCGACCCGGCAGCAGGCGACCCGGCAGCAGGCGACGCGCTGCCCTGCGACGCGCTGCCCTGCGACGCAGCCGCCGGAGACGCACTGCCCGGCGACGCAGCAGCAGGCGACGCACTGCCCGGCGACGCAGCAGCCGGCGACGCAGCAGCAGGCGACGCACTGCCAGGCGACGCAGCAGCAGGCGACGCACTGCCAGGCGACGCAGCAGCAGGCGACGCGACGATCGGCGACGCAGCAGCATGCGGTGCGCTACCCGTCGATGCACTACCCGTCGACGCACTACCCGTCGACACAGCAGCCGGCGACGCAGCAGCAGGCGGTGTCTCGCCGGCCGCGGGGACCTCGACCGTGTCGGACGTGACACCCTTCGCGGGCACCTTCACCTCGACGGTGGCGGCCTCGACGACGGTGTCGCCGTCGGCTGCCGGACCGGGGGCCGGGGTGGCGTCGGCGGGCTGCGACGGAGCGGGATCGGCCGCCCCCGGTTCGGTCGCCACCTGATCCGCGACCTGCTCGGTTAGCGAACCGCCTGCCGGAACCACCGAGCCGTTCGGCATCCTCGGGTCGTCACCGCTGCCGTTCTCCGGCCGCGTCGCGACCTCGCCTGCCGAGGACTGTCGCTCGGGCATAGAAGTCCGTTCCCCTCAACCGTCTTCCGGCGCCGACCGTTGCGGTCCGCCGGTCACAGGTACAGGCCCGTTCCGTGTTCGGTTCGCTCCGTCGCGACCGCGTGCAGCTCACGTTCCCGCAGAACGAGGTACGTATCCCCCTGGACCTCGACCTCGTACTGCTCGTCCCGTGCGAACAGGACGCGGTCCCCGACCTTGACGGTGCGCACGTGATTGCCCACCCCGAACACTTCCCCCCACACCAGCCTCCGCGGCACGTCCGCGGTGGCCGGGATGACGATCCCGGCACCACTGCGGCGCTCACCGACGCCGTCGGCCTTCACCATCAGCCGGTCGTGCAGCATCTGGATCTCGAGCCGGGAGTCCTGCACACCGTGATGCTACGGACCGTTCCCCCGGCCACCGGGACCGACCCGGGACATGAGAAGGCCCCGCGGGGCTGGCAGGTCGGGGGTCCGACAGCACCGCGGGGCTGTAGTGGGATTCGGAGGAGGGGGGCCATCTGTTACGTCGCCGCGGCGCCCGAGGCGAATTCACTCGTTCGGAGCAGCATTGGCCAGGAGGTAGCGGCCGAAGTGCGGCACGGTGAAGGCGATCTGCCCGCGCTGGGCGGAGAAGACGAGACCCTTCTTGAGCAGGCTGTCGCGCGACGGCGAGAGCGACGACGCGCGCCGGGCGAGGTGATCGGCGATGCCCGACGTGCCCACCGGCTCGTCGCGGCCCTCGGTCAGCTCCGCCATCGCCCGCAGGTACTCGCGCTCGGCGGGTGTGGCGCGCTCGAAGCGGGAGCCGAAGAAGCCGACGGCGAGCTCCGCCTCGGCCTCGGGCGCGGCCATCTTCACGTCGGCGGCGGAGATCGGGCTGCGCACCGCCGCGTCCCAGGCGGCCTTGCCGTAGGCCTGCACGAAGTAGGGGTAGCCACCCGAGGCCGCGTACAGCGCGTCGAGCGCGTCGTCGTCGAAGGACGCCTCCTCGCGCTCGGCCGGTGCGCGCAGGGCGAAATCGGCGTCGGCGCGGTCGAGCTGTCCGATGCGGACGTAGGTGAAGAGCCGCTCCGAATAGGACTTCGACGCCGAGAGCACCGCCGGCAGGTGCGGCAGCCCGGCGCCGACCACCACCAGCGGCGAGCGCGACTGCGACAGCTCGTGGCACGCGGCGCACAGCGCGGAGACGTCGTCGGGGCGCAGGTCCTGCATCTCGTCGATGAGGATGGCGACGCCGCTGCCGACGTCGGCGGCCAGGCTCGCGACCTCGGTGAACAGCTCGACGAGGTCGATCTCGATGTCCCCGGAGTCGGCGCGCCCGCTCTTCACCGGGACGTCGATGCCGGGCTGCCAGCGGTCGCGCAGCTTCGACCCGTCCGGGGAGGAGCGCAGCGCGAACGCCTTGAGGACCCCGAGCACCTCGTCGACGCGCTCCGGGACGCCGTGCCGCACGGCGAGGTCACGGACGGCGCGGTGCAGCGCGGCCGAGAGGGGGCGGCGGAGGTCCGCGTCGGGCCGCGCCTCGATCTTGCCCGCCCCCCAACCGGCGTGCATCGCCATCGACCGCAGCTCGCCGAGCAGCACGGTCTTGCCGACGCCGCGCAGGCCGGTGAGCACCAGGCTGCGCTCGGGACGGCCACGCGCCACGCGCTCCAGCACGATCTCGAACGCGTCCAGCTCCTTGTCTCGGCCGGCGAGCTCGGGGGGCCGCTGGCCGGCGCCGGGGGCGAAGGGGTTGCGCACGGGATCCACGCATCGGACGCTATCGGTGAATCTTGCGCCGGCCGTAGAGGCGGCTATCGAACGCGATGGCGTGTCGTCGATCGGCTCGTATACGAAAATCTAGGACGAGCCCGAGAAGATCGTATGATCCGCTACCGATGCACGACGCGTGGGAGCGCGATCACTGAGAGCGACATTTGAGGCTGTCTTGTCGCACTGGGTAACGTTCTTGCGGTGCGAACGAGTTCTCCACTGTGGACATCCAAACGCCGCGTGACTTCGACGGCCCCAGCGCGTCGCTGATGCGGCCCACCGACCGCGCCCGCCGTGCGGTCCGACGGGCCGGGGTCCTGCTCGGCGCGCTCGGCCTCGTCATCGCCGTGCCGGTGGGGCTGGGCGCGACCCTGACGCAGCCAGCCGGCGCCGACCACCCGCACGCGGCAGGCGTCGTGGCCGCCCTCGCGACGCTGTTCGCCTGCTGGGTGCTGCTGGGTCTGGGAGCGGCCTGGTGGGAGCGCCGCCTGGCGGCCGTCGACCTGAGCGCGTGGACGGCGGAGTGGGCGTGCGTGGAGCCGAGCTGGAGCAACCGCTACCGCTCGCCGTAGCGGCGTCACCACCTGCGGCACCGCGTGCCAGCCCGCGCGTTCCTTCGCGACGCGCGCAGCAGCGCTCAGGCGACGTCCTTCTCGCGGGGCACGATCGTGCCCTCGATCACCGGGTGGGAGCCGGGCTCGCGGACCACGTCGCCGTCGACGATCGTGCTGCCCGAGCGGATCCGGGCCGTGCGCAGCTCCGGCGCGCGCTTCTCGGCCGCGCGCACGAGCCGCCTGCGCACGAGCGCCCGCACCGGCGGCGTGAGCAGCAGCAGCCCGGCCAGGTCGGTCACCAGGCCCGGGACGAACAGCAGCACCCCGGCAGCGGCCACGAGCAGCCCGTCGGTGAGCTCGCTGTGGGCGAACTTCCGGTCGGACACGGCCTTCGCCAGCGCCTGTGCGGCCCGCACCCCTTCGCGGCGGGCCAGCATCAGGCCCAGCACGGATCCGGCGAGGAGCACGAGCAGCGTCCACCCGAGCCCGATCGCCGATCCGAGGGCGACCAGCGCGACGATCTCGACCACGAGGTACAGGAGCACGAACGGCATGTCCCTCCAACGAGCGAGGGGGCGATTCTGCTCCCGTCCCCGGGTCACAGCTCGGTCACCGGGTCGACGTCACCACGTCAGGGCGAGCCCCGGGTCGGTCAGCAGCGCACCGACGTCGGCCAGGAAACGGGAGCCCTGCTCGCCGTCGACGAGCCGGTGGTCGAACGAGAGCGCCAGCTGGCACACCGTCCGGACGGCCAGCTCGCCGTCCACCACCCAGGGCGCCGGCTTGATCGAACCGACGGCCAGGATCGCCGCTTCGCCCGGGTTGAGGATCGGCGTGCCGGTGTCGACACCGAACACCCCGACGTTCGTGATCGTGAACGTGCCGCCCACCAGGTCGGCCGGCGGCGTCTTCCCGGATCGCGCGGTGGCCGTCAGCTCGCCGAGCGCGGCGGCGAGCTCGGCCACGGTGAGGGTGTCGGCGTCGCGGATCTTCGGCACGATCAGCCCGCGCGGGGTGGCGGCGGCGATGCCGAGCTGGACGCGGTCGTAGTAGACGATCTCACCGGCCGCCTCGTCCCAGTGCGCGTTGACCTCCGGCGTGCGCCGCGCGGCGAGGCACACCGCCTTCGCGACGAACGCCAGCGGCGTCAGCTTGACCTCGGCGTACTCGCGCGTGGCCCGCAGGCGCTCGCGCAGTGCCATCGTCGCGGTGATGTCGACCGCCAGGAACTCCGTGACGTGCGGCGCGGTGAACGCGCTGCTCACCATGGCCGCGGCGGTGAGCTTGCGGACGCCGCGGATGGGCTCGCGGCGCACCCCGCTCACGGGCGTCGGCTCCGGCGGGGCCACGAACGCGTGCACGTCCTCGCGGGTGATCACGCCGCCCGGCCCGGACGGCGTGACGGCGCGCAGGTCCACCCCGAGGTCGCGGGCGAGCTTGCGCACCGGCGGCTTCGCCAGCGGCACGAGATCACCGTCCGGGGACGCGGAACCGGGCTCGGCGCGGCCCACACTCCCCGAACGGCGATCATGGCCGGGGGCAGCCGTGGCGACGCCGACGAGATCAGCGGCCGGGGACGGGGAGCCGGGCTGAGCGCGGCCGGGCGTCCCCGATCGCCGATCACTGTCCACACCTGGTCCGCCGGGCACCTGCACGGCGGCGTGATCAGCGCCCCGGGACGCCGAACCGTCGCCCGCGCGGTCCTCGGCCCCAGGACGGTGATCACGGCCCGGCCCGCCACGGCGGGGGCGGCGGGCGACCGAGCCGGGGCGCGGGCCGTAGCCGACCAGCGTGGCGATGCGACCGTCCTGGCCGGCCTCGCCGATCTTCGCGCCCCGCTCCTCGTCGACGGCCGGGCCCGGGGCCGGGGTGGCCTCCGCCGTCTCGATGGCGATGATCGGGGAGCCGACCTCGACGGTCTCGCCCGGCTTCACCAGCAGGTCGAGCACGGTGCCCGCGTACGGGCAGGGCAGCTCCACGGCGGCCTTCGCCGTCTCGATCTCGCAGATCACCTGGTTGACGGTGACCGTGTCGCCCGGGGCCACGTTCCACGTGACGACCTCGGCCTCGGTGAGGCCCTCGCCCACGTCGGGCATGCCGAACTCCCGCCTCATCCTTCCCCCTCCGGGATCGTGGTCGTCATCGCTCTCACCAGGCCAGCGAGCGGTCGACGGCGTCCAGCACCCGGTCGAGATCGGGGATGTACTCCTCCTCGCACTTCGACGGCGGGTAGGGGGTGTCGAAACCGGTGACGCGCAGCACCGGCGCCTCCAGCGAGTGGAAGCACTCCTCCTGCACGCGCGCGGCCACCTCGGACGCCACCGACACCTCCCGCGGCGACTCCGCGACGACGACGAGCCGGCCCGTGCGGCGCACCGAGGCGAACACGGGGTCGAGGTCCAGCGGGGAGAGCGTGCGGAGGTCGACGACCTCCAGCTCCTGGCCGTCCGCGGCGGCTGCGGCGGCGGCCTCCAGGCAGGTCCTGAGCACCGGGCCGTAGCCGACGAGCGTCAGGGACGACCCCGGCCGCACGACCTGGGACGCGTGCAGGGGCGGCGGTTCCGCCGCGACCTCCGCCTTCTCCCAGTACCGCCGCTTCGGCTCGAAGAAGATCACCGGGTCGTCCGAGGCGATGGCCTGCTGGATCATCCAGTAGGCGTCGCTCGCGTTCGAGCACGCCACCACCTTCAGGCCTGCGACGTGCGCGAACAGCGCCTCGGGCGACTCGCTGTGGTGCTCGACCGCCCCGATCCCGCCGCCGAACGGGATACGCACGACCACCGGCATCGGCACCCTGCCCTGCGAGCGGAAGTGCAGCTTCGCGAGCTGGGAGACGATCTGGTCGTAGCCGGGGAACACGAAGCCGTCGAACTGGATCTCGCACACCGGCCGGAACCCGCGGATCGCCAGCCCCACCGCGGTGCCGATGATGCCGCTCTCGGCGAGCGGGGTGTCGAGCACGCGCTGCTCGCCGAAGTCCTTCTGCAGCCCGTCGGTGACGCGGAAGACGCCGCCGAGCTTGCCGACGTCCTCGCCCATGACCAGCACCTTCGGGTCGCGCTCCATCGCGGCGCGCAGCCCGTCGTTGATCGCCTTCGCCAGCGTCAGCACAGGCACGTCAGGCCTCCTGCTCGAAGCTCGCGTGGTACGCCAGATAGGCCTCGCGCTGCGCCTCGACGACGGGCGAGGGCTCGGCGTAGACCTGCGAGAACATCCGGTCCGGGGCGGGCGGCGGCATGTCCACGCAGAACTGCCGGAACCGCGCGGCCAGCTCGTCGGACTCGGCCTGCACGCCGTCGAAGTACGCCTGCGGGGCGCCCAGCGACCGCACGAGGTGCACCCGCACGCGCTCGATCGGGTCCTTCAGCTTCCACAGCTCCAGCTCGGCGGCGAGCCGGTAGCGCGTGGGGTCGTCGGACGTGGTGTGCGCGTCCATGCGGTAGGTGAAGGCCTCGATGAGCACCGGGCCGTTGCCCGAGCGGCACTCCTCCAGCGCCCAGCGCGTGACGGCGAGGCAGGCCAGCACGTCGTTGCCGTCCACGCGGATGCCGTCGAAGCCGTATCCCTGGGCCCGCTTGTAGAGCGGCACACGCGACTGGCGCTCGGTGGGCTCGGAGATGGCCCACTGGTTGTTCTGGCAGTAGAAGACGACGGGCGCGTCGTACACCGCGGCCCAGACGAAGCCCTCGTGGACGTCGCCCTGGCTGGTGGCGCCGTCGCCGAAGAAGCAGATGGTGGCCTCGGACTCCGGCCCCTCGCCGACCTTGCCCTCGAACTTCTGGCCCATCGCGTAGCCGGTGGCGTTGAGGCACTGGTTGCCGATGACGATCGTGTAGAGGTGGAACCGGCTCGCGACGGGATCCCAGCTGCCGTGGTCGGTGCCGCGGAAGATGCCGAGCAGCTCGGTGGGGTCGATGCCGCGCGTCCACGCGACGCCGTGCTCGCGGTAGGACGGGAACACCATGTCCTGCGGTTGGAGCGCGCGGCCCGCGCCGATCTGCGCGGCCTCCTGCCCCAGCAGCGGAACCCAGATGCCGAGCTGGCCCTGGCGCTGCAGCGCGTTGGCCTCGCGGTCGAACCGGCGCACCAGCACCATGTCGCGGTAGAGCGCCTGCAACATCGCGACGTCGACGTCCGTGGCGTAACGGTCGAAGCGCTCGTCGGGCACCCGGACGCCCTCGGGCGTGAGGAGCTGGACGAGATCGGCGCCGCCCTCGTCGGTGGCCTTCAGCCCGGCGACCATCCGGTCGCGGCTGGGCACGGCACCGGCTGCGGTGGACGTGGCGGGTGTCCACGACTGTGGAACGGACACGGGACCTCCTCGTGCTAGGCGGACCCGCAACCCGGTTCGTGGCCGGCGCGGGCGACTCGACCGCGCCGCGCCCCGGGTGGGGAGGCGGGCGGCTCACCGCATCCTGGCACGCGGGGCCGCCCCCGGGCACACCTCCGGCGCGCCTCCACACGAGGCGCGCCGGATCGGGTGGCTCAGGCCTGCGTCGGCCTGGGCTGCCCGTACTCGGGCGCGGTGCCCAGGTCGGTGGTGAGCGTGTGGCCGTTGCCCGTGGCGCCGTACCCGGGGGCCTGCTTGATGCCGGCGACGCTCTTCGCCTTCGACGCGACGCCGCTGATCTGGCCCGAGTACTTGCCCTTCGTCTGCTTGTCGAGGAACTGGGCGGCCTGGTCGACGTACTTGGACGCCTGGTCCGGGTTCTTCTTCGCGTACCGGCGGGCGACCTCCGCCGCCGTCGCGAGCGTGGCGAGCTTCCTGATCAGGGCCATTGCGTTCCTCCGTCGTGGGTGGTTCTCGGGGTACCAACGTGCGCAGGAGCCCCCGTGGTTCCAGGGGGTACCCACCGTAGTCCCGACTTACGCACGGTGACGTCACGTAACGGTGACCCACGATCGGGGGCACGGGAACACGACGGAGTGGCACCATCCCGGCATACCAATAACCCATCGGAGGTAATGCCGTGTTCGTGCGGACCCGTCCCACCCTCGCCGCCGCGGCGGTGCTCACCGTCGTTCTCGCGGGATGCGGGGCCGGTGGTGACGGCAGCGGCGGGAGCGCCGCCGCCCCCACCAGCGCCGCCGTTCCCGCCCCGGCCAAGGACGACGCGCTGGCCGCGCTGGTGCCCGCGTCCGTCACGTCCGATGGCAAGATCGTGTTCGGTACCGACGCGTCCTACGCGCCCAACGAGTTCACCGCGCCCGACGGCACCACCATCATCGGCATGGACGTGGACCTGGGCACCGCGATCGCGCAGAAGCTCGGGCTGACGGCCGAGTTCCAGAACAGCCAGTTCTCCGGGATCATCCCCGGCATCCAGGGCAAGAAGTACGAGCTGGGGATGTCGTCGTTCTCGATCAGCGACGAGCGCGTCGCCACCGTGGACATGGTGAGCTACTTCACCGCGGGCACCAGCCTCGCCGTCGCCAAGGGCAACCCCGATGGCATCACCGGCGCCGACGCGCTGTGCGGCAAGGCCGTCGGCGTGCAGTCGGGCACCACGCAGGCCGACGACATCGCCAAGCGCACCGCCGCCTGCACGGCCGCGGGCAAGCCGGCGATCGCGGTCACCGAGCTGCAGGCGCAGAGCGACGTGACGCTGGCCCTGAGCTCCAAGCGGATCGTCGCGATGCTGGCCGACTCGCCCGTCGTCGCCTACGCGGTGACCACCACCGAGGGCGCGCTGGAGATCGTCGGCCAGCCCTACGACACGGCCCCCTACGGCATCGTGCTGGCCAAGAAGCAGGGCGACTTCGCCAAGGCCGTCCAGGGCGCGGTGCAGGCGCTGATCACCGACGGCACGTACAAGAAGATCCTCGACAAGTGGAACGTCGGCGTCGGCGCGATCCCGACGTCCGAGGTCAAGAGCTGACGTGGAGATCCCGTCGCCTGGCCCGGAAGGAGGCTGAGTGAGCGTCGAGACGAGCCGGCGGCAGCCGATCGAGGCCATCCCCGTCCGGCATCCCGGCCGGTGGATCATCGTCGCGGTGCTCGCCGTGCTGACGGCGATGCTCGTGCACACGGTCCTGACCAACGAGGGCTTCGGCTGGCCGGTGGTGGGGCGCTACCTGTTCTCCGGCCCGATCCTGAACGGCCTGAGCAACACCCTGCTGCTCACCGTGCTCTCGATGGTGATCGGCATCGCCGGTGGCATCGGGCTGGCGGTGATGCGGCTGTCCCCCAACCCCATCCTCACCAGCACCGCCGGCGTGTACATCTGGCTGTTCCGCGGCACCCCGCTGATCGCGCAGCTGCTGTTCTGGAACTTCCTGTCCGCGCTGTACCCGCGGCTGGGCCTGGGCATCCCGTTCGGCCCGACGTTCGTCTCGTTCGACACCAACTCGTTGATCACGCCGTTCGCCGCGTGCCTGCTCGGGCTCGGGCTCAACGAGGCCGCCTACATGGCCGAGATCGTGCGCGGCGGGCTGCAGTCGGTGGACCAGGGCCAGGCGGAGGCAGCGGGGGCGCTGGGCCTGTCGCGGACGCAGGCGCTGCGGCGGGTCATCCTGCCCCAGGCCATGCGGGTGATCATCCCGCCGACCGGCAACGAGACGATCTCCATGCTCAAGACCACCTCGCTGGTGGTCGTGATCGGCTACTTCGAGCTGCTCACCTCGGCCCAGCGGATCTACTCGGTGAACTTCCAGACCATCCCGCTGCTCATCGTCGCCGCGGCCTGGTACCTGGCGCTGACCTCGATCCTCTCGGTGGGGCAGGGCTTCGTCGAACGCCGCTACGGGCGCGGCTTCCAGGCGGGGGTCCGCTGATGGCGCAGCCGATGGTGGAGGCCGTCGACATCCACAAGAGCTTCGGCCCGGTGGAGGTGCTGCGCGGCGTCGACCTCACGGTGATGCCGGGCGAGGTGGCGTGCGTGATCGGGCCGTCCGGGTCGGGGAAGTCGACGTTCCTGCGCTGCGTCAACCACCTGGAGACCATCGACGCCGGCCGGATGCGCGTCGACGGCAGGCTCATGGGCTACCGCGAGGCCGGTGGCAAGCTGCACGAGCTGCGCGAGTCCGAGGTGGCCCAGCAGCGCCGCGACATCGGGATGGTGTTCCAGCGCTTCAACCTGTTCCCGCACATGACGGCGGCCGAGAACGTCATGGAGGCCCCGCGCACCGTCCGCCGCACGCCCCGGGCCGCGGCGCGCGACCTGGCGTGCTCGCTGCTCGACCGCGTGGGCCTCGACGCCAAGTACGACGCCTATCCCGCCCAGCTGTCGGGCGGGCAGCAGCAGCGGGTCGCGATCGCCCGCGCGCTGGCGATGAAGCCCAAGCTCATGCTGTTCGACGAGCCGACGTCCGCGCTCGACCCGGAGCTGGTGGGTGAGGTGCTCGACGTCATGCGCGAGCTGGCCCGCGAGGGCATGACCATGCTGGTGGTGACCCACGAGATGGGCTTCGCGCGCGAGGTCGGCGACACGCTGGTGTTCATGGACGAGGGCCGCATCGTGGAGGCCGGGAACCCGCGGGAGGTGCTGGGCACCCCGAAGGAGGAACGCACGAAGGCCTTCCTCTCGAAGGTGCTGTAGCCCCCGCCCCGTCCCCCACGGGGGTACGAGCGGCACTTTCGTACGAACCTAGGCGACGAGAGTGCCACTCGTTGGGAGCTACGTCGCCGAACGGTGCAGCACCGGCACGAAGCCGTGGGCCAGCGCGGCCACCGACGTCGGCGGCGTGAGGAGCGTCAGGTCGCCGGCCGGGCGCGGGACCGGATCGCACCAGCCGTCGAAGGAGAACGCGAGCAGTCGCTCCCCGAGCAGGAGCCGCGGACCGTCGTGCAGCACGACGACGCCGTCCGGCGGCGCGGGTGCGGTCCACGTCCTGCGGTCCGGCGCCCGCGTCGGTCCCCGCCCGCGGCGCGAGCGCTCAGCCGCGAGCAGCCGGTTGAGATCCCCGGCCCGGACCCGCTCGCCGCGCGCCGCCGACACGGCGTCCCGGTAGGAGCGGTACGCCGCGTGCCGGCACTCCCCGCACGGGCGGTGGCCGGCCGCGAGCGCCACCGCGTCGTCGAGGAAGAACAGCGGGGTCCAACGCCCCGGCCGCGCGAGCCCGACGCGGCGCCCGCGGAACTCCGTGACGCAGGTGATCCACAGCGTCCCGCGGTGATGGCGCACGACGCGTTCGGCATCGTCGACGAGGCACCCGCGGTTGCCCGTGAACATCCCGCGGCCCGCGACGGCATGCAGATCCCCGAACGGGTCCACGCGATTGCGCCGCGGCACAGCACCACCCTAGGACCGCATCGCGCGGGCGCGTTGCGGTCCCGACTCACCCCCTGACCGCATCGCGCGGGCTCGATGCTGTCGTGGCTATGCGGTGAGGCACTCGCAGTCGGGGAGGGTCGGGGTGCCGGAGTGCGGGCACATCGGCGCGCCCTCCAGCAGCATCTCCAGCCGGCGGGCCAGGGCGCCGATGCCGAAGTGGGCGCGCGCGATGGCCTCGTTGTGGTCGAGGAGCTCGGGATCGGGATCGGCGAGGAAGGCCTTGAGCGGTGCGGGGTCGGCGGCGTCGAACCACCGGAACCCGAACGACGCGAGCTCCCGCGCCACCGGGAACGCCCCGACCGCGATGGGCTTGCGGTGCAGCGCCGACTCGATCAG
>CAXTTN010000148.1:0-14529 GCA_964247105.1 uncultured Pseudonocardia sp.
AGATGTAGGTGTTGCGGACCATGAACTCCTTGAGGATGTCGTTCTGGATGGTCCCCGTCAGGTGGGCCGGCTCCACCCCCTGCTCCTCCGCGGCCACGATGTAGAGCGCGAGCACCGGCAGCACGGCGCCGTTCATGGTCATCGACACCGACATCCGGTCGAGCGGGATGCCGTCGAAGAGCTGGCGCATGTCGTAGATCGAGTCGATGGCGACGCCCGCCATGCCGACGTCGCCCGCGACGCGTGGGTGGTCGGAGTCGTAGCCGCGGTGCGTGGCCAGGTCGAACGCGATCGAGAGGCCCTTCTGCCCGGCCGCGAGATTGCGCCGGTAGAACGCGTTGGACTCCGTCGCCGTGGAGAAGCCGGCGTACTGGCGGATCGTCCAGGGCTGGGTGGCGTACATCGCCGGGTACGGGCCGCGCAGGTACGGCGCGATGCCCGGGAACGTGTGCAGGAAGTCGACACCGTCGAGGTCGGCGGCGGTGTACAGCGGCTGGACGGCGATCCCCTCGGGCGCCTCCCAGGGCTCCGGGCCGGGGCCCCACTCCGTGGGCGGGGCGGCTCCGCCGTCGAGGTCGACGGTCGTGAAGTCGGGGATGGTCATACCGGGACCTCCAACGCGGTGTGGACGGCGTCGAGCACGGCCAGTGCATCGCCGCCGGCGTACAGCTGCCCGTCGACACCGGGGACGTCGACCGTGCCCGCCACCAGCACGTACCGGGCGCCGGCGGCGCGCAGCGCGGTGACGGCGGCCGCGCCGCGCTCGGCGTAGAGGGCGTCGGTGGAGCAGAGGACGGCGACCGGGCTGCCGGGGTACGCCTCGGCCACCGCGCCGGCCGAGTCCGTGGGCCCGGCCTCGACCGCGTCGACGCCGCCCGCGTTCAGCAGGTTGCGGGCGAACCCGGCCCGGGCGGTGTAGGCCGCCAGCGGGCCGAGGGTGGCGAGGAACGCGGTCGGGCGGGCACCGGTCGCGGCGAGGACGGCGTCCGAGCGGTCGCGGTAGGCCTCGTAGGCGCCGGCCGGGCGGTAGACCGGGAGACCGCCGGTGGCCACAGGGGACAGTGGGTCGCGCTCGACGGGCGTCTCGTGCAGGTCGGGGAACTCGCTCACCCCGGTGATCGGCACCCGCCGCGTCGCGGCGTCCCGCTCCCGCTCCGCCCGCGTCTCGGCGGTGCGGGCGGCGACGAGGCCGGAGTCCAGCGCCGCGACGGCCCCGCCCGCGGCCTCGATCTCCTGGAAGAACGCCCAGCCGGCCCGCGCCACCGCGTCGGTAAGGGACTCGACGAACCACGAACCGCCCGCCGGGTCGATCACGCGGGCCAGGTGGGCCTCCTCGACGAGCACCGACTGCGTGTTGCGCGCGATCCGCCGGGAGAACGGCGTGGACCGGCCGATCGCGGCGTCGAACGGCGCGACCGTGACGGCGTCGGCCCCGCCGACCCCGGCCGCGAACCCGGCGACGGTGCCGCGCAGCAGGTTCACGTAGGGGTCGCGGCGGGTGAGCATCGCCGGGGAGGTGACGGCGTGCTGGGCCTGCGCGACGTCGGGCGCGGCGCCGGAGGCCTCCAGCACCCGCGACCACAGCCGCCGCGCCGCCCGGAACTTCGCGATCGTCGGGAACTGCTCGGCGGTGGCGGCGAGGCGGAACTCCAGCAGGCGGGCCGCGGTGTCGATGTCGAGCCCGGCCGCGGTGAGCGCGCGCAGGTAGGCGACGCCCGCCGCGAGCGTGAAGCCGAGCTCCTGGCCGTCGGAACCGCCGGCCCCGTGGACCGGCAGCCCGTCCACCACGATCGCCTTGACCAGCGGGAACTCGGCGGCGACTCGTCGTGCGAGCGACACCGCGGCGTCGAGCGAGGGGGCGTCGAGGGAGGGGGCGTCGAGGGAGGGGGCGTCGAGGGAGGGGGCGTCGGGCGATGAGCCGGCGCCGGTGCGGGCCCGCTCGCCGATCGGGTCGAGGCCCAGGGTGCCGAGCAGGGTCGCCGGGTCGACGCCGCGGTCGGTGGCCAGGGCCAGGAACTCCTCGGCGCCGCCGCCGTCCAGCACGACGGGGGCGAGGTCGAGGAACACGCCGTCGAGCACGGCAGGCAGGTCGGCCACGGCCGTCCCGCCCTCGCCGACCGACAGCCAGATCGAGTGGGCGCCATTCTCCAGGTCGGCCAGCAGCGCGGCGTTCGCGGCCGCCGGATCGGGTTCGGCGTGGCGCTGGCGGACGTCCCACCCGGTGGTACCGGCCCCGCGCACGAACGGCGGGTGCCCCGGCACCCCGACGTCGGGCAGGCCCTCGACGTCCTCGGCCGTGTAGAGCGGCTGGACGCCGATGCCGTCCAGGGTCGGGCGGACGAGCGTCGCAGCCCCGCCGGTGCGGCCGCTCTTGCGCAGCACCGCGTCCACGAGCCCGGCCCACTGCTCGCGGGTGGCGGTGGGGAACTCCGCGGCCAGGCTCAGCGCGTCGGGTGCCTCGGGAGCGTCTCCGTCGACCATGGGTCGATCCTAGTGACCAAATCCGCCGCGTCGACGACATCGAGCCCGCGCGATGCCGTGAGGGAGGCCCCGGGATCGCAACGAGCCCGCTCGATGCCCTGTCCGGGGCCGCGTCAGGCCAGGGTGATCGACTTTCCGCTGACCTTGATCTTCTTGGCCGCCAGCGGTGACCGCGCCGGGCCGTCGACCACCGAACCGTCGGCGATGTCGAACGTGCTGCCGTGGCACGGGCAGATGATCGTGCCGTCGGAGATGCTGCTGACCGCGCAGCCCTGGTGCGTGCAGACGTTCGAGAACGCCTTGAACGTACCGGCCTTCGGCTGGGTCACCACGAGCTTCTGCGCGGCGAGGATCTTGCCGCCGCCGACCGGGATGTCGGCGGTGGAGGCGAGGGCGGCCTTGGCGGCGGCCGGTTTCCCACCGGCGGTGGCGGCGGCCGAGGGAGCGGGTTCGACGGCGGGGGCAGGCGCCGCGGCCGGGGCGGGGTCCGGCAGGCCGGTGACGGCCCCGCAGGCGGCGAGGGCGGCGGCGCAGGTGCCGCACGCCCCGACCAGCACCGTGCGGCGGGTCAGGGACAGGGGTGTGTCGGTAGCCATGTCCTGCACACGGACAGATCACCGGAACGGTTCAGCGACACCCAACTTCTACATCGTGTAGAAATGAAGCCATGGACGCGCTGGACCTGTCCCGCTGGCAGTTCGGGATCACGACGATCTACCACTTCCTGTTCGTGCCGCTCACGATCGGCCTGTCCGTGGTGGTCGCGGCGCTGCAGACGGCCTGGCACCGCACCGGCCGCGAGGAGTACCTGCGCGCCACGAAGTTCTTCGGCACGCTGTTCCTGATCAACTTCGCGATGGGCGTGGTCACGGGCATCGTGCAGGAGTTCCAGTTCGGGATGAACTGGAGCGCGTACTCCACGTTCGTCGGCGACGTGTTCGGCGCGCCGCTGGCGATGGAGGCGCTGCTGGCGTTCTTCCTGGAGTCCACGTTCATCGGGCTGTGGATCTTCGGCTGGGAGCGGTTGCCGCGCCGGGTGCACCTGGCGTCGATCTGGCTGGCCGCGATCGGCTCCAACCTGTCGGCGTTCTTCATCCTCTCGGCCAACGCCTGGATGCGGCATCCGGTCGGGTTCGCCGTCGATCCGGTGACGGGCCGCGCCCACCTCACCGACATCGTCGCGGTGCTCACCAACCCGCAGGCGATCTCCACCTACGTGCACGTGCTGGGCGCGTCGTTCGTGGTGGCGGGGCTGTTCGTGGTGGCCGTCAGCGCGATCCGCATCCGGCGGGGCGGCGACCACGAGCTCTTCCGGCGCACGCTGCGCGCCGGGCTCGTCACCACGGCGGTCGCGGGCGCCGTCGTCGCGCTGTCGGGGCACAACCAGGCCCAGCTCATGGCCCGCGACGAGCCGATGAAGCTCGCGGCGGCCGAGGCGCTGTGGAACACCGAGTCCCCCGCGGGGTTCTCGCTGTTCGCCGTCGGCGACGTGGAGGCCGCCCGCAACCCCGTCGACGTCCGGCTGCCCACCCTGCTCAGCTTCCTCGCGACCGACTCGTTCACCGCGTCCGTCCCGGGCATCACCGAGCTGCAGGCGGCCGACGTCGCGCGCTTCGGTCCCGGCGACTACGTGCCGAACGTGCCCGTCCTGTACTGGGCGTTCCGGCTGATGATGGGCCTGGGGATGGCCGGCGTCGGGGTCGGGGTGGCGGGGTTGTGGCTCACCCGCGGGGGTCGGCTGCCGCACCAGCGCTGGATGTACGGCGTGGCCGTCGCCGCCCTGCCCGCGGCGCTGGCGGCCAACATCGCGGGCTGGATCATGACCGAGCTCGGCCGCCAGCCCTGGACGGTGGTGGGCGAGCTGCTCACGGCCGCGAGCGTCTCCCCCGGCGTCAGCCTGGGCGAGGTGGCGCTCTCGCTCACCGTGTTCACCGCCCTGTACGGCGCGCTCGCGGTGGTGGAGGCGCGGCTGCTGTGGCGGTACGTGCAGGCCGGACCGGCGCGCGTGCCGGTGGGGAGCCACTGATGGACCTCCCGACGATCTGGTTCGTCGCCGTCGCCGTGCTGTGGACCGGCTACTTCGTGCTGGAGGGCTTCGACTTCGGCGTCGGGGTCCTGCTGCCCGCCCTGCCCGACCGGAAGGTGGCGCTGGGTGCCATCGGGCCCGTCTGGGACGGCAACGAGGTCTGGCTGATCACCGCGCTCGGCGCCATGTTCGCGGCGTTCCCGGCCTGGTACGGCGCCGCGCTCTCGGGCTTCTACCTGCCGGTGCTGCTGGTGGTGGTCGCGCTGATCGTGCGCGGGGTGGCCCTGGAGTACCGGTCGAAGGTGGCCGACCCCGCGCTCTGCGACCTCGGCATCGTCGCCGGCAGCGCCGTGCCCGCGTTCGTGTGGGGAGTCGTGTTCGCCAACATGGTGCGCGGGGTCGAGATCGGCGCCGACGGGGTGGTGCGCTCGGACCTGCTCGACCTGCTCGGCCCCTACGCCCTGCTCGGCGGCCTGACCACGCTGACCCTGTTCGCGCTGCACGGCGCCGTGTTCCTCGCGCTGAAGACGGGCGGGCCGGTCCGGGCCCGGGCCCGGCGCGCGGGGCTCGCGATCGCGCCGGTGGCGGCCGTCGCCCTGCTCGCCGTCGCACCCTGGGCCGTCGCGGGCGTGGTGGTCGCGGCCGTGCTGCTGGCGCGGGGCCGGGAGGGGTGGGCGTTCGTCGCCACGGCCGTCACGATCGCGGGGTGCACCGCGGCGCTGTTCGCCGCACTGTATCCGGCCGTGCTGCCCTCGCTCGTCGATCCCGCCTACAGCCTGACCGTGGCGGACGCGGCGTCGGGCCCGTACACGCTGGGGCTGCTGAGCTGGGTCGGTCTCGCGTTCCTGCCCGTCGTGATCGGGTACCAGTCGTGGAGCTACTGGGTCTTCCGGAAGCGGATCACGGCGTGAAGCCGCTCGATCCGCGGTTGCTGCGCAGCACCCGGGCGGTGCGGGTGCACCTGGCGGTCACCGTGGCGTGCGGGCTGGGCCTGACCGGCCTGATCCTCGCGCAGGCGGCGCTGCTCGCCGGTGTGATCGCCGGCGCGTCCGGCGGGCTGGTGGCGCTCGGCGCCGTCGTGATCACCCGGGCGCTCCTGTCCTACGGTGCCGAGGCGGCGGCGCTGCGCAGCGCGGCGAGCGTGAAGTCGGCGCTGCGCCGCCGCCTCGTCGCGCACGTGACGGGCCCGGCCGCCGATCCCGTCCGCACGGACGCGGGTGAGCTCGCGACGCTGGCCACCCGCGGCCTGGACGGGCTCGACGACTACGTGGCCCGCTACCTGCCCCAGCTCGTGCTCGCCGCGCTCGTGCCGGTGGCGGTGCTGGTGGTGGTCGTCCGCGCGGACTGGGTCTCCGCGCTGGTGATCGGCCTGACCCTGCCGCTGATCCCGGTGTTCATGGCGCTGGTCGGCTGGCAGGCGCAGGACCACACGCGGCGCCAGTGGCGGCTGCTGGAACGGCTCGGCGGGCACTTCCTCGACGCCGTCGAGGGCCTCCCGACGCTGGCGGTCTTCCGCCGGGCGCGGGCCGAGGCCGCGCTGATCCGCCGGACCACCGACGAGCACCGCGAGGCGACGATGGGCACGCTGCGCATCGCGTTCCTGTCGGCGTTCGTGCTGGAGCTGGTGGCGACGGTCGCGGTGGCGCTGGTGGCCGTCGAGGTGGGGTTGCGGCTGCTGTACGGGCAGCTCGATCTCGAGACGGCCCTGCTGGTGCTGATCCTCGCGCCGGAGGCGTACCTGCCGTTGCGGGAGGTGGGGGCGCGGTTCCACGCGAGCACGGAGGGTGTCGCGGCGGCGGAGCGCGTGTTCGCGGTGCTGGACGGGCCGGGAGGCGCGGCCCCCGCCGGGCACGCGCCCGTCCCCGAGCGGCCGGAGATCCGGTTCCACGAGGTGTCGCTGACCCATCCCGGCCGCTCCGAACCCGCGCTCGACCGCGTCGACCTCGTGCTGGCGCCGGGCACGGCGACGCTGCTCACCGGCCCGAGTGGGGCGGGCAAGACCAGCCTGCTCGGCCTGCTGCTGCGGTTCGCCGACCCGACCGCGGGGACGATCACGGTCGACGGCCGCCCGCTCGCCGACGTGCCCGCCGACGCGTGGCGCCGCCGGATCGCCTACCTCCCCCAGCGCCCCTACCTCTTCGACGCGAGCGTCGCCGACAACATCCGCCTCGGCGCTCCCGACGCTCCCGACGCGGAGGTCGAGGCCGCCGCCCGGCTCGCCGCGGCGCACGGCTTCGTCACCGCGTTGCCCGACGGCTACGCCACCCGGCTCGGCGAGCGCGGCACCCGGCTCTCGGCCGGGCAACGCCAGCGCATCGGCCTCGCGCGCGCGTTCCTGCGCGCCCGCGACGCAACGCTCCTGCTCCTCGACGAGCCGACCGCCCACCTGGACGAGGCAACGGCCACGCAGGTCAGGGCCGGGATCGCGCACCTGGCGCGGGGCCGGACCGCCGTGATCGTGGCCCACGACGAGGGCTGGGCGGCCCTCGCCGACGAGACCCTGGACCTGAACCCGGGGCACCCACCCACCGCAACGCGCCCGCGCGACGCGGTCCTCGCCCGCCCGGGTTCGCGATGAGCCCGCGGAATGCGGGGCCGCTGCTGCGGATGCTCGCGCTCGCCCGGCCGCGGGGGGCCCGGTTCGCGCTCGGGGTGCTCGCCGGGGCCACCGCCACCGCCGCGTCGGTGGCGCTGCTCGCGCTCGCCGCCTGGCTCATCGCCACCGCCGCCACGCACCCGCCGATCACGGTGCTGAGCGTGGCCGTCGTCGCCACCCGGGCGCTCGGCGTGACCCGCGGCGTCGCCCGCTACCTCGAACGCCTGGTCACCCACGACGCCGCGCTGCGGACGCTCGCCGACGTCCGGGTCCGCGTCTGGGACCGGCTCGCGCGCACCGAGCCCGTGCACCGCTTCCGCTCCGGCGACCTCGTGACGCGGCTGGTCGGCGACACCGACGCCACCCAGAACCTCCTGATCCGCGGCCTCACTCCCCCGCTGGCCGCGCTGGTCACCGGCACCGGGGTGGTCCTCCTCTCGACGGCCGTCCTGGTTCCGGGTGGGGTCGTGCTCGCCGGCGGGCTCCTGCTCGGCGGCATCGCCGTCCCCCTGGCCGCCGCGGCCGCCGGGCGTGGGCCCGGCCGCCGCCGCGCCGCCGCCACCGCCGCCCTGTCGACCGCGCTCGTCGACGCCCTGCACGGCGCGCCCGACCTCGTCGCGTACGGCGCCACGGACCGGGCCAGGGCCCGCATCGATGCCGCCGACGCCGAGCTGACGCGCATCGCCCGCCGCGACGCCGGCCTGCTGGGGCTCGGCGCGGGCGCGTCCGCGCTGGTCGCGGGCCTGACGCTGTGGGCCACGCTGCTGCTGGGCGTCGCCGCCGTCGCGGACGGCACGCTCACCATCGTGCCGCTGGCGGTGCTCGTGCTCACGGCGCTCGCCGCGTTCGAGGTCGTCGCCCCGCTGCCCGCGGCGGCGGCGCGGCTCGGGGCCGTCCGGGCGTCGGGGGCACGCCTGTTCGACGTGCTCGACACGCCGCCCGCCGTGCACGTGCACGCGGCTCCGGTCCACGCCGGGGCCGGCCCGCCGGAACGGGGACTGCACTGTCGGGGCCTGCGCGTCCGCTACGGCCCCGACGAGCCCTGGGCGCTCGACGGCCTCGACCTCCACCTCCCGCCGGGACGGCGGATCGCGCTGGTCGGCCCGAGCGGTTCGGGCAAGAGCACGCTCGTCGACGTGCTGTTCCGGTTCCGCGACCCGGACGCCGGCACCGTCACCCTCGACGGTGTCGACCTCACCAGCCGGGCCCCCGACGACGTCCGCGCCCTGATCAGCGGCGTTCCGCAGGACCCCCACGTCTTCGCGGGGACGGTGCGCGAGAACCTGCTGCTGCCCCGGCCCGACGCGGAGCTGGACGCGGTCCTGCGCCGCGTCGGCCTCGGCGGGACGCGGCTCGACGAGGAGGTCGGCGCGCACGGCACCCGGCTGTCGGGCGGGATGCGGCAGCGGCTCGCCCTCGCGCGGGCGCTGCTCGTCGATCCGCGGATACTGGTGCTGGACGAACCGACCACCCATCTCGACCCGAAGACCCGGGACGGCGTGCTCGACGACCTGCTCGCGGCCACGACGGGCCGGTCGGTGATCCTCGTGACGCACGATCCCGCCGGGCTGGACCGCCTCGACGGGGTCGTCGAGATCGTCGCGGGCCGGGTCCGGCAGTAGCGGCGTCGAAGGGGTCCGGCAGCAGCTCCTAGGACGGCGCTCCCGGCAGGTCCGGCAGCACCGTGAGCGTGCTCGGCGTCGACGGCAGGACCCCGGCGATGTACGAGCGCGCGGCCGCGGTCGTCCCGACGTCCGTGCCCTCCTGCTCGGACAGGAACCAGCGGTGCTCCAGGATCTCGTGGAACACCTCGGCCGGCTGCAGCCGGTCGACGAGGTGCTCGGGCACCATGGCCATCACGCGGTCGTAGCTCTCCGAGCGCCACCGGTGCGCAGCGACGGTCTCCGGCACCGGGCGACCCTCCTTCTGCTCCAGGTAGGCGCGGTAGCTGATCACGTCGTTGAGCAGGCGGCGGGCCTGGTTCTCCGTGACCTCCAGGCCGGTGAGCGCGAACAGCTTGGTCCGGTGCCGGCCCGACTCGGCCACGCGCGTGTGCACCCGCAAGCGGGTGCCCTCGTCGGTGGTCACCAGCTCGATCTCGTCGACGTCGAACCCCAGCTCGTTGAGCCGGTCGACGCGCTCGGCCACGCGGTAGCGCTGCTCGTCGGGGCGGAACAGCTCCTCGCGGGTCAGCTCGTCCCAGAGCGCGTGGTAGCGCCGCGGGATCTCCCCGGCGATCTCGACCGGGTCGACGTCGTCGGGGAGCAGCTCGCCGAACTGCAGGTCGAACAGCTCACCGCCGACCCGCTCGGCCGCGTACTCGATGTCGAAGCGGCGCTGGCCGTCCGAGAGCGTCGGGTGCATCTCCGCGGTCTCGGCGTCGACGAGGTAGGCGCCGATGCTGCCGGCGTCGGGCCGGAAGAGCGTGTTGGACAGCGAGCAGTCGCCCCAGAACAGCCCGGCCAGGTGCAGCCGCACCAGCAGCTCGACCATCGCGTCGACGAGCTTGTCCGTGGCCCGCTGGGTGTGGCCGTGGGAGAAGACGTAGCGGTAGGACATCGAGTAGTCGAGGAACCGCGTGACGAGGATCGCGTCCTGCTCGTCCTCGCCGTCGGGCGGGCGCTCCACGCACACGCCCAGCACGGAGACGGCGGGCATGCCCATCGCCTCCAGCTCGCCCAGCAGGCGGTACTCCCGGCGGGCGAGCCGCTCGTCGATCTCCTTGAGCGCATAGACCAGGCCGTCGACCTCGACGAACCGGACGACGTGCCGCGAGATGCCGCGGTGCGCGACCTCGAGGATGCGATCGTCGCGCCACCGCTCCAGCGGCTGCTCCCAGGGCAGTGTGAGCAGCCCGGTGGCCTGCGAGGCGGGCGGGCGGAAGATGAAACGCACGAGGGAAGTATCAGGCCTTCGGTCCGCCGGCCACGTAGAGGACCTGCCCCGAGACGAACCCCGCGCCCTCGCTGACGAAGAACGACACCGCGTGCGCGATGTCGTCGACCTGGCCGGCGCGGGCGACCGGGATCTGCGCGGCGCGGGCGGAGACGTAGGTCTGCCAGTCCTCGCCGATCCGCTCGGCGGTGGCCCTCGTCATGTCGCTGACGATGAAACCGGGCGCGATGCAGTTGGCGGTGACGCCGAACTTGCCCAGCTCGATGGCCAGGGTCTTGGTGAACCCCTGCAGGCCGGCCTTGGCCGTGGCGTAGTTGGACTGGCCGCGATTGCCCAGCGCCGAGGTGCTCGACAGGTTGACGATCCGCCCCCACTTCGCGTCGACCATGTGCTTCTGCACGGCCTTGCTCATCAGGAACGAGCCCTTGAGGTGCACGCCCATGACCGTGTCCCAGTCGGTCTCGGTCATCTTGAACAGCAGGTTGTCGCGGGTGACGCCGGCGTTGTTGACCAGGACGGTCGGTGCGCCGAGCTCGGCCGCGACGCGCGCGACGGCGGCCTCGACCTGAGCGGCGTCGGCCACGTCGGCACCGACCCCCAGCGCCCGCCCGCCCGCAGCCTCGACCGCCTCGACGGTGCCCTTGGTGGCGGCCTCGGAGAGGTCGATCACGGCGATGGCGAGGCCGTCGGCGGCCAGGCGCAGGGCCGTCGCGGCCCCGATCCCCCGGGCCGCCCCGGTCACGATCGCCACGCGCTGGTTGTCGGTCATCGTCGTCCTCTCCTCGGCTGCATGTGCCCGTGAGTCTCACCCCGGCCCGGCCGCCCCCGCCATCCCGGGGTGACGCACGTCGCCCGGCGCGGGCAACCGACCGCTCCGCCCGCGCGGCACAACCCGTGTCCACGACGTCACCGATCCGTGATGCCGATACGGCACGGTACGACCGCTCACTGACGGTTACCCCGGATCGGAGTGGAGGCCCCGTGGCCGAGAGCACCACCGACCACCGACCGGCGTGGCTGCCGCTCGCGGCGTCGGCGATCGTCGTCCCGACGGTGCTGGCCGGGCTCACCCTGCTGTGGCCGCGGCCGCAGATCGAGGGCGGCCTGACCATGTCCGCCGCCGCGGCGCTCTCGGCCGCGGGCTTCCCCTCAGCCGATCTCCGCTTCGACGGGCGGGACGCCACGATCAGCGGCATCCCCGGCGCCGACGGCCCGGACGCGATCGCGGCCGTCGAGGCCGTCACCGGCGTCCGGGTGGCCACGGCGACGGACGTCGGCTCCGGCGGCACCACCGACACGCCGGCGTTCCGAGTCGCCCGCCGCGGGGACGACATCGTGCTCACGGGGCAGGTCCAGTCCGACAGCGAGCGGTCCGAGCTGGTCGCGGCGGCCGGGCCGAACGTCGTCGACGAGCTCACCGTCATCGCCGGTGATCCGCTCCAGCCGGGGGTGGACGCCACCTCGGTCGGCACGATCGCGGCTGCGCTGGCCGCGGGATCGGGTGACGTCGCCGTCGCGATCGGGGTCGACGGCGCGACGCTCAGCGGCACCGTCGCCGACGACGCGACGAGGACGGCGATGGCCCGGAAGGTCACGGCCGCGTTGCTGGGCGCCACCGTCGACAACGAGCTCACCGTCGCCGCGCCGCCCGCCGGCAGCACGACCGGCGACCTCGACGACGCCGCGAAGCAGCAGCTGCGGTCCTCGATCGCCGCGCTGGTGGCTCCGGCGCAGATCTCGTTCGAGCCCGACAGCCCGCAGCTCACGGCGCCGGGACGCGACACCGTCGCGAAGGTGGTCGCCCTGGTCGTCGCGGCTCCGGGGGCCCGGCTCCAGATCGACGGCTTCGTCGCGAGCGGCCCGGGCGACGGCAGGCTCACCGCGCAGCAGCTCTCCGACCAGCGCGCCGCCACCGTCCGCGACGCGTTCGTGGCCGGGGGCGTCCCCGCCGACCGGGTCACCGCCACCGGCAGGGGCGAGGACACCTCCGCCGTCGACCGGGCCCTGGGCCGCCGCGTCGCCATCACCGTCGTCTGAGGAGCTCGCCGTGTTCTGGTTGCTCACCCAGGTCTGGGTCTGGGTCGTCGTCGCGCTCGCCCTGGGTGTCCTCGCGGGCTGGCTGTTCTGGGCACGCCCGCTGCGCAGGCGCGCCGACGCCCTCGACTCCTGACCCGCCGCCCCACTCCCCGGAGGACGTCCTCGTGTCGTGGCTCTACGGCCAGACCTGGCTCTGGTACCTGATCGCGTTCCTCGTCGGCGTGCTGCTGGCGTGGCTGTTCCTCGTCCGACCGCAGCAGCGCCGGCTCGACGCGCTCCAGCAGCGGACGGTCACCGCCGAGCCCGTCGCCCCGGCCGTTGCGGAGTCCGAACCCGTGGCGGAGGAGTTCGAGCCCGTCCCCGCGCAGTTCGAGCCGGTCACGGCCGTCGACCCGGCGCTGAGCACGCTCGACTCCGCCAGGGCCGTGCACGACGAGTAGCCGATCGGGCCAGGCTTGATCGACGTCTCGGGACGCGGAACCGCGCTCGGCACGGCTCCCGGTCCCCCACCAATGATCATGGGCGGGGCGGGGGCGCACGCAGGGCGACGCCCGGCGGGGAAGTACCCACCGGGCGCCGGTCGTGCGGGAGTTGTCTAGAGGCCGAGCTTCTCCGCGGCGAGACGGGAGCCCTCGACGCGGGAGGTGATCTTGCCGAAGGCGACGTCACGGGCGTGGTCGGGCGAGCCGTGGTTGGGCTTCTCGTCGATCGAGAACGGGGAGAAACCGCAGTCGTCGGTGGAGCCGATCTGGTTCCTGTCGATGAAGTTCGCCGCGCGGATCAGGGTGTCGGCGATCTCCTGCGGCGACTCCACGCGCGGCGACTGCGTGACCGTGGTGCCGATGTAGGCCATCTGCGTCACCCCGTCGGCGTCGGAGCGCAGGTGCTGCCCGATCGAGGCGAACACCGGGTCCTTGTCGCGCTCGGACGCCAGCTGGATGAGGAAGTAGCCCGCGTTGATGTCGAACATCGTGCCCAGCAGGTTGTTGTAGGGCACGTCCGCGGAGTGCACGGAGTCGCGGTCGCCGCCGGGGCAGGTGTGGATGCCGATGTTGACGCGCTCCTCGGCCGTGAACCGGGCCATCACCCGGTTGTTCAGCTCGATGAAGTGCGGCAGCAGCCCCGCGCCCGTCCAGGGGTTGCGGGGGTCCTCGCGGGTGGCGAGGCGGCCCTCGGTGAAGTCGACCGACACCCGGACGGCGCCCGCGGCGAACGCCTCCCGGATGTCCCTCTCGCACTCGTCGATCAGCGCGGCCTCGAACTCGTCGCGGCTGTAGCCCTCCACCGGGTCCTTCAGTGGGTAGAGCAGCGCGAGCATGGACGGCGCGATGACGGCCTGCTTCATCGGCTTCGTGGCGTAGGGGATGGACTTCCGCAGCGTGTCGGCCGCGTGCTGGTTGTAGTGGAACGGGCCGGACTCCAGCTTCGGCAGCTGCCGGCCGTGGCCGTCGGCGAAGATCGCGAAGAACTGGCCGCCGGGGCCCAGGCCGGGCGCGAGACCGGTGCCGGCGAGGGTGTCGGCGATCGGGTAGGTGGCGAACGACGACCAGCGCTGCTCGCCGTCGGAGATGACGGGCGAGCCGGTGGCCTCGAAGCGCTCGATCGAGTCCTTCACGGCGTCGTCCTGGAGCTTCTCGAGATCGTCCTTGCCTATCTCGCCCGCGTCGTAGCGGGCGTAGGCCTCCTGCAGCTTCGCCGGCCGGGGCAGCGAACCCACCGGTTCGGTGGGCAGCCCGGTGGCGGTCCGCGGATCGTAAGCAGCCATGACTACACGTACTCCTCGTGTCGGATTTGTGACGTCCAGCGGGTGGCGGTGGCGAGTGGGTGAACCCGGGAGGCATGCGGATGTCGCTACGGACCGCGAACGTAGCGCGACAGGTGCACTCCGTCATCGTCCGGAAGGAGGAACGACCACCGTCCGCGTCGGCTCGCCGCCGCTGCGTGACCCGCGGCATGCTGGTGACCATCAGGGCGGCCCCGCCGCCCGCCGCCCGCTCCCCGAAGAAGGCACCGCATGATCCCGACCGACCTGGCCATCGCCAAGGCCGCCACGCTCCGGCCCCTCGCCGAGGTCGCCGCCGGCATGGGCATCGACGAGCGGCTGCTGCTGCCCTACGGCCGCGCCGTCGCCAAGATCGACCTGGCCGCGGTCGCGGAGCTGGCGGACCGCCCGAAGGCCAGGTACGTGGTGGTCTCCGCCGTCACGCCCACCCCGCTCGGCGAGGGCAAGACGACCACCACCGTCGGGCTCGGCCAGGCGATGGCCCGCACCGGGCGCCGGGCGACCGTCGCGCTGCGGCAGCCGTCGATGGGCCCGACGTTCGGGATCAAGGGCGGTGCCGCGGGCGGCGGCTACAGCCAGGTCGTGCCGATGGAGACGCTCAACCTGCACCTCACCGGCGACTTCCACGCCGTCACCGCCGCGCACAACCTGCTCTCCGCCGTGGTCGACAACCACCTGTTCCAGGGCAACGCCGCGGAGCTGGCCCCCCAC
>CAXTTN010000149.1:0-14509 GCA_964247105.1 uncultured Pseudonocardia sp.
CCCGCCGAGGTGCTGGCCCGGTTCTTGGCCACCCGCGCTGCGCTCGTCGACGCGTTCCGGCAGGCCGATCCGCTGGCGCGTGTGCCGTGGTACGGGCCGACGATGAGCATGGGCGCAGCCGTCACGGCCCGGATCATGGAGACCTGGGCGCACGGCCAGGACGTGGCCGACACCGTCGGCGCGCAGCGCGAGCCCACCGACCGCCTGCGCCACGTCGCCCACATCGGGATCGGCGCGCGGGCCTACAGCTACCTCGTCAACGGCCGCGAGGTGCCGACCGCCCCGATCCGGGTGGAGCTCGACGCCCCCAGCGGCGCGCGCTGGACGTGGGGCCCGGAGGGGGCGAACGACCAGGTCAGCGGCTCGGCCCTGGACTTCTGCCTGGTCGTCACCCAGCGCCGCCACCGCGACGACACCGCCCTGGTGATCACCGGTCCGGTCGCGACCGAGTGGATGTCGATCGCACAGGCCTTCGCGGGCGAGGCCGGAACCGGACGGAACCCCCTCCCGTGACCCGACCGGTGATCATCGGCAACTGTTCGGGCTTCTACGGCGACCGGATCCCGGCCGCCCGCGAGATGGTCGAGGGCGGTCCGGTCGACGTGCTGTGCGGCGACTACCTCGCCGAGCTGACCATGCTCATCCTGGCCAAGGCGCAGGCCAAGGACCCTGCTGCGGGCTACGCGAGGACGTTCCTCACCCAGGTCGAGGACGTGCTGGGCACCTGCCTGGAGCGCGGCATCAGGATCGTGTCCAACGCGGGCGGGCTGAACCCGGCCGGGCTGGCGGCGGCGATCGAGGCGCTCGGCACCGGCGCGCGGGTGGCCCACGTCGAGGGCGACGACCTGCGCGGGTCCCTCGGCGCGATCACCCCGGCGGTGACGGGCAGGCCCGTCTCCGCCAACGCCTACCTCGGCGGCTGGGGCATCGCGGAGGCACTGGGGGCGGGCGCGGACGTCGTCGTCACCGGGCGGGTGACCGACGCGTCGCTGGTGGTCGGGCCCGCGGCCTGGTGGCACGGGTGGGGCCGCGAGGACTGGGACGCCCTCGCCGGCGCCGTCGTGGCCGGGCACGTGATCGAGTGCGGCCCGCAGGCCACCGGCGGCAACTACCCGTTCCTCGCCGAGATCACCGACCGCCGCTACCCGGGCTTCCCGATCGCGGAGGTCGCCGCCGACGGCTCGTCGGTGATCACCAAGCACCCCGGGACGGGCGGGCTGGTCTCGGTCGGGACGGTCACCGCGCAGCTGCTCTACGAGCTGCAGGAGCCCGCCTACCTGGGCCCGGACGTCACCACGCACTTCGACACGCTCGCGCTGGCGCAGGAGGCGCAGCACCGCGTCGCGGTCACGGGGACGCGCGGGAGCCCGCCGCCGGCGACGCTCAAGGTCGCGCTCAACGACGTGGGCGGCTTCCGCAACACCATGACGCTCGTGCTCACCGGGCTGGACATCGAGGCCAAGGCCGCGCACGCCGAGGCGCTGTTGTTCGAGGTGCTCGGTGGCCGCGACCGCTTCGGGTCGGTGGACGTGCGCCTGTTGCGCTTCGACCACCCCGACGCGGCCACGAACGCGGAGGCGACCGCGCACCTGCGCGTCACGGTGAAGGACCCGGACCCGCGCAAGGTCGGGCGGGCCTTCTCGAACGCGACGATGGAGCTGGCGCTGGGTGGCTACGCGGGCTTCCACACCACCACGCCGCCCACGCCGGAGTCGGCGTTCGGGATCTACCGCGCCGCCGCGGTGCCGCGGAGCGCGGTGACGCAGACGGTGGTCCTCCCCGACGGGGAGCGCCGCACGATCGCCGACCCCCCCACCTCGACGAGTGGCACTCTCGTCGGAACCTGTCCGACGAGAGTGCCACTCGTTCCGGTGGAGACGCCGCCAACCCGCCGGGTGCCGCTCGGCCGGGTGTGCGGGGCCCGGTCGGGGGACAAGGGCGGCAACGCCAACATCGGGCTCTGGACGCGCGACGACGAGAGCCACGCCTGGATGAGCGCGTACCTCACCGTCGACCGGCTGCGGGAGCTGCTCGGCCCCGAGGCCGCCGACCTGACGATCGAGCGGTTCGAGCTGCCCAACCTCCGCGCGGTCAACGTCGTGGTGCACGGGCTGCTCGGTGCGGGCGTCGCGTCGTCCACGCGCCCGGACCCGCAGGCCAAGGGCCTGGGGGAGTACCTGCGCAGCCGGCTCGTCGACGTGCCCGAGAGCCTGCTGTGAGCGGGCCCCGGGTTCCGCAGCAGTGGCGCCCTGCTGCGCATCGGCGACGCGGCAGCCGGGCGTGACCCTCGTCCAGCACGACGCCCTCGCGTTGGCCCGGCTCGTGCGGGAGGGCGAGGTGTCGTGCGTCGAGGTGATGCAGGCCCACCTCGACCGCATCGCCGAGGTCAACCCGCAGCTCAACGCGATCGTCGCGCTGCGCGACCCCGACCAGCTGCTGGCCGAGGCCGCCGCCCACGACGCCGGCCCGGTCTGGGGGCCGCTGCACGGGCTGCCGGTGGCCGTCAAGGACCTGAGCGAGGTGGCGGGGCTGCCGTGGACGGCCGGTTCGCCGGTGTACCGCGATCGCGTCGGCGCCGTGGACGAGCCGCACGTGCGGCGGATGCGTGCGGCCGGGGCGATCGTGATCGGCAAGACCAACACCCCGGAGCTGGGCTTCGGGTCGCAGTCCTACAACCCCGTGTACGGCACCACGCGGAACCCCTACGACCCCACCCGCACCGCCGGGGGCAGCAGCGGTGGGGCCGCCGCCGCGCTGACGTCCCGGATGCTCCCCATCGCCGACGGCAGCGACTACCTGGGCTCGCTCCGCAACCCCGCGGCCTTCTGCCACGTGCTCGGCTTCCGGCCGAGCTCCGGGCTGGTCCGCCCGCACGGCACCGTCGCGCAGCTCGGCGAGATCGGGCCGATGGGCCGCACCGTCGCCGACGTCGCCGCGCTGCTGGCCGTGATGGCGGACCGGCCCGGTCTCGCCGAGCTGGGCGAAGCCGAAGGGTCGCTTGCGGGCCCGAGAACGGGCACCGATGTGACCGGCACGCGGGTGGCGTGGGTCGGTGACCTCGGCGGCCGGCTCGCCACCGAGCCGGGGATCCTGGAGCTGGGCCGCGGCGCCTGCTCCGCCCTGGCCGGCCTCGGCTGCACTGTCGAGGACGTCGTCCCCGAGCAGGACTTCGACGAGCTGTGGAACACCACGCTGGTCTGGCGCGGCTGGTACGCGCTGGAGCTGGAGCCGCTGTACGCGTCGCAGCCGGAGCTGCTCAAGCCGGAGATCCGCTGGGAGATCGAGCGGGCGCTGCGCCTCACCGCGCTCGACGTCGCGCGCGCCGTGGCCGCCCGCGAGCGCTGGATGGCCGTCGTCGCGTCCCTGTTCGAGCGCTATGACGCCGTGCTCGCACCGAGCGCGCAGGTGTTCCCCTTCGACGCCGCGACGCACTGGCCGTCCGCCGTCGACGGCCGCCCGATGGACAGCTACCACCGCTGGATGGAGACGGTGGCGCCGTGGTCGCTCGCCGGTACCCCCGTGCTGGGCATGCCCGCGGGTTTCGACGCCCGCGGCCTGCCCACCGGCGTGCAACTGATCGGGCGGCCCGGCGCCGATCTGGACGTGCTGCGCCTGGGCGCCGCCTACATGTCCAGCCCGCCGTTCACCGAGATCACCGAGCCGGTGATGTAACCGGCGTCGTCGTCGACGAGGAAGGAGACGGTGCGGGCGATCTCGCTCGCGTGCCCGAGCCTGCCCACCGGCACGCCCTTGAGCAGCTTCTCCAGCACCTCCGGCGGTATGGCGGCCACCATCTCGGTCTCGATGTAACCCGGCGCCACGCAGTTGACGGTGATGCCCTTGCGGGCCACCTCCTGCGCGAGGCTCTTGCTGAACCCGATCAGCCCCGCCTTCGACGAGGCGTAGTTGGCCTGGCCGACCGAGCCGGTCTCGCCGATCACCGAGGAGATGTTGACGATGCGCCCGAAGCCGTTGCCGAGCATGTGGTCGAGCACGGCCTTCGTCATGTAGAACGCGCCGGAGAGGTTGATGCGCAGCACGGCGTGCCAATCCTCCACGGTCATCTTGCGGACCGTCTTGTCCACGGTGATGCCGGCGTTGTTCACCAGGTAGTCGACGCGGCCGCGCTGCTCCAGCACCTCGGCGACGACGCGCTGGCAGTCCTCGACGACGCCCACGTTGCCCTGGTGCACCGACACCGACGCGCCCTCGGCGCCGAGCTTCCCGGCGAGCTCCTCGGCGGCCTTGGCGTTGGAGCTGTAGCCGGCCGCGACGTGCACGCCCTGGCGGGCGAGGGTGGTGGTGATGGCGGCGCCGATGCCGCGGGCCCCGCCGGTCACGATGGCGACGCGCTGATCCGGTGTGCTCATGATCCTCCTTAGCCGAACGCGGCGCTGACGTCGTCGCTCGTGGTGGTGGGGGGTTGTGCGGCGGGCTTGACGGTCGGGACGGGCAGGACGACCTCCGGGGCCACGATCGACGGGTCGACGGTCAGCACCGCGTACCCGCCGACCGCACCGGCGCCGAAGCCGGGCGCGAACACCCGGGTGGGGCCGGTGATGACCTTGTCGCGCACCGCGTCGAAGATCGCGATCGGGATGGAGGCCGCCGAGACGTTGCCCATCGTCTCGATGTCGAAGTACAGCTGGTCGGGCGAGAGCCCGGCCTTGTCCGCGAGCTGCAGGATCATCGTCTTGTTGGCCTGGTGCGGGACGATGAGGTCGATCGAGCCGAGCAGGTCGAGCTGCTCCAGCTCGCCGAGCATCTGGTCGAGGTAGCGGGAGACCAGCGCCTTGACCTCGGGCCCGTAGACGGTGATGTCGTTGTCGAACTCCGGGTTCGGCCAGATGATCGAGTTCACCTGGGTGGCCGGCCCGCTCGCGTAGGTCTGCAGGATCTCGACGTCACCGGCCTCGCCCTCGGCCGCCGGGGCGATCACCAGGGCCGCCGCGCCGTCCCCGAAGATCATGCGCGACGTGCGGACGGCGCCGATCTTGTCGGAGAACTTCTCGACGCAGACCAGCAGCACCGGCCGCTCGACCTCCTGCAGCTGGCGGACGGCCTCGGCCAGGCCGTAGGGCAGGCCCGCGCAGGCGGCGACGATGTCGGCCGAGCAGTGCGTCTGGAGCAGCCCGAGCTCGCCCGACAGCCACGTGGCCAGCGACGGGATGAGCCGCTCGCTGGTGCAGGTGGCCACCAGGACGGCACCGATCTCCTCGGCCCGGCGCCCGGAGTGCGCGAGCGCGGCCACAGCGGCCTCCAGCGCCAGGTCGCCGATCTCGTGCTCGGTGTAGCGGCGCTGGTCGATGCCGGTCTTGGTGCGGATCTCCTCGGCGCTCATCGGCGACCAGGAGAAGCTCGCGTTGCGCACGACGTCGGTGTTGGCGCAGACGTGCTCGCCGCGGACGACCGCCAGCGCCTCGATCTTCGGCTGCACGCGGAACACCTCGCGCACCTTCACCGGCGGGTAGGGACGCTCCGGGGCGACCGGCGGCGCCGGCGTCCGCGAGATGCGGGCCGGCGCGGAGCCCGACTTCACACGGTCGATGAACGCCAGTACGTCCCGATTGCGCGGGTGGAACGTGACCACGAAATCGTCGTCCCCGATCTCCGACGGCGGCCGCAGTTCGGTGCGCTCGCGCTCCCACGGGTACTGGTTGTGCAGCACCATCGCCCAGCGGGTGAGCGCTTCCAGTTCGGGAACGTCCTCGTTCGCGTCGAGGATGGCGTTCAGGTCGAAAACCGGGTAGTCCGGATCGTGGTCGGGCAGGACGAAAGTGAGCGATTCCCGCTGGGTGAGAAACTCGGCCACGGTCGGCTTGATGGCCGGCAGCTCCGTGGCGTGGTGCAGCTTGTTGCGGAACACATCGAAAAGCATCGCGAAGACGCGGTCCTCGACGGCGGCGTCCCAGGTGACGGGCAGCTCCGCGTACGCGCGCTCGACGGCGGCCACCTTCTTCTGGCCGTCCACCCACGGCGTGAGCACGGGCAGGAAGACGTCCGAGCGCTGCCGCGGGACGTCCCGCCAGCGGGTGGGACGCTTGTCGAACATCGTCACCGAATAGCGGTTGGCCCAGAACAGGTTCTGTGCAACGTCGCGCAGCAGCTCGAAGCGGCTGGGGTAGGAACCGGCCTCGACCCGTGCCAGTATGTCGGTGCCGGTGGGGGCCTTCGCCTCGAAATCCCGGCCGATCACGGCGGCGAACTGATCGAGGGTGTCCAGCACGGTGAAATCGAGCTCGCCGAGGAAGTTCGCCGGGAAGACGAGGCGACCGTGGGCGTTGACGACGAAGGGTTTCACGGGCGACTCCAGGCGGTTCGATCGGCGGTGTCCTCAACCTAGCGCGGATCGTGCGGTGATCGGTACGTGATCCGGGTCCGTGGCGCCGAACACTTTCCGGGGATCGCCATTCCGGTTACCGACGGGTGTTACTCGCGAGTTCGATTGTCGACGCGCGGGTCGCTGATTGTGGCCTCGGCTCGACGGGGTGCGGTCGGACGCGGCGCGCACCCCCGCCCGACGGGGGTGTGAGTGTGCTGGGTATGGGCTGCGGCGCCCTGCCGTGACACCCCCTGGTGTGACGCCGCACCCCTGTTCGGCGGGGGGTGTGAGGGTGGCTGGGGGGTGTGGCTGGGGCGCCTGCCGTGACACCGCCGGTGTGACGCCGCACCCCTGTTCGGCGGGGGTGTGAGGGCGGCTGGGGGGTGTGGGCTGCGGCGCCTGCCGTGACACCCCCGGTGTGACGCCGCACCCCTGTTCGATGGGGGTGTGACGGTAGCTAGGGTGTGGGCCGTCGCCACCGTCCTGACACCCCCTGGTGTGACGCCACACCCCTGTTTGGCGGGGGGTGTGAGGGTGGCTGAGGGCTGTGGGCTGCGGCGCCTGGCGTGATACCCCCGGTGTGACGGCACACGCCTGTTCGGCGGGGGGTGTGAGGGTGCCTGGGAGGGTGTGGGCCGTCGCCCCGTCACGACACCCCCGATCGACGGGGGGTGTCGGGCCGCTGGGGTGTGCGGGCGCGCGGGGCCGGTGCGCTCGAGCCGGGGCCCGTGGCTGCGCTCCGTGGCGGCTCACCTCACCTCGCTCGCTCAACCCGGGTGCTCACCCCGCGTGCACCCACACCCCCACACCCCCCGTCGACCGGGGTGTGCCGTCGGGTCGGGGGGTGCGAGTGGGCTCGCGGCACTCGGCCCGAGACTGTCGGTGGTACGTCCTAGACTCGCGGCCGATGAGCCCCGCGACCCGAACCCCAGCCCCCGCCAGCACCGTGCGGCCCGCCTCCACCACGGGCAAGCGGCTGCTGCTGCTCGACGGCCACTCCCTGGCCTACCGGGCGTTCTTCGCGCTGCCCGCGGAGAACTTCCGCACCGGCACCGGGCAGACCACCAACGCCGTCTACGGCTTCACCTCGATGCTGATCAACCTGCTGCGCGACGAGGTGCCCACCCACCTCGCCGTGGCGTTCGACGTGTCGCGCAAGACCTTCCGCTCGGAGCGCTTCGCGGAGTACAAGGCCAACCGCACCACCACGCCGGACGACTTCCGCGGCCAGGTCGACCTCATCAAGGAGGTGCTCAAGGCGCTGGCCATCCCGTTCTTCGCGGTCGACAACTTCGAGGCCGACGACATCATCGCCACCCTGGCCACGCAGGCCGAGGCCGATGGCTACGAGGTGCTCATCACCAGCGGCGACCGCGACGCGTTCCAGCTGGTCAGCGACAACGTGATGGTGCTCTACCCGACGCGCGGGGTGTCGGAGCTCGGCCGGATCGACCCGGCCGCGGTGATGGAGCGCTACGGGCTCACCCCGGCGCAGTACCCCGATTTCGCGGCCCTGCGCGGCGATCCCAGCGACAACCTGCCGAACATCCCCGGCGTCGGGGAGAAGACGGCAGCGAAGTGGGTGCGCGAGTTCGGGTCGCTCGCCGAGCTCACCGATCGCGTCGACGAGGTGAAGGGCAAGGCGGGTGATGCCCTGCGCGCCCACCTCGCCGGGGTGCTGCTCAACCGGCAGCTCACCGAGCTGGTGCGCGATGTCCCGCTCGACGCGGTGCCGTCGGAGCTCGAGGTGCGGCCCTGGGATCGCGACGCCGTGCACCGCCTGTTCGACGAGCTGGAGTTCCGGGTGCTGCGCGAGCGCCTGTTCGCCACGCTGCAGAGCGCCGAACCCGAGGCGGAGGGCAGCATCGAGGTGCAGGGCGGCGCGCTCGCGCCGGGCACCGTCCGGGCCTGGCTCGAAGCCCACGCGCGCGACGGGCGCCGCGTCGGGCTGTCGTTCCAGGGCCTCACCGGCGGGGTGGCCGATCGCGATCTGGGTGGCATCGGCCTCGCCGCGGGCGAGCCGAGCATCGAGTCGCGGGCCGCAGGCGCGTCGGCGGGGGTGCCGCAGGCGGCGTACGTCGATGTCGTCACGCTGAGCCCGGACGACGAGCAGGCGCTGGGGGAGTGGCTGGCCGATCCGGCGGTGCCGAAGGCGGCGCACGACGCCAAGGCCGCCCTGCACGCCCTGCGCGCTCGGGGCTGGACGCTCGCCGGGCTCACCAGCGACACCGCGCTCGCCGCCTACCTGTCGCGGCCGGGCCAGCGCACGTTCGACCTGGCCGATCTCACGCTGCGCCACCTGCGCCGCGAGCTGCGGGTCGAGGGTGAGGACGCGGGTGGCCAGCTCTCCCTCCTGGGAGGGGAGGAGGAGGCCGACGCCCAGCGGGCCAACGCCCAGATGGTGTCCGCCTCGGCGGTGGCCGAGCTGGCCGACGCGCTCGACGTCGAGCTGGCCGAGAAGGCCGCGGGCGGCCTCCTGGCCGATCTGGAGCTGCCGCTGGAGTACGTGCTGGCCGATCTGGAGGCCGCCGGCATCGCGGTGGACCACGAGCTGCTCTCAGGCCTCGAGTCGGAGTTCGCCGCACAGGTCCAGCAGGCGGCGCAGGACGCCTACGCGGTGATCGGCAAGGAGATCAACCTCGGCTCGCCCAAGCAGCTGCAGGTGGTGCTGTTCGACGAGCTGAACATGCCCAAGACCAAGCGCACCAAGACCGGTTACACCACCGACGCCGATGCGCTGCAGACGCTGTTCGAGAGCACCGGCCACGAGTTCCTGTCCCACCTGCTGCTGCACCGCGACGCCACCCGGCTCAAGGTCACCGTCGAGGGGCTGCTCAAGTCGGTCGCCGACGACGGGCGCATCCACACCACCTACAGCCAGACCATCGCCGCGACCGGGCGGCTGTCGTCCACCGAGCCCAACCTGCAGAACGTCCCGATCCGCACGGCCGCGGGCCGGCGGATCCGCGAGACGTTCGTCGTCGGCCCGGGCTACGCCGAGCTGATGACGGCCGATTACAGCCAGATCGAGATGCGGATCATGGCGCACCTCTCGGAGGATGCGGCGCTGATCGAGGCGTTCCGCTCACAGCACGACTTCCACGCCGAGACGGCCGCGCGGGTGTTCGGCGTCGAGGCCACCGAGGTCACGCCGGCCCAGCGGGCGAAGATCAAGGCGATGAACTACGGCCTGGCCTACGGGCTGTCGGCGTTCGGGCTGTCCAACCAGCTGCGGATCCCCACCGAGGAGGCCCGCGGCCTCATGGACGACTACTTCACCGGCTTCGGCGGCGTGCGCGACTATCTCGGGGGCGTCGTCGACCAGGCCCGCAAGGACGGCTACACGGCCACCATCATGGGTCGTCGCCGCTACCTCCCCGATCTCACCAGCGACAACCGCCAGCGCCGTGAGATGGCCGAGCGGATGGCGCTGAACGCCCCGATCCAGGGCAGCGCCGCCGACATCATCAAGGTCGCCATGCTCGGCGTGCACCGGGCGCTGCAGGACGAGAAGCTGCGCAGCCGCATGCTGCTGCAGGTGCACGACGAGCTGGTGCTGGAGGTGGCCGAGGGCGAGCGGGAGGTCGTCGAGACGCTCGTGCGTCGGGAGATGGCCGCCGCCGCGGAGCTGTCGGTGGCGTTGGAGGTGTCGGTGGGTTACGGCCGCAGCTGGGACGACGCGGCGCACTGAGTGGCCGCACGGAGCGCGCCTTCCTGCTCCACGCGCGCCTCGCTACGCGCGCGCGGCGCACCGAACGCGCGCGGGGTGACCGGCAGCGCTCACCCGGCGCCGCCGTAGCCTTCGCCGGTGAGATCAGGCGGGCTGGACGTCGCCCCGTTCGTCGCCACCCGCTACCGGGACCCCGCCCGGCTGCCGTTCCTGACCTCGCCCGCGTACGACCTGATCGAGCCGGCCGAGCGCGAGCACCTCGCGGACGCCGACGAGCACAGCATCGTCCACCTGACGCTGCCTACCTTCGGGGCCGAGGACGCCGCACGCAGGCTCGCGCTCTGGCGCCGGGACGGCACCTTCGTGGTCGACGACGGCCCCGCGCTCTACGTCTACGACCTCGCCGAGCCGGGCCGGGTCTCCACCCGGGGCTGGGTGGGGGCGGTCGGGCTGCCCGCCACCGGGGTCGTCTCGCCGCACGAGGCCACCGTCCCGGCCGTCGTCGCGGGCCGGCTGGCGCTGCTGGCGGCGACCCGGGCGGACCTGGAGCCGATCGTGCTGACCTACGACGGCGGGCCGGGGGCCGCCGACGAGCTGGCGCACCGGTACGTCGCCGACGCTCCCGTGCTCGACCTGACCGACGACGGCGGTGTGCGGCACCGGCTGTGGCGGGTCGCCGATCCCGCGCACGTGACGGCCGTGCGGGCCGACCTCGCGACCCGCCGGGCCGTGATCGCCGACGGCCACCACCGCTGGGCGAGCTACGTCGCCCACCAGGCGTCGCGGGCGACGGCCGGTCCGTGGGACCGGGGGCTCGCGCTGCTCGTGCCGACCGGCGCACACGGTCCGCAGGTGCGTGCCATCCACCGGGTCGTGCCGGGGTTGACGGTGGACCGAGCGTCGGCGGGGGTGGCGGGAGCGTTCCGGGCCGAGTCCGCCGTGGCGCCGCCGGAGCCCGAGGAGCTGCTCCGGGTCGCGCCGGACCCGCTCGTGCTGCTCACCGACGGCACCAGCTGGGTACGCCTGACCGAGCCGGACCGCGACCGCCTGCTCGGTGCGGTGCCGGGCCCCGGTCGAGTTGCGGACTGGCGCCGGCTCGACGTCGCGCTCGTCGACGTCGGGCTGGTGGCGGACCGCTGGCGCGCGGCGGACACGGTGCTGCTGCGGCATTCCGTGGAGTCGGCCGTCGCGGCGGCCCGGGAGACCGGAGGCGTCGCGGTGCTGCTGCGCCCCACCCCGGCCGCCACGGTGCTCGACCTCGCCGCGCGCGGGGTCCTGATGCCGCGCAAGTCGACGCTGTTCGTGCCCAAGCCCCGCACCGGCCTGGTCCTGCGCTGCTTCGCCGACGAGATCGCCGGGTGACGCCTCCCGCGCAGCACGGTGCAGCATCGAGCCCGCGCGACGCGCCGCCGGGACGTCTCAGACAGCGTCAAGCCCGCGCGATGCGCTACCGGGGGGCTGCGACAGCGCTCGCGGTGGGCGGGGTGGCCGGAGTAACGGTCGCCGACCGGCCCGAGCCCGGCGCGCACCTCCACGGCGTCGCGCGTCACCGGGAGGGGATCGGGCAGCGGGCCGTCGTCCGGGCGGCCGGCGTAGGCGTGGACCGGCGACACGAGCAGCAGGGTGATCTCCACCGGGACGATGACACCCGTCACGATCGGTCCCACCGCCGGGCACCGGAAGCGCCGATCACCCGCGGAACGTGCGGACGACCGCCAGCTCGTCCCGGAACGCGCCGCGCATCAGCAGCAGCACCACGGCCGCGGCGAGGCCCGCGGCGAGGGCGCCGGCGGCCAGCGTCAGCGCGTCCGAGCCGAGCGGGCGCACCGCCGCGGCGACCCCGGCCGTCGCGAGCACCGCCGCCACCGCCGCCGGGACGTGCTTGAGGTACATCGCCAGCACGTGCCGTTCCAGCCCGGCCGAGACCCGGGCCGAGAACCGCAGCATCACCAGGAAGTGCACGACGATCGCGGCCGACGCGCCGATCGCCACCCCGTCGACGCCCGCGTGGTACGCCCCGACCGAGCAGAACACCACCACCTCGGCCGCGTACAGCCACTGCCGCCACGCGGCCCGGTACACCGCGCCCGTCGCCCTGGTCAGCGACGTGCTGATCTTGTACGACGTGCGCGGCAGCAGCACCAGCGCGAACACCTGCAGCGGCAGCACGACCGCGCCCCACTGGGAGCCCAGGAGCACGTGCACGATCTCCGGTGCCAGCACGAACAGCAGCACGCTCGCCGGCACCGTCACGAGCGCGACGAGCGACGCGGTGCGCACGTACGCGCCGCGCAGCCGCTCGCCGTCGTCGCGGACGCGGGCCATGGCCGGGAAGAGGACCTTGTCCGCGGCCCCGCCGATCACGTTCGCGGGCTCGGACAGCAGGTTGTACGCCCGGGTGTAGACGCCCAGCGGGACCGTGCCGAGCAGGCGCGCGACCACGAGGTTGTCGGCGTTGAGCGCGACCCAGTTACCGAGCTGGGTGAGCGAGTACCCCGACCCGAACCCGATCATCGGACGCAGGTTGTGCCAGGCGACCGCCGGCGACATCGGCGTGACGGCGGGCCGGGCGATCGCGGCGTAGCCGACGGCCGTCACCAGCGCCGCGACGATCACACCCCAGGCCAGCGCGTCCGGGCCGAGGCCCTGCGCCGCCAGCACCACGCTCACGCCGATCGTCGCCGGCCCGGCGGCGAGCAGGTCGACCACGGCCATCGGCCGGAACCGCAGCCGCCGTTGCAGCAGCCCGGCCGGTACGGCCGTGGCCCCGGCCAGCAGGAGCGTCACCGACAGCAGGCGCAGCAGGTGCGAGTCCGGTGGCAGCCCGACGAACCCGCCGAGCGGCACCGAGAAGGCGTACATGCCGGCCGCGAACACCGCCGAGAGGATCACCGAGAACCAGAACGCGGCGGCGACCTCGGTGTCGGAGAGATCCGCGCGGTGCACGAGCGCCGCGGCCACGCCCAGCTGGGTCACCAGCTGCGTCAGGCCGACGACCAGCAGCGCGGCGGCCGCGCTGCCGAACTCGGCGGGGGTGAGCAGGCGGGCCAGCACGACCGTGGCGCCGATCTGGAGCACGGCCTGGCCTGCCGAGCTGGTGAACGACCACGCGAAGCCGCGCAGCGCCGCGCCGGTCAGCGACACACCGGCCTGGCGGGCGTGCCGGCTCACCGTCGCCTGCGCGCCCGCACCAGGCCCGCGTGGAGTCCGAACGCGGCGAACCAGCCGAGCTGGACGGCCGACATGCGCAGGGCGTCACCGCGGCGGGCGGGGCGCATCAGGGCCTCCACGCGCGTTCCGGCGACGGCGGGATGGAACACGGAGTTCCCCACCCCCTTGGTCAGCATCAGGTCCGGGAAGTCGTCGTCGGGCGACCGCAGCTCCCGCGGCACCCCGCGAAACGTATAGCAGTCCCGCAGCGGGGGTCTCGGCCCGGCGTAGGACTGGGCGAACTCCAGGTCCAGCACCTTGAGCCCGGCGCGCGGGTCGGACATGAGGTTGTGCGGCGACAGGTCCAGGATGAACATGCCCCGCTCGTGCAGGTCGCGGGCGAACCGGGCCAGCGACCGGCTGACGTCCGGCCGCAGCTGGCTGATCCCCGGCACGTTCGGCAGGCGTCGGCGCAGGTGGCGGCCGTCGCAGTCGTAGACGGGCGTCAGCAGCCAGTTCGGGCCGTGGTCGAGCAGCTCGGGCACCTCGGGAACGTCGGCCAGCTCGATCCTGGCGCGCAGCTCGCGTTCGAAGAACCGGGCCGCACCCGGCCGGAAGATCTTGCAGACCGCCGGTCCGTGCTCGGGGTGGTCCACGAGCGCCACCCGGGAGCGGAACCCGGGCGACTCCGCGCCCAGCATCCGGATCACCGGGAACGGCAGGGCGCACGCCTCGTTCAGCTCGCCGAGCGTGACCAGCACCCGGGACAGCAGGTCGGGGTCGGCCAGGACCTCGAGGAAGTCCAGGGCCTGCTGCGGGCCCTCGGAGCGGTGCAACGGCGCCGAGGTGCCGACCCCGCCGCGGACCAGCCGGCGGGTCGTGTGGGCGTGCACCTCCGCGGCGCGGGCTTCGACCGTCCGCGTGCCGGTGCCCTCCTGGACCACGTCGCACGCGACGACGAACGTGTGCGGCCCGCCGCCGTCGGCCCCCCAGACGCCGCCGCGGATCCGGCGGCGGGCGTCGGCGCGCTGCGCGGCGTCCAGCGGGACGACCTCGATGATCTCCAGGCCGCGGGCGATGCCGGCCACGGCGCTCTCCAGCTGCGCCGCCGCCCGCTCGCGCAGCACGAACACCACGACGCCCCGCCAAACCGGGTTCCCGCCGGCGCGGACGGCGTCGAGTCCCGCCGGGGATCGCTCCACGTACGCCTCCTGATCACACTCGGCCACTGATCGGGCCGCGAGCGTAAGGGGTGACGTGAACGGGTTCTGAACCCACCCTGTCCTCGGTGTGACGGGAGGCCGTCCCGCGAGCGTGTCGGCGCGTCCCCGCGGCGGGGCCGGGCGGCGCCGGTAGCCTGCGTCCTC
>CAXTTN010000150.1:0-14506 GCA_964247105.1 uncultured Pseudonocardia sp.
GGGCTGCCCGCCGACGACCTGGAGCCGGTGCTCGACCTCGTGGAAGCGGCGGTCCGGCGGCGCTGAACCGCCGGGCTCGCCGCTCTAGCTCGCCACGTCGGGCCGCAGCTCCACGGCGCGCAGCCGGGCCGCGAGCGCGTGCAGGTCGTCGCGCAGGCCGGCCAGCTCGGTGGGGTCGAGACCGGTGGCCGACCGCACCCGCGCCTGGGCCGCCGCGGCGCGGTCGCGCAGCGCGCGGCCGGCCCGGGTGAGCGTCAGCTGCATGGTGCGCTCGTCCTCGCGGCGGCGCCTGCGCAGGATCAGCCCCTCGGTCTCCAGCCGCTTGAGCAGCGGCGACAGCGTGCCCGTGTCGAGCTGCAGGCGCGAGCAGAGCAGCCCCAGCGGCACGCTGTCGAGCTCCCACAGCACCAGCATCACCGCGTACTGGCTGTAGGTCAGGCCGATGTCGTCCAGCAGCGGCCGGTAGCAGCCCGTCATCGCTCGCGATGCGGTGTGCAGGGCGAAGCACAGTTGCTCGTCGAGGACGAAGTCCGACCGGTCCATCGGCTCAGACTAGGCCCTCGACGGTCTATCCGACGAGGTGCGTGCAGCCGCCGATCGCGCACGGCACGCCTCCGGCCGGTTCGGGCTCGGCGGCGTACTGGGTCCGGTACAGCACGGCGTACCGCCCGCCGGCGGCGAGCAGCTCCTCGTGCGTGCCGCGCTCGACGATCCGCCCGTGCTCGACGACGGCGATCTCGTCGGCGGCGCGGATCGTCGAGAGCCGGTGGGCGATGACGATCGCCGTCCGCCCCGACAGCGCCTCCACCAGCGCCTCCTGGACGGCCGCCTCGGACTCGGAGTCCAGGTGCGCGGTGGCCTCGTCGAGGATCACCACCCGCGGGCGCGCGAGCAGCAACCGTGCGATCGTCAGGCGCTGGCGCTCGCCGCCCGAGAGCCGGTAGCCGCGCTCCCCCACCACCGTGTCCAGCCCGTCGGGCAGCGCGTCGAGCAGCTCGCCCAGCCGCGCGCGCCGCAGCGCCTCGACGATCTCCCCGTCGGTCGCGTCCGGCGCGGCGTAGCGCAGGTTGTTGCCGATGGTGTCGTGGAACAGGTGCCCGTCCTGGGTGACGACGCCGACGGCCCCGCGCACGGCGGCGAACGTCAGGTCGCGCACGTCGATGCCCGCGAGCTGCACCGATCCGCTGTGCACGTCGTAGAGCCGCGGCACGAGCGAGGCGATCGTCGACTTCCCGGCACCGGACGACCCGACCAGCGCCAGCAGCTGCCCGCCGCCGACCTCCAGGTCGACGCCGTGCAGGACCTCGGAGTTGCGGCGCTGGTCGAGCACCGCGACCTCCTCCAGCGAGGCGAGCGAGACGTCCTCCGCGTTCGGGTAGGCGAACCGGACGTCGCGCAGGGCCACCGGCACCGGCCCGTCGGGCAGCGTGCGGGCGTCGGGCTTCTCGGTGATCATCGGTTGCAGGTCGAGCACCTCGAAGACCCGCTCGAACGACACCAGCGCGGTCATGACGTCGACGCGGGCGTTGGCGAGCGCGGTCATCGGCGTGTAGAGCCGCGTCAGCAGCAGCGCGAGCGTGACGACGGTGCCGGCCGCGATCTGCCCGGTGACGGCGAGGTAGCCGCCCAGCCCGTAGATCAGGGCCTGGGCCAGCGCGGACACCAGCGACAGCGCCGTGACGAACACGCGCGACACCATCGCCGTGCGCACCCCGATGTCGCGGATCCGCTCCGCCCGCTCGCTGAACTCCGCCACCTCCGCTCGCGGATCCCCGAACAGCTTCACGAGCGTGGCGCCGGGCGCGGAGAACCGCTCGGTCATCTGGTTGCTGATGCCCGCGTTGAGGTCGGCGGCCTCGCGGCGCAGGTCGGCGATGCGACGGCCCATCCGGCGCGCGGGCAGCACGAAGATCGGTAGCAGCACGAGCGCGAGCAGCGTGACCTGCCAGGCCAACGTCAGCATCACCGCGACCGCCAGCGTCAGCTGGATGACGTTGCTGACCACGCTGGCCAGTGTCGTGGTGATCGCCGACTGGGCGCCGATCACGTCGTTGTTGAGGCGGCTGACCAGCGCGCCCGTGCGGGTGCGGGTGAAGAACGCCACCGGCATCGTCTGCACGTGCGCGAACACGGCGCGGCGCAGGTCGGCGATCAGGCCCTCCCCCAGACGCGACGAGAACCAGCGGCTCACCAGGCCGTTGACCGCCTCGACGATCGCGAGCGCCGCGATCCCGCCGGCCAGCCCGATCACCGTGGCCGCGGCCGCCGAGGTCCCCCCGCCGGAGACGATGGTGTTGACGACCCGCCCGGCCAGGACCGGCGTGAGTACCCCGACCACCGCGGACAGGATGGTGAGCAGCAGGAACGCCGCGATCCAGCTGCGGTACGGCGCGGCGAAGCGCCAGATCCGCGGCACGGTGCCCTTCTTGACCGACCGGGGCGTCTCGGCCCCCCGCGCCACCCCGCGCAACATCCCGTACGGCCGTTCCACTGGCACCTCCCACGAGAACATGCGCATCGGCGCACCCACCCAGCTTCCCCCAGGCACGCGCTTCCCGCCGCAACGAGCCCGCGCGATGCGACGTCAGGGCCGTCACGAACGCATTCCGCCCGCGCGATGCGATGTCGGGGGCTGCTCAGCCCTCGCCCGCCGCCAGGCTGCGCAGGCGGATCACCTGGGCGGCGCGTTCCGCGGAACGCGCCTCCTGCGGGTCGCGCCCGTCGCGCACGCCGGCGAGCAGGGCCAGGGTGGCCGCGGCGGCCTTCGGGGGCGCGCTCGCCAGCGCCGTGGCCAGCTCGTCGACAGCGGTGTCGAGCTCGGCCGCCGGCACGGCGCGCAGGGCCAGGCCGCTGCTGACCGCCTCCGCGGCCCCGACCCGGCGCCCGGTGAGGCAGATGTCGACCGCGCGCGCGTAGCCCACGGCGTGCACCAGCGGGTACGTGCCGCCCAGGTCCGGGACGATGCCGAGGGCGGGCTCGGCCATGCAGAACTGCACGTCGTCGGCGACGACGCGGATGTCGCAGGCCAGCGCGAGCTGGAAGCCGCCCCCGATCGCGTGCCCCTGCACCGCCGCCACCGTCACGCGGGCCGGGTCGCGCAACCAGGAGAAGCCGGCCTGGAAGCCGGCGATGGCGGCGTCGGCCGCGTCCGCCGGCATCGCCGCGAGCGCGCTGATGCCGGGCAGGCCGTCGACCTCCTGGGCGGTGAAGGCCTTCTTGTCCAACCCGGCCGAGAACGCGCGGCCCTCACCGCGCACCACGACGACGCGGACATCCGGCGGCAGGGTCTCCCCGATCTCCCGGAGCGCCGCCCAGGTGGCGGGGGTCTGCGAGTTCAGGCTCTCCGGGCGCGACAGGGAGATCGTCGCGCGCGGTCCGTCGACGCGGAGGACGACTCCGCCGCGCTGCAGAGTGGAGGTCATCCCCCGAGGTTACCTCCGGGTAGCGCTACTTCTTCTTGGTACGCGTGGCCCCGCCGCGGCCACGCAACGTGACACCGGTCTCGCTGAGCACCCGGTGTACGAAGCCGTACGACCGCCCGGTCGACTCGGCGAGGGCGCGGATGCTGGCCCCCTTCTCGTACTTCTTCTTGAGATCCGAGGCGAGCTTGTCCCGCGTGGCACCCGTGATTCGGGCGCCCTTCTTCAGGTCGGTCATGGGGGGACTCCTCCAGCCGTCGTGGAGCTGATCTGCGCAAAGGGGACCGGCTGGTCCCTCGGTTCGGCAATGATCGTCCACACCGAATGCCGGAGCCAGGAGATCCACTCGGTGATCGGTGAGCGGTTCCCCCGAACGGATCACGCGGACGGGTGATCATTGCGAGGGCGTGATCACGTGCCCGTCACCCCGACGCCATCCCCACGTCACCCCAGAAGTCGATCGAGGCGGCGGCGCCTCGCTCGTGCGTGGCGCCGGACACCGGCCGTGCCCGCGCGATCGGGTGGCGACCATCCCGCTCGGATCGTCCGATCAGGCCAGCTGGACGAGCTCCAGGTACTCGGCGGACCACAGGTCCTCGGTGCCGTCGGGCAGGACGATGACCTTGTCCGGGTGCAGCGCCTCCACCGCGCCGGAGTCGTGCGTCACCAGCACGACGGCGCCGGAGAAGTGGCGCAGGGCGTCGAGGACCTGCTCGCGGCTGGCCGGATCGAGGTTGTTGGTCGGCTCGTCGAGCAGCAGGACGTTGGCCGAGCTGGACACGAGCCCGGCCAGCGCGAGCCGCGTCCGCTCGCCGCCCGACAGCGTGCCCGCGAGCTGCTTCAGCTGGTCGCCGGAGAACATGAACGAGCCGAGCAGCGTGCGCAGCTGCTGCTCGGGGGCGTCCGGGGAGGCGTGGCGGATGTTCTCCCAGACCGTGGCCGACATGTCGAGCGTGTCGTGCTCCTGCGCGAAGTAGCCGGTGCGCAGGCCGTGGCCGGGCAGCACCTCGCCCGCGTCGGGCTGTTCGGTGCCGGCGAGCAGCCGCAGCAGCGTGGTCTTGCCCGCACCGTTGAGCCCGAGGACGACGACCTTCGCGCCGCGGTCCACCGCCAGGTCGACGCCGGTGAACACCTCCAGCGACCCGAACGCCTTCGACAGCCCCTCCGCCGTGAGCGGCGTCTTGCCGCACGGCGCGGGATCGGGGAAGCGGATGCGCGCGACCTTGTCGTTCTGCCGGACGTCCTCGAGGCCGGCGAGCAGCTGATCGGCGCGGCGGGCCATGTTCTTGGCGGCCACGGCCTTGGTGGCCTTGGCGCCCATCTTCAGCGCCTGGGTGTGCAGCACCGACGCCTTCTTCTCGGCGTTGGCGCGCTCGCGGCGGCGGCGCTTCTCGTCGGTGGCGCGCGCCTCCTGGTAGCGGCGCCAGTCCATGTTGTAGAGATCGGCCTCGCCGCGCGTGGCGTCGAGGAACCACACCTTGTTGACGACCGCGGCCAGCAGGTCGGTGTCGTGGCTGATCACCACGAGCCCGCCCGTGTGCGACTGGAGGAAGCCGCGCAGCCACGTGATCGAATCGGCGTCGAGGTGGTTGGTGGGCTCGTCGAGCAGCAACGTGGTGTCGCTCGGCGCTCCCCCGCCGCCGCCGTCGGACGCGGCGAACAGGATCCGCGCCAGCTCCACGCGGCGGCGCTGGCCGCCCGACAGGGTCTCGATCTGCTGGGTGAGCACGCGCTCGGGCAGGCCGAGGTTGGCGCAGATGCGGGCGGCGTCGCTCTCGGCCGCATAGCCGCCGAGCGCGGAGAACCGCTCCTCGATGCGGCCGTAGTCGCGGACGGCCTTCTGGTTCTGCGCGCCGTCCACCAGCTCGGCCATGGCCGTCTGGGCCTTCTCCATCTTGCGGAGCATCTCGTCGAGGCCCTTGGCGGAGAGCACGCGATCCTTGGCCGTGACGGTGAGATCGCCCTCGCGGGGATCCTGCGGCAGGTAGCCGACCGGGGAGTTCGCACTGACGGCTCCGCCGTAGGGCTCACCCTCGCCGGCCAGCACGCGCATCGTCGTGGTCTTGCCCGCCCCGTTGCGCCCGACCAGCCCGATCCGGTCGCCCGGCTGGACGCGCAGCGTGGCGCCCGACAGCAGGATGCGGGCCCCGGCGCGCAGTTCGAGGTCGGTGGCGGTGATCAAGGAGAACTCCAGGAGGGTGCCGGTATCGGGACAGACTGGTGGCCGCGACGAGCGGCCTACCCGATCCGGATCACGGCCTCCACAGTACCGGCCGTCGCGACCGCGACCGCGAAGTAGGGTCCCCACCATGACTGATCTCACCGGCCGGGCCGCCCTCGTCACCGGCGGAAGCCTGGGCATCGGGTACGCCATCGCCGCCGAGCTGCTCGCCCGTGGGGCCTCGGTGACCATCACCGCCCGCAAGCCCGAGCAGCTCGCCGCCGCGGCCGAGGAGCTGGCCGCCAAGGCCGGTGACGCCTCCCGCGTGCTCGCCGTGGCGGGCAACGCCGGATCCGACGAGTCGCGCGCGGAGGCCGTCGCGAGGACCGTCGAGGTGTTCGGGTCGATCGACATCCTGGTCAACAACGCCGGGATCAACCCGGTCTACGGGCCGCTGATGGACGCCGACCTGAACGGCGTCCGCAAGATCTTCGACATCAACGTCGTCGCGGCGCTGGGCTTCCTGCAGGAGGCCTACCGGGCGTGGATGGAGGAGCACGGCGGCGCGGTGGTGAACATCGCGTCGGTGGCGGGCCTGCGCTCGACGGGCGTGATCGCGGCCTACGGCGCCTCGAAGGCGGCGCTGATCCGGCTCACGGAGGAGCTGGCGTGGCAGCTGGGCCCGTCGATCCGGGTCAACGCCGTGGCGCCCGCCGTGGTGAAGACGAAGTTCGCCACGGCGCTCTACGCCGACGGCGAGGACAAGGTCGCGGCCGCGTACCCGATGAAGCGGCTCGGCACGCCCGAGGACGTCGCGGCGCTGGTCGGGTTCCTCGTGTCGGACGAGGCGAGCTGGATCACCGGCGAGACGGTCCGCCTCGACGGCGGGGTGCTGGCCACCGGCACCCTGGGCTGACCCATCGCAACGAGCCCGCGCGATGTCGTCCCGGGGCCCGTCCCACGACAAGGAGCCCGCGCGATGTCGTCCCGGGGCCGCGCGATGCGGTCCCGGGATGCGGTCGGGTCAGAGGACGGCGGCGTCGGTCCAGAGGCGGCCGCTGCGGCCGGTCAGGACGTCCAGCAGGGCCGACGCCTGGCCGTCGGTGAGGGAGGCGACGTAGTCGATCACGGCTCGGCCGCGGGCCATGCGGTCGACGTCGGCCGCGGGAGCCAGGGCTGCGTACTCGGCGCGGGCCAGCTCCACGAGGTCGTGCAGGCGCGGGGGCAGGCGGGGGCCGCCGGTGCCGTCGTCGGAGAGCCAGTCCTGCAGGGCCCCGACCAGGCCGGTCAGCACCGTCGCCTGGCCGCGCTGGTGCGAGGCGAGGTCGGCGCGCAGCAGCACGAACCGCTGGTGGACGAACTTCAGCACCGCCACCTCGTGCCACTGCGGCGTGGCCAGCGCGACGTGAGCCGAGCGCACCGGCGGTTCCGGGCGCGCCGCGACGCCCGCGACCAGCCGCGACGTCCAGCGCGCCGAGAACTCCGCCACCGCCCGTTCGGCGGCCATCGAGCCGTCGAAGGAGGTGGCGAGCAGGCCCTCGACGAGGTCGTCGCGCACGCGCTCGACCGCGTCGGTGAACGCGTCGTCGTCGTAGGCCCAGGCGTCCTTGTCCTCCAGCCTGCGGCGGAGCCGTTCCAGGTCGGCCCCGGGCCCGGACGCGGGACGGGCGCGCAGCCACCCGTTCAGCTCCGCCGAGACACCCACCTGGCGCAGCACGCCGACGCGGTGGAAGTCCTCCAGGTCGTGGATGGCGTAGGCGATGTCGTCGGCGGTGTCCATCACGGCCGCCTCGACCGTCTGCTGCCACGGGCCGATCGCGGCGGCGAACACCGCGCGGCTGTCGACGAGGTCGTCGAGCTCGGTGGCGTAGCAGGAGAACTTGGCCGAGCCGGCGTCCGGGGCGTCGGGGAGCGGGCCGGCGCCGCGCGGCGGGAGGTCGACCGTGCTGGGGTGCGGATCCGGGTGGGCGAAGCGGGCCCAGGGGTACTTCAGGATCGCCGCGCGGACCGCGGCCGTGAGGTCCAGGCCGGTGCCGCCGGGGCCGTGCAGGTCGATGGTGGTGACGATGCGGAAGCTCTGCGCGTTGCCCTCGAAGCCGTCGGGCAGGCCGAGCCGCTCGCGGGCCAGCCGGTCGAGCACCTGCTCGCCGAGGTGGCCGTAGGGCGGGTGGCCGAGGTCGTGGGCCAGGGCCGCGGCCTCGACGACGTCGGGGTCGCAACCGCCGAGCTTCTCCACCAGCGGCTCCGGGGCCAGGCGCTCGGCGATCGCCCGGGCGACCTGCGCGACCTGGAGGCTGTGGGTGAGCCGGTTGTGCACGAGCAGGCCGGAGCCGGCCGGGCTGACCACCTGCGTGACCCCGGCGAGGCGGGCGAAGAACGGCGACGCGGCGATCCGGTCGCGGTCCACCCGGAACGGGCTCGCGGCGAGCCCGGCCCCGGACTCGGCCACCCCCATCCGTCGCCCCGCGCGCGCCGAGAGATCCACAGGTGCAGGCTAGCCATGCGGCGCCGGCGTCGGCGCCGGCGCTCGACAGCAGGACGAGTGGCACTCTCGTCGCATAGGTTGCGACGAGAGTGCCACTCGTCGCGGCCGGAGGAGGAGGCCCACCTGTGATCGATCTCCTTGTTGTCGGGGGTGGGCCCGCTGGGCGGGCGCTCGGGGCCGCGTGCGGGCGGCTCGGGCTGCGCACGGTGGTCGTCGACCGCGCGCCGCTCGCGCCGTGGCGCTCCACCTACGGCGCCTGGACCACCGACCTCCCCGCGGACCTGCCCGCGCCGGTGATCGCCGCCCGCGCCACCGGGCGCGCGATCGCCCGCACCGCGTGGGATCTCGGACGCGAGTACGCGGTGCTCGACGTGCCCGCGCTGCGTGCCCACCTCGACGGCGAGCTGGACCGGGCCGGCGTCGAGGTGCGCGCCGGGCGGGCGGGGCCCGGCGGGATCAGCCTCGCGGACGGCACCTCCCTGCGCGCCCGGATGGTCGTGGACGCCGGTGGCCACCGCCAGCCCCTGGGTGGCCCGCGGCGCGACACCCCGGCCGCCGAGCAGACCGCCTACGGCGTCGTGGTGGCCGAGGCCGTCGCCGCGCCGCTGGTCGGGCCGGGTGAGGCGCTGTTCATGGACTGGCGCCCCGACCACGGCGAGCCCGGCTGGCCGACGTTCCTCTACGCCGTGCCGCTCGGAGCCGGCCGGGTGCTGCTGGAGGAGACCTCCCTCGCCCGGCGCCCCGGGCTGCCCCAGCCGGTGCTGCGACGGCGCCTGCTCGCCCGCCTCGCCCGGCACGGCATCGCGGCCCCGGACGGTGCCACGGTCGAGCACGTGCGCTTCCCGGTGGACTCGCCGCGCCACCGCGCACCGGACGTGCTCGGGTTCGGGGCCGCCGCGCCGCTCGTGCACCCGGCCAGCGGGTTCAGCGTCGCGAGCGCGCTCGGCCTGGCCCCCGGCGTCGCCGCCGCGCTCGCGACCGGCGGGATCGCCGCCGCGCAGGACGTCGTCTGGTCGCGACGGGCGCGAGCGGTGCACCGGTTCCGCCGGATCGGCCTGGAGGCCCTGCTGCGGATGCCGCCCGCCGAGGTACCGGACTTCTTCGAGGTGTTCTTCGCCCTCCCCCCGCGGCACCGGTGGGCCTACCTCGGCGGCCGCGACGACCTGGCCGGCACGATGGCGGTGATGGGCGCGCTGTTCGGGCGGTCGGGTTGGCGGCTGCGGGCGCGGCTCGTGGGACCCGCGCTGCTCCCTCCAGCACCCGAAGTGACTGCACCGATCGGGCGATAGAACCTGGTCCGAACGGCTGTACTACTGCCGGTGACATCTCGGCACGCCGTTCCCCGAGCCGAGGCTCCCATGCCCGTCTACCGCACGATCGTCGTCGGCACCGATGGTTCCGACACCTCCCTCGCCGCGGTCGACCGCGCCGCCGAGGTGGCCGCCGACAGCGGCGCCGAGCTGCACATCGTCTGCGCCTACACCCCCGCGAGCCGCGACGACACCGCGAGCGCCGAGGACGCGCTCACGGCGAGGTCGTCGACATCGCCGCCCGGCTCACCGGACACGCGCGTCCCGACAGCGTGCTCGTCGACCAGGAGCTCGCCACGCTCTCGCCGGCGACCCGCGGTTCGCGGTCCGTCCCCTTCGTCCCGTTGCGGTGCGCGGCTACCGCCACCTGCGGCCCCGGCTCCGGACCCCGGCTTGACCTGCACCGGGGTCGGCGGGGGAAGCTCAGCCCCATGAGCCTCGACGCCTACCTCGCCCGCATCGGGGTCGCGCCCGGTCCGGTCGACCTCGCGACGCTGCGGGCGATCGTCGCCGGCCACACCCGGGCGATCGCCTTCGAGAACCTGAACCCGTTCACCGGCCGCGAGGTCGACCTGACCGACGACGCGCTCGAGGCGAAGATCGTGCAGGGCGGGCGGGGCGGCTACTGCTTCGAGCAGAACCTCGTGCTGCGCCGGTATCTCGACGAGCTGGGCTACCGCACCACCGTGCTCACCGGGCGGGCCGTCTGGGGACGGCCCGCGACCGACCCGCTGCCGCCGCGCACCCACATGGTCGTCCGCATCGACCTGCCCGGTGGCCCGCACGTCGTGGACGTCGGCTTCGGCGGCCAGACGCTCACCGGCGTGCTCCGCCTGGAGCACGGCGTCCAGCAGAGCACCCCGCACGAACCGTACCGGCTGCTGGAGGACGCCTCCACGTGGACGATGCAGGCTCGGGTCGGCGCGGAGTGGCGCTCGCTCTACCACTTCGACCTCGCGCCGCAGCAGCACGCGGACCTGGAGATGGCCAGCTGGTACGTGTCGCACCACCCGACGTCGCACTTCGTGACCGGCGTGGTGGCCGCGCGACCCGCCGTGGACCGCCGCTACAACCTGGGCGGCCGGATCCTCGCCACCCACCACCTGGGCGGCCGGTCCGAGAACCGCGAGCTGAAGTCCCCGTCCGAGATCCTGACGGTGCTGGAGGAGACGTTCCTGCTGACCCTGGCCGAGCTCCCCGACCTCGAGACGGCGCTCAAGCGCCTGTTCTGAGCGGCGGCGCGGAGCGCAGCGGGGTGACACTGCTGCAGCTGAACCGGAGCCGTGCCACCCCGCTGCGACTCAGACGCGGAAGCCCAGCGCGCGCAGCTGCTCCCGGCCGTCCTCGGTGATCTTGTCGGGGCCCCACGGCGGCATCCAGACCCAGTTGATCTTGATGTCGTCCACCAGACCACCGGTCGGGCCGGTCGTGAGCGCCGTGCGGGCCTGCTCCTCGATCACGTCGGTGAGCGGGCACGCGGCGCTGGTCAGCGTCATGTCGATGGTGGCGACGCCGCCGTCGGCCTGGATGCCGTAGACCAGGCCGAGGTCGACCACGTTGATGCCCAGCTCGGGGTCGACCACGTCTCGCATGGCCTCCTCGAGGTCGTCGACCGACGGGCCCCCCGCGCGCCCCGCCGGTGGCTCCGGCATCCCCGCCGCACCCCGCACCACGTCGTCGGCCACGTTCTCGGTCGCGTTCTCGGTCACGTTCTCGGTCATGCCGTCGCCTCCTCCTTCGTCTCGGTGCTGCGGACGACCGCGTCCTTGAACGCCATCCATCCGAGCAGGGCGCACTTGACCCGTGCCGGGTACTTCGCGACGCCCGCGAACGCTACGCCGTCGCCGAGCACGTCCTCGTCCGGTTCGACCTGGCCACGGCCCTGCGCCATCTCCTGGAACGCACCCAGGATGCGCAGTGACTCCGGCACCGACCGCCCGACGACCAGCTCGGTGAGCACCGACGCCGACGCCTGGCTGATCGAGCAGCCGAGCGTCTCGTGGGAGACCTCGCGGACGGTGTCGCCGTCGAGCTTCACCCGCAGCGTGATCTCGTCGCCGCAGGTGGGGTTGATCTGCGTCGACTCCGCGTCGAACGGCTCGCGCAGCCCCGCGCCGTGCGGCGACCGGTAGTGATCCAGGATCAGCTCCTGGTACATCTGTTCCAGCTGCACTACTTCACCCCGAAGAACTCTCGCGCCGCCTGAACACCGTCGACGAGCGCCTGCACCTCGTCCACCGTGTTGTAGACCGCGAACGACGCCCGCGCGGTGGCGGCGACCCCGTACCGGCGGTGCAGCGGCCACGCGCAGTGGTGGCCGACGCGGATCGCGACGCCGCGGTCGTCGAGCACCTGCCCGACGTCGTGGGCGTGGATCCCGTCGACGACGAACGACACCGCTCCCCCGCGCCCCTCCGTGGTGGTCGGCCCGATGACCCGGACGCCGGGCACCGACGAGAGCCCGTCGAGCGCGGCCGCGACCAGCTGCGCCTCGTGCGCGGCGACGGTGTCCATGCCGATCTCGCTCAGGTAGTCGACGGCCGCGGCCAGCCCGACGGCCTGCGACGTCATCGGCACGCCGGCCTCGAACCGCTGCGGCGGCGGGGCGTAGGTGGAGCCCTCCAGCCGCACCATCTCGATCATCGAACCGCCGGTGAGGAACGGCGGCATGGCCTCCAGCAGCTCGGAACGCCCGTACAGCACCCCGACCCCGGACGGCCCGAGCATCTTGTGCCCGGAGAAGACCGCGAAGTCGACACCGAGGCGCGTCAGGTGCACCGGCATGTGCGGGACCGACTGGCACGCGTCGAGCAGCGTGAGCGCGCCCACCGCCTGCGCCCGGGCCACCAGCTCGGCCACCGGCGCGACGGCGCCCGTCACGTTGGACTGGTGCGCGAACGCCACGATCTTCGTGCGCTCCGACAGCTCGATCGAGTCGAGGTCGATGCGCCCCTCCTCGGTGACGGCGTACCAGCGCAGCGTGGCGCCGGTGCGGCGGCACAGCTCCTGCCAGGGCACGAGGTTGGCGTGGTGCTCCAGCTCGGTGATCACGATCTCGTCGCCGGGGCCGATCACGAAGCGCTCGGCGCCCGCGAAGCCCGCGGCGTTGCTGAAGGCGTAGGCCACCAGGTTGATGCCCTCGGTGGCGTTCTTGGTGAACACCAGCTCCGACGGATCGGCGCCCACGAACGCGGCGATCCGCGCCCGGGCCGACTCGTAGGCGTCGGTGGCCTCCTCGGCGAGCTGGTGCGCGCCGCGGTGCACGGCGGCGTTGTGCTGCTCCAGGAAGCTGCGCTCGGCGTCGAGCACCTGGCGGGGCCGCTGCGAGGTGGCGCCCGAGTCGAGGTAGACGAGCGGCTTCCCGTCCCGCACGGTGCGCGCGAGGATCGGGAAGTCCGCCCGGATCTTCTGCAGGTCCATCAGACCGCGGGGGTGGGGACAGCGCTGACGCTCGGCGCCGCAGGCTTGGCCTCGGCGAACCGCTCGTAGCCGTTGCGCTCCAGCTCGTCGGCCAGCTCGGCGCCGCCGGAGAGGACGACCCTGCCGCCCGCGAACACGTGCACGACGTCGGGGGTGATGTGCTGCAGGATCCGCGTGTAGTGCGTGATCAGCAGGACGCCGACGTCGCCGCCGGCCTTGTAGCGGTTGACGCCCTCGGACACGACGCGCAGCGCGTCGACGTCCAGGCCGGAATCGGTCTCGTCGAGGATCGCGATCTTCGGCTGGAGCAGCGCGAGCTGCAGCACCTCCTGGCGCTTCTTCTCCCCGCCGGAGAAGCCCTCGTTGACGTTGCGGTCGCCGAAGGCCGGATCGATGTCGAGGTCGGACATCGCGGTCTTGACCTCCTTGATCCACGTGCGCAGCTTCGGCGCCTCGCCGCGGACCGCGGTGGCCGCCGCGCGCAGGAAGTTCGACGTCGAGACGCCGGGCACCTCCACCGGGTACTGCATGGCGAGGAACAGGCCCGCGCGGGCGCGCTCGTCGACGGTCATGGCGAGCACGTCGACCCCGTCGAGGGCGACGGTGCCGGACGTGACCTCGTACTTCGGGTGCCCGGCGATCGCGTAGGCGAGCGTGGACTTGCCGGAACCGTTCGGCCCCATGATCGCGTGGGTCTGGCCGCCGGTGATCGTCAGGTCGACGCCCCTCAGGATCTCCTTGGGGCCGTCGTCGGTGGCGACCGAGACGTGCAGGTCCTTGATCTCCAGGGTGGACATGTAGCTGCGTGCTCCTTCTAGATACCGGTCACGGCGAGCTCGGCCTCGATGGCCGCCTCCAGCCGTTCGCGCAGGTCGGGGAGGGTGATCTTGGACAGGATCTCGCCGAAGAACCCGCGCACGACGAGCCGGCGGGCCACGTCCTCCGGGATGCCGCGGCTCTGCAGGTAGAACAGCTGCTCGTCGTCGAACCGGCCGGTGGCGCTGGCGTGCCCGGCACCGGCGATCTCGCCGGTCTCGATCTCCAGGTTGGGCACGGAATCGGCGCGGGCGTGCTCGGTGAGCACCAGGTTGCGGTTGAGCTCGAACGTGCGGGTGTTCTCGGCGGTGGCGCGGATCAGCACGTCGCCGATCCACACCGTGCGGGCGTCGGTGACGCCCTTCTTCCCCTGCAGCGCGTTCTTGAACAGCACGTTCGACGTGCAGCTGGGCTCGGCGTGGTCGACGAGCAGCCGCTGCTCCAGGTGCTGCCCGGCGTCGGCGAAGCCCAGGCCGGCCAGCTCGGCGTCGCCGCCGGGGCCGCGGTACTTGACCGTCGGGCTGATCCGGACGAGATCGCCGCCCAGGGCGATGGAGGTGGCGCGCAGCGTGGCGTCGCGGCCGATGGAGAGGTGCTGCGCGCTGACGTGCACGGCGTCGTCGGCCCACTCCTCGGTGACGATCAGCGTGAGCCGCGACCCGTCGGCCAGCACGACCTCGATGTTGTCGGCCAGCGTCCCGGATCCTGAGAACTCGACGACGACCGTGCCCTCGGCGTGCGGGGTGGTGCGGATCTGCAGGTGTCCCGCGGCGACCGCGCCCTCCCCCGGCCCCGTCACGCGGACGGTGACCGGCGAGTCCTTTTTGATCCCGGCGGCCTCGAGCGCGCGCCAGTCAACGTGGATCGACGCCGACGTGCGGGCGCGGAACTGCGT
>CAXTTN010000151.1:0-14362 GCA_964247105.1 uncultured Pseudonocardia sp.
TGGCCCTCGACCCGCGCCAACGTGGACGCCATCGGGTCGAGCAGCTTGCCGATGGCCGTGGCGCGGGCGGCGGCGTCGCCGTCGGCCTTGGCGTGCAGCGCCGCCGTGGCCTCCTGGAGCCGTCCCTCGGCCAGCGCCACGAACTGCGCGTTGTTCTGCGCGAGCGCATCGGCCGACAGGGCCTGGAACGCCTGCTTGAGCTCCGCGTCGCGGCGGGTCAGCAGCTCCTCGCGCCGGACGCCCGAGTCCCGCTCGCTGCGGAGGGCGGCGGCCGCCGCGGCGGCCTCGGACTCCGCCCGCCGCAGCCGCTCGGCGGTGGAGGCGCGTTCGGCGCCGAGCTCGTCGATGCGGGCGAGCAGCCCCGCCCGTTCCGCGCGCATGCCGGCGGCATCGGCACGCAGCATCGCCGACGCGTCGGCCGCGGCCCGTGCGGCATCGGCGACGGTGGCCCGGGCGCGCGCGGTGACGAGCGCCCAGGCGACGCCGGCCCCGAGCGCCAGCCCGGCGAGCAGCCCGACGAGGAGCGCGGTGGTGTCCACGGCTCAAGGGTGCCCGGGGGGTACGACAGTTTCCGCGGAGGCGCGCCGGGCGCTGCGCCGAACGGTCGAACGCATGGTCGAGCAGGGCGTCGCGAGTTGCAGCATGGTGGCTTCACTCCAACGAGATTGGAGCGAAGCCACCATGCTGCAACTGCGGGACGGGCCCTACCGCGGCGACTCGTGGTCCAGGAGGCTGCGCTTCACCGCCAGGCCCCAGCGGAAGCCGCCCAGCGTGCCGTCGGTCCGCACCACGCGGTGGCACGGCACGAACAGCGCGGCCGCGTTGCGGGCGCACGCCGACGCCGCTCCCCGTACCGCCGCGGGACGGCCGGCCTTCGCGGCGTACTCGGTGTAGGTGACCGGCGCTCCCGCGGGGATGCTGCGCAGCACGGTCCAGGCGTGCTGCAGGAACTCGCCGGAGCGCTGGCGCACCGGCACGTCGTCGATCGCGGAGAGGTCTCCCGCGTGGTAGCGGGTGATGGCCTCGCCGACCGCGCCGAGGTCGCCCCTCGCCAGCTCCGCCGGGCGCAGCGACGGGTGGATCAGCGGCACCAGGTCGTCCAGCGCGGCCGTCCAGCCCGAGGCCAGCACGGCGCCGTCCGGGTCGACGACGGCCGTGAACGGACCGATCGAGGTGTCCAGTGTGGACCAGGTAGCGGTCGTCACGCAGTCCTCCAGAGGTGGGTGGCGGCGTAGGACCGCCACGGCTTCCAGTTCTCGGCCCTCGCAACCAGACTGTCCACATCGGACGGCAGGCCGAGGGCGGCCGCGCCGCGGCGCACCGCGAGGTCGGTGGCGAGCAGCTCGTCGGGGTCGCCGAGCAGCCGCATCGCGAGGTAGCCCGCCGTCCACGGCCCGATCCCGGGCAGCGCGAGGAGATCGGCGCGCAGGCCCGCGGGGTCGCGGCCGGCGTCGAGCACGATGTCGCCGGACGCGATCGCCTCGCAGAGCCGGGTGACCGTCGCTACGCGCCGCGCCGGCCCGGTGAGCACCTCGGCCCCCCGTTCGGCGATCACATCGGGGGTCGGGAACAGCAGGTCGGGGCCGCCCCGCGGAGCGTCGGCGGAGCGGGCGTCGACACCGCAGGCCAGCACGGCCGGCAGCCGCTCGCCCAGCGCCGCGGCGAGCCGCGCGCCGGTCGTGCGCGCCGCGGCCACGGAGACCTGCTGCCCGAGCACGGCCCGCAGCGCCGTCTCGGCCCCGTCGACGGTGCCCGGCAGCCGGATCCCGGGCACGGCCGCGACGCGCGGCGCGAGGACGGGGTCGGCCCCGAGCAGCTCGTCGACGGCGACGGGATCGGCGTCGAGGTCGAGCAGCCGCCGCAGCCGGGCGACGGCCGGGCCGAGGTCGCGGGGATCGGCCAGTCGCAGCGTCGCGACGACGTGCGCTGCCGCCGAGAGGTCGAGCGCCACCGTCGCGGCGCCGTGCGGCAACCGCAGCGTCCGGCGGTACTCGCCGTCCACAACGGACTCGACACCCGCGAACGCCCGCGCGCCGAAGAACCCGAGCAGCCCGTCGGCGTCGAACGGCGGGCGGTACGGCAGGCGCAGCACGAGCGTCCCGGCGACGGCCGGCGCGGCCCCGCGGCGGCGCCCGGACTCGGCCCGCAGCGCGGTCGGCGGCACCCCGTAGACCTCGCGCACGGTGTCGTTGAACTGGCGGATGCTGGTGAACCCGGCCGCGAACGCGACGTCGGCCATGCCGAGCGGCGTGGTCTCGATGAGCAGCCGCGCCGTGTGCGCGCGGTGGGCCCGCGCCAGCGCCAGCGGGCCCGCGCCGAGCTCGGCGGTCAGCACCCGGTTGAGCTGGCGTTCGGAGTAGCCCAGCTGCGTCGCGAGGCCCGTGACCCCCTCGCGCTCGACGACGCCGTCGGCGATCAGGCGCATGGCGCGCGCGGCGAGGTCGGCGCGCACGTTCCACTCCGGCGAACCGGGTACCGCGTCGGGCAGGCAGCGCCGGCACGCGCGGTAGCCGCGCTGCTGCGCGGCGCCTGCCGTCGGCAGGAACTCCACGTTGGCGCGCTTGGGCGTCACCGCAGGGCAGGAGGGTCGACAGTAGATCCGGGTGGTGCGGACGGCGGTGATGAAGTGGCCGTCGAACCGCGCGTCGCGGGAGGCGACGGCGCGGTAGCAGCGTTCCTGGTCGAGCAGCACGACGGTGACTCTGCCACGGACCCCGGCGCGGCTCTCGCGGGATTCGGACACGACTACGCTGGTACCTCGTGTCACTCACCCTGGGGATCGTCGGCCTGCCCAACGTCGGGAAGTCGACGCTGTTCAACGCCCTGACCCGCAACGACGTGCTCGCCGCCAACTACCCGTTCGCCACCATCGAGCCCAACGTCGGTGTCGTGTCGCTGCCCGATCCTCGCCTCGCCGAGCTGGCGAAGATCCACAACTCGGCCAAGCTCGTGCCCGCCGTCGTGTCGTTCGTCGACATCGCCGGGATCGTGAAGGGCGCTTCCGAGGGCAACGGCCTGGGCAACAAGTTCCTGGCCAACATCCGCGAGGCCGACGCTATCTGCCAGGTCGTGCGCGTGTTCGACGACCCCGATGTCGTGCACGTGGACAACCGCGTCGACGCCGCCGCCGATATCGAGACCATCTCCACCGAGCTGATCCTCGCCGATCTCCAGACGCTGGAGAAGGCCGTCCCGCGGCTGGCCAAGGAGGCGCGGATGCAGAAGGACCGGCGTCCGGTGCTGGAGGCGGCGGAGCAGGCCGTCGAGATCCTGCACGGCGGCACCACCCTCTTCGCGGCCGGCGTCGACCGCGCCGTCCTGCGCGAGCTGTCGCTGCTCACCGCGAAGCCGTTCCTCTACGTCTTCAACGCCGACGAGGCCGTGCTCACCGACGAGGCCCGGCGCAAGGAACTGGCCGAGCTGGTGGCGCCCGCCGACGCCGTGTTCCTCGACGCGAAGGTCGAGTCCGAGCTGCTGGAGCTGGACGAGGAGTCCTCCCGCGAGCTGCTGGAGTCGATCGGCCAGCCCGAGCCCGGCCTGCACGCGCTGGCCCGTGCCGGGTTCCACACCCTCGGCCTGCAGACCTACCTCACGGCCGGGCCCAAGGAGGCCCGCGCCTGGACGATCCATCAGGGCGACACGGCCCCCCAGGCCGCCGGGGTGATCCACACCGACTTCGAGCGCGGGTTCATCAAGGCCGAGATCGTGTCCTTCGACGACCTGATCGCGGCCGGGTCCATGGCGGCGGCGAAGGCGGCGGGCAAGGTGCGCATGGAGGGCAAGGACTACGTGATGTCCGACGGCGACGTCGTCGAGTTCCGCTTCAACGTGTGAGGGGTCCCGGTTCGACAGGTGGCCCAGCGCGGTGAACTTCCGAGAGTGCGGTAATACCATGGTATGGTCGCCGCGTGGGGAAGACGAAGAAGGTCACGATCACGCTGCCTGTCGAGCTGCTGGATAGCATGAAGGCGCACACGGACAACGTCTCCGGTTACCTCGCCGACCTGGCCGAGAGGGCCGAGCGGCGCAGGTTCCTGCGCGAGGAGCTGGACCACTTCAAGGGGGAGTTCGGGGCTTTCACCGATGAGGAGATGGCCGAGGCCCGGACACTGCTGCACGGGACCGAGGGGGCGGAGCATGCGGCGTGAGCATCGAATCGCTGGTACTCGACGCGCATGGCTTTTCGTCGTGGATCGACCGAGACCGCAAGGTGATGCGGCTCCTGGAGCAGGCGGAGCGTGACGGAGCCGATGTCGCCATGTCCGCTGTCACCATCGTCGAGGTGTCGCACGGGGGCATGGACAGCGCGCGGATGAACTGGCTCCTGTCCCGAATCCGGGTGGAGTCGGTGACCAAGGAGAGCGCCCGCCGCAGCGCCGGTCTCCTGAAGGAGGCGGGGCTCCACGGGCACAGGTACGCCATCGATGCCATGGTCGCCGAAGTGGCACTGCGGTTGCCCGGGCCGGTCGTGCTCCTGACCTCCGACCTCGACGACATGGTCAAGCTGTGCGGACAGCGGGTTCGGATCGTCGGACTGTAGGCGGAAGGCCGGGGCCGCGCTCGGTGGCCGACTGGTGTTGTCTCACGACGCAACGTGGTCGAGTTCAGCTTCAACGTCTGATGTGCAGTGCCGGCGACCGGGTCGGCCGGTGACAGGTGCCGTTGCGGGGACGTCGGTCGGCCACAGCCGTGCGCTCGCGCCCGCTTCCGCGTACTTGCGCAGCTTGACCGTTCGATCCTGGTCTGCCGACTCCGGCGAGACCACGTCGACGACGAGGAGAACCGTTTCCGGCGTCTACCAGGTGCGGTCCGGGTCGTAGGGCGCTGTCGTGAGGAGGAGGTCCGGCTCCGGGCGGTTCCGCTCGTCGAGGCGGATGGTCATCTCCCGTTCCACGTCAACTCCGACCGGGGCCTGTTCGGTCAGGGAGAACGTCAGCGCGTGACGATTCGACCGTGCCATGACCGCTGCGGGGACATCATGAAGACAAGCGCTCCATCGAGCAGTTCGGTGTGCCGCGGCGCTTCGGGAAGCCGGTCGAGGTCCTCGGCGAACCAGCCCTCCGGTCGGGGTGGGCGCATCCACTCGGGTAGCGCGGTCATGGCTGCACCGTAGCACCCAGCCCTCGACACCCTCGCCATGAATCCGACGTTCTCGCAGGTCAGCCGCCATGGCCGGGCCTCTGTCGAGTGTAGGCCCTCGGCGAGGCCGGCCTCACCAGCTCGGCCAGTGACGCGGCCCGATCGAGTCCCTCTGGCGCGGTCGTGGCGTGATGGATGTCGTTGTCCAGTGGGGCCCGGACCGCGAACGAGGTCGACGACGTCCGGCGGGCCTGCCCATCATGGCAGTCCCCCGCCCTGGTGGCCCGATGACGCCCGCCCGGACCGCCGGCCCGTTCCTACGCTCATCGATCATCGTCGATCGGCAGGAGAACAGCATGTCCAGCCTGATGCGGCGGCTCAGGACAACGGGCCGCGCCGCGTGGATCACAGTGGCCCTGGTCGTCGCCACGGCCGGCGTCACCACCTCGGCGGTCGCCGCTGTCGGGCCCGCGACACCCGGCCCCCCGTCGTCGATCGCCGCCCGACCGGCGGCGTCGTCCGGCCTCATCCGGCCCGGTGCCCGGCTGTTCGTGACGGGCGGCTACAGGTGCGCCGCCAACTTCGTGCTCACCGACGGTGTCCACCGCTACCTGGGCACCGCGTCGCACTGCTTCCGGCAGGACAACAGCGAGGAAGCCTCCGAGTGCAAGCACGCGTCGCACCATCTCCCGGAGAGCGTGGGGATCCAGCTGACGGACGGTGGCCGGACCACCGGAACGGTCGTCTACACGTCGTCGACGGCGATGCGCAGGGCCGGGGTCACCGACGAAAACATGTGCATGGACAACGACTTCGCGCTGATCGTGCTCTCGGATCGGGACATGAAGCGGACGGACCCCTCCGTACCGGTGTTCGGCGGGCCGACCGGCATCCGTCCGCGGTCGGAGGCACTCGGCCGCGACGAGGTCGTGCACTCCTTCCAGCGGGGCGTGCTCAGGACGGGCATCCGCTGCTCGGCCGACACCTTCGCCAGCCACCACGTCGCGGGCATGCACTCGATTCAGGGTGACTCGGGGAGTCCGGTCCTCGACCCGGCGGGACGGGCGGTCGGGATCGTCGCCGCGGCGAACGACAGCGTCACCGACATCTCGAATTTGGAGTACGTGCTGAACTACGCGAACACCGTCGGCGGGTTCCGCGGTGCGTTGCGACTGGTCGGGGGCTCGGCGGTGCGCACGAGCCCGGTCGCACCGCCGACCGCTCAGGTACAGGAGTGCTGACTCGGTCACTCCGATGGTCACGGCGATCCCGCGGTCACCAGTCTCGCGGTGATGGGCTCGAGCTCGGCGACCAGCTCGTCGAGCTCGGCGGGGGAGAGCGCGTCGTACGGCGGGGCGGCGAGCTCGTCGGTGAGGGCCTCGACGCGGTGCTTGGTCTCGCGGCCGGCGTCGGTGAACCAGCCGCCGGCGTCGACGAGCCCGCGCTCGCGCAACCCGTCCATGACCGCCGACAACCGCTCCTCCGGCAGGTGGTGGATGCGCCCGAACGACTCCGGCGGATGGATGCCCTGCTCCAGCGCGCTGAGCACGTGCGCCTCCGTGCCGCCGATGCCCGCAGCGAGGAGCGCGGCGACGTGCCCGTCGCCGCGGTGCTCGCGCAGCATGGTCGCGGAGTGCCACAGCCGGGTGACCGGGTCGCCGGGCACCGGGAGGGCGCGCCAGCCGGCGTAGATCACCCGGCCGTTCGTGGGCGCGCTCGTCGCGGCCACGGTGGTCAGGTCGGCAGCGCGTGCCAGGCCCGGGGAGGTGGCCAGCTCCTCACCGACGATCCGGCGCACCGACGCCGCGCTGCCGCGTCGCCACGCGGCGAAGGAGGCCTCCGGCGGGATCGTCTCCCACGCGCTCGGGATGTGCCGTGCGGCCTCGCCCTCGGCGAAGCTGTAGAAGGCCGCGTGCACGACCTGTGCCGGCACCCGTCCCAACGGCGCGGCACGGCTGGCGAAGTAGCCGTCCCAGTAGGTGCGGTGGCCGAGAGCGGCCAGCTCCTCGTTCGACTCGTCGGCGAGGTAGGTGACCAGGCAGATCGGCTCGAGGAGCTCGAACATGCGGCGGGCGGTTCTCGGGTCGGGCATGACCGGTCTGACCCGGGGAGTGCCCCGGACTCATCGGTCTCGCGGCTCTCCACCCGCCGACCGATGGTGGCGGCCGAGCGGAGCGGCGATCGTGGACCGCACCAGCCCACGTCGACCAGGAGGACCCGTGACCCCGACCACTCTCGTCATCTGCACCATCGTCGTACTGGCGTTGATCGCCGTCATCACCGTCGTGGCCCGCCGTGGCCGGAGCCGGCGGTGAGACTCCTGACGCGGGACGCATCTCGGGCCGCGCCCCCGGCCGGGCAGGACGTGACGGCCGTGCAGCGCAGGGGCAAGCTGTGGGTCGCCCTCTCGTTCGTGTTCTGCCCCTGTCACCTGCCGGTCACACTCACGCTGCTCACCCTGTTGCTCGGCGGGACGGCGGCGGGTGCGCTCCTGCGCGACAACGTCTGGCTCGCCGGAGCGGTGATCACGTCGACCTGGGCGGCGGGGACGTGGCGCGGGCTGCGGCTGCTGCGGGGCCCCGCCGCCTGCGCCCTGCCCGGAGCGCGCGTGGGGGTACGCGGGTGGTGGGCCAGAATCATCGGCCGGTGACGTGCACGTCGCCCGTGCGGGAGCCGCAGGTCGGGAGGGCTGTCAACGGTGAGCACTGCTCTGGGGATCATCGGGTGCGCCGGGTGCGCCGGTGCGGCCCTGCTCCCGGTCGGTCGGGCGGCGTTCGCCGCCGCGGTGACGATCGGCACGATGATGTGGGTGGGCGTGGTGTGGCTCGACGGGCTGTCCGCCGTCCAACCGCTCGCCGCGACCTGCGCCGTCCTGGTCGCCCTGTTGGCGCGCCAGCTGCGGAAGGACCGCAGCCGGGCCGCGGCGCTGCTCACGGCCGAGCGGACGGCGCACCTCGCGCGGGTCGACGCCGTCGCCTCGGCCGAGCGCGGCCGGATCGCGCGGGACCTGCACGACGGCGTCACCCACCTCCTCACCGGCCAGCTCCTGGTCCTGCGGACGGCCGCGGCGGCACTCGGCGACGGCGATCCCGCACTGGCCGCCGAGCGGATCGATCACGCGGTCGGGCTGTCCCGGCAGGCGCTGGTGGAGGCACGCGACGTGGTGGAGGCCCTGGGGGGCCGCGCGCCGGACCTCGACCTGGTGCGGGCCACGGTGGCGGACTGGGAGGACGCGACCGGACACCGCGTGGAGCTGCACCTGCCCGACCACACCCCGGCACTGGACGGGGCGGCGTGGAGCGCCGTGCTCGCGACGTTGCGGGAGGCGCTGACCAACGTCGCCCGGCACTCCGCGAGCCAGGGGGTGCGTGTCGCGCTCACCGAGGACGCGGCCGCGGTGGAGCTGCTCGTCGTCGACCGCGGCCCCCACGGCCCGGGCTCCGGGGGACGTGACGCCGGGGCCCTGCCCGCCGGAGCGGGCACCGGCCTGCAGGGCCTGCGCGAACGCGCGGCGCTCGCGGGCGGGCGGCTCGGCGCGGGCCCCGAGGGGGACGAGTGGCACGTCCGGCTGACGCTGCCCCCGGCGGAGCAGCCCTCCGTCCCGGTCCCGTCGCGATGACCGGGGAGGTCGTGCGGGTCATCGTCGTCGACGACCAGACGCTGGTCCGCGAGGCGTTCGCGCTGCTGCTCGCCCGGATGCCCGACATCGACGTCGTCGGCACGGCGTCGGACGGCTTCGCGGCCCTCGACGTGGTGGCGGCGACCGCACCCGACGTCGTCCTGCTGGACCTGCGGATGCCCGGTCTCGACGGGACGGCGACGGCGCGCAGGCTGCGCGCCGTCCACCCTCGGGTCCACGTCCTGCTGCTGACGACGTACGTGCACGACAGCGCCGTTCTCCCGGCCCTGCGCGCGGGCGCCGCGGGCGCCATCGGCAAGGACGCCAGTCCCCAGGAGGTGGTCGCGGCGGTTCACGCAGTGCGGCGCGGGCAGCCGGTGCTGCCCGCGCCGGGACTGCTCGGTCCCACCGGCGGTGTCAGTCCCCGAGAGCTCGAGGTGCTCCGGCTCATCGCCGAGGGACTCACCAACCAGCAGATCGCCCGGCGGCTCACGGTCTCCCTGTCAACCGTGAAGACCCACGTCAGCAACGTGTTCACCAAGCTCGGAACCACCAGCCGGACCGAGACCGTCGTCGCCGCCACCGCCCGGAACCTCCTTCCCTGACGCCGGGTGGGACCGGCGTCGCGCTCGGGTGAGGAGGAGGGCGCTGCCGCTCAGCGGCGACGCGTGTAGCCGCGGACCCGGACCGTGTTGCCGACGCCGGCCAGGTGGAGCGCCACGCACAGCAGGCCCGCCGTGACGAGAACCGTGGCCGTGATGACGGAGATGCTGAAGCCGGTGAGCTGGAACAGGAGCGCGAGGGCGAACAGGACGGCGGCGATGATGGCGGTCACGGGTGGTCCTTTCGGAGGAGTCGCCGGGCGGCGGCTCCACGGAGTACCCGCCGAGGCCGCCGTCGAACCGTCGTGGGGGCTCCGAAAAGAATCTCGGAGAACTTCCGGCGGAGCTGTCGATCCGGGGCAGTGCCGTTCGTAGCCCTGGTGAGAGACCGGCACCGGGCCGGTCGCACACCTCGGAGGGCACCATGAGCACCGTCACCGACATCACCACCAGCACCGGCACCGCCACCGACGTCCGCGCGCCCCGGAGGATCGGCTCCCTCGTCGCGGCCGGCCTCGCCGCCACGGTCTGCGCCGCCGCCGCCACGGCCGCGGTCGCCGCCCTGGGCCACGCCGCGGGCATCAGCCTGGACATGGCGGGGCAGCCGATCCCGGTCCTCGGGTTCGCGACGCTGACGGCGTTCTTCTCCGCGATCGGGATCCTGCTGGCGGTCGTGCTCGCGTTCACGGTCCGCTCCCCGCGCCGCGCGTTCGTCCGCACGACCCTGGTGCTCACCGCGCTCTCGCTGGTGCCGGACGCGATCGCCCCCGCCGCCGCCGCGACCATCGCGCTGCTGATGGTGACCCACCTGGTCGCCGCGGCGATCGTCATCCCCGCGGTCGCCCGCCGCCTGTCCCGCTGAGACCATCGCCGACAACCACCGAAGGAGACATCCCATGAAGCAGTACCTGCTCGCCACCCACTACGTCGAGGGCGCGGAGCCGTTGCCGGACGACCGTATCCAGCAGATGTACGCGCAGGTCGGAGCCGTGAACGCGGAGATCACCGCCGCCGGGGCCTGGGTGTTCGCCGGTGGCCTGCTGACCCCGGACAACGCGACGGTGGTGCGGGTCGTCGACGGCTCCACCACGATGACCGACGGCCCGTTCGCCGAGTCCAAGGAGCAGATCGGCGGGTTCTGGGTGATCCAGTGCAACGACCTCGACGAGGCCCTCGACTGGGCCAAGAAGTGCTCGGCGGCCTGCCTCGGCCCGATCGAGGTGCGGCCGTTCCAGGACATCGAGGCCTGAGGACGTGGATCTGGCGGGCGTCTACCGGGCGGAGTACGGCCGGTGCGTCGCCACGCTCGTCCGCCTCGTCGGTGACATCGGGCTCGCCGAGGAGGCCGTGCAGGACGCGTTCGCCGTGGCGCTGGAGAAGTGGGACGTCCTCCCGCCCAACCCCGGCGCCTGGATCGTCACGACGGCCCGCAACCGCGCGATCGACCGGCTGCGCCGGGAGTCGACCCGCGACTTCCGGCAGCAGGAGGCCCTGCTCGTGAACGCCCCCGAGGAGCCGGAGGAGGTGGGCCCCGTGCAGGACGACCAGCTCCGCCTGATCTTCACCTGCTGCCACCCGGCCCTGGCGCCGACCGCGCAGACCGCCCTGACGCTCCGCCTGCTCGGCGGGCTGGAGACGTCGGAGATCGCGCGGGCGTACCTGGTTCCGGAGGCGACGATCGCCCAGCGGATCGTGCGGGCGAAGAAGAAGATCCGGGAGGCGCGGATCCCCTACCGGATCCCGGCGGCGCACGAGCTCCCGGACCGCCTGCCGCCGGTGCTGACCGTGCTCTACCTGGTGTTCAACGAGGGCTACACCGCCACGACCGGGGAGCTGATCCGCACCGAGCTGTGCGCCGAGGCGATCCGCCTGGCCCGGCAGCTCGCCGGGCTCATGCCCGACGAGCCCGAGGTGCTCGGGCTGCTGGCGCTGCTGCTGCTCACCGAGTCGCGGCGGCCGGCGCGGGCCGCCGCCGACGGGTCGATCGTGCGGCTCCCCGACCAGGACCGGACCCTCTGGGATCGCGCGCTGATCGCGGAGGGCCACGAGCTCGTGCGCCGGTGCCTGCAGCGCAACCAGCCCGACCCGTTCCAGATCCAGGCGGCGATCCAGGCGGTGCACACCGACGGGGACGCGACCGACTGGACGCAGGTCCTCGCGCTCTACGACCAGCTGTCCGCCCTCGTGCCGACGGCCGTGGTCGCCCTCAACCGCGCCGTCGCGGTGGGCGAGGTGCACGGCCCGGCGCTCGCGCTGGCGCTGGTCGACGAGCTGGACCTGCCGGGGTTCCACCTGCTGCACGCGACCCGCGCCGACCTGCTGCTCCGACTCGGCCGCCCGGCCGAGGCGGGGCAGGCCTACGACGAGGCACTCGCGCTGGTGACCAACGACGCGGAACGGGCCTTCCTCCGGCGGCGACGGGCCGAGACCTGACCCGTCTGTCGCGGACCGGTCGTCGCTCCCGACGCGAGACGGCGCGGGCGGCGTCGACGTGCCCCCTAGCCGATCGGGTAGTACCGCAACCAGGCGACGTTCAGCGACGACGGCGTGGTGGCCGAGCTGCCGCTGGGGAACCAGTCGAGCTGGATCGTCTGGTGCATCGGACGCGGCGGGAGGTGCGACTTGGTCGTGTCGCTGAAGAACTTCACGCCGTCGACGTACCCGCGGATCCCGGTCGAGGTCCACTCCACCGCGTAGTTGTGCCACTGCGTCAGGTCGACGGTCGTCGAGCCGCTGGTCTGGCTGTTCTTCGAGCTGTAGTGGAGGAAGAAGTCGACATCGGACGCGGCGCTGTCGGTCTCGGCGTAGTCGACCTCGCCGCCGACGGGCCAGTCCTCCGCGTCGGGCCACAGGAGCAGCACGGGGTGGTAGCGCTTGTCGCCGGCCGGAACCCGCATGCGCGTCTCCCAGCGGCCGTACTGGTGCCCGTCGGCGGCCGCCATGCCGCCCGTGGTGCCGTTCGAGGTGCCGGACATGACGAGCATCCCGTTCGTGACCGTGATCTGGCCGGGGCTGCGGAGGCCCTTGCCGTCGTGGCCCTTGCCGTCGTAGAGGTACCACTTGGCGGGGTCGATCTCGGTGCCGCTGAACTCGTCGCCGTCGGTCGGGCTGCCCCAGTTGAGCACCGTGGCCGCCTGGACGCCGTCGTCACCCGATGGGGTGGGCGGGGGTGTGGTCGTCGTGGGCGGCGCGGTCACGGTCGGGACCGTGTACGTGCAGGCCGTGCTGGACCAGAGAACGCCCTTCGTGACCGTCGCGGTCTGGCTGACCACGGCTCGCACGGCGTGGCTCGGGGCCTTCGCGGTGAGCGGCACGCGCACCCAGGACGAGGAGCCCACGGTCGTCGTCGAGCCGCTCGACCGCGACAGCTTCTTCGACGACGAGTCGTACCAGTCGACCGACAGCCGGACCTTGCCCTTGCTGCTGATCAGGGAGTCCGCGGCGAAAGTCCAGGTCTGCCCGGCCGTGACGGCCTGGGGCGGCAGCTTCATGACCGCGGTGGAGGACGTCGTCGTCGCCCGGTAGGCGTACCCGGCCGACGGGTGCCCGGTGATCGCGACCCGACGGCCGCCACCGCCGGAGCTCATCGACCAGCCGGTCGTGTTCTGCGCGAGGGTCGGGTTGGTGCACGCGTTGGTCGGGGGTGGCGCGGGGGCCGCCCCCGCCGCGGCGGTGCCGACGGCGACGAGCGCGGCGGCGGCGGCGACGAGCAGTGCGGCGGTCTTGAGCATGTCCCGCCATTCGTTGCGGCGGGCCAGGCTCGTTACGGGGATCCGGACCCTTCACCCGTTCCGGTAGTTCCGTACCAGTCGAGGCACAGCACCGTGGAGTCGTCCTTGAGGTCCCCGCCGGTGGCCTCCACGACCGCGTCGCTGAGCACGTGCACCACCTCCCGCGGGTGCAGGTCCGCCGTGCCGCGGAGGGCGGCGGGCGCGTCGACCTGGTCGCTGTTGCGGTCGAGCACCCCGTCGGTGAGGAACACCACACGGTCGCCCGGCTCCAGCGTGAGCCGCTGCAGGCGGAACGTGCGGCCCTCGTAGATCCCGAACGGGATGTCGATCTCCAGCGGGATCTCCTCGACCCGCCCGTCGCGCATCCGCAGCGGGAACGGATGGCCGGCGTTGACCATGACGGCGTCACCGGTGCGGAGGTCGACGCGGACGACCTGGCCGGTGACGAACTGGCCGACGGGGGAGTGGCGGGCCAGCGCGTCGTTGGCCGCGCGGACCTGCTCGTCCAGGCTCAGCCGGCGCCGCCGCCCGTTGCGCAGGCTGCTGACCAGCACCGTCGCGAGCATCGCCGCGTTCACGTCGTTGCCGACGGCGTCGGTGATCGACAGGTGCAGGGTGTTGCGGTCGATGGCGTAGTCGAACGTGTCGCCGCCCACGGTGGCGGCCGGCTCCAGCCAGCCCGCCATGGTGAACTGCTCGGCCTCGCAGCTGAACGCGCCGGGCAGCAGCCTTCGCTGGATCTCCGCGGCGAGCGAGAACGGCTCCGTGCGCTGGCCCCACTCGAACAGGTCGGTGTAGCGGCGGTTCGCGACCACGACGTAGCCCAGCGCCAGCGCGACCCCGCTCACCTCGGCGATCACCCGCTCGTCGGGCGGCTCCGGGAGGTCGACCTCCAGCACGCCGATCGAGTCGCCCCGCACCGTCACCGGGGCCGTCAGGCGGGTGGCGTCGACGTGGGTGCGCTGGGTGCGCAGCACGCGCTCGTACACCGTGCCGGCCAGCGGGATCGTCTCGGCGAGCTCGACGACGTTCGCCCCCCACGTCGACGTGTCCAGGCGGACGATCGCGCGGCCGCTGTAGTCGGCCACGAGCAGGCTCACCGCCAGCGCGCCCACGCCCGCCACGAGCTCCGCCGCGGCCACGTCGATCGCCTCGACGGGCGCCGCGGCGTCGATGCGGTGCAGGAGCGGGGGCACGCCGGGACTTTACTGCCGGTGCGCCCCAACTGCAGGAGCCCGCCTCCCCGAGGGGGGAGACGGGCTCCGTGCCGTGTGGTCGACGATCAGACGACGCGCACGCCCTGGGCCTGCGGGCCCTTCTGGCCCTGGCCG